>JAFWSW010000102.1 GCA_017519205.1 Clostridiales bacterium | reverse complement strand
CGCAGACCAGGAGGATCTGAAGAAGTGTGAAGCAGCTCTGTCCCGAGAGGATATCGATGATCTCTTTAAGGATCCAGGAGACGATCAATCCCGTGGTTCCGGAGAGGATGGCACCGAAAAGTGCTGTAAAAAAGGCGCAGTGGTTTTTCCTGTAGAACCGGGATACCAGTTCCACACGAATGGATCTGTTTTTCATATTCGTTTACCTCGTTTGTTTGGATGGTGCGGCGCTCCTTTTTGCGCCGCTGTCGTTACTTAATGGTCGATTCCCAGAGTTTGTCGAGCTCTTTGTCTTTCAGAAAATCCAGCACGTACTCGATACATTCGATCGCTGTTTTGTCGCCCGTCGTATCGTATGTATTGCAGTTTTCCTTGATGGAGCAGAAGCGGAGGTTTCCGGCATCGGAGTCCGGCGCGCGATCGAACTTCTCTGCCATCTCCCTGGCCTTCTTCAGGCACTTCTGCGCCTCCTTCTTATTTCCGAGTTTTAACTCGATTCCGGCAAGCGCCGGAAGATACAGGCAGTCGATCTTATCAAGAAAGATCGTATGGTCACCGCTTCGGAAACTCTCGTTCATCTGAAGTCCGAAGAGCAGTATGTCCTTTCCTTCCTGAAGCTTTCCTGCGTGAAGATATATCAGCGCTTTTCCGGTCACAAGATTGATCGACTTACCGATCATGTCGATCATGCTGTAGGAAAGATAGATGTCTGCATCGTCATATCTGCCGATACCCGCGAGTGAGATCCCGAGGATCGAGTTGAAGGTGCCGCCGACGTTTCTGTTCTCCAGGATCTCGATGCTCTTGTTGATCTCGCCCATCCCGAAGTAGGCGTTGGCGAGTCCGCCGTAAATGAGAGTGTCGTTGATCTTCGGATTCGTGTTCTGCGGCAGGAGCCGGATCGCGGTCTTATAGAGCTCGGCTGAGCGGGAGTAGTATTTCCTGCTGTCCTTAAAAAGCGTCGCGAAGGCGAGATACATGCAGGCACTCTCGTAAACGATCTCGATGCTGTGCGGATACTTGAGGAGGGCCATCTCCGCTTCCTTCATGCCCGTCAGGTCCTTGGTGTCGAGCATGTGGCGGAGACGGGAAGCCAGCTCGCTTACACGGTTGTCGCGAAGATCGAAGCCCATCAGCGTGTCGAGCGATGTGTCGAAGAAGTCCGCGATCTCCATGAGGAGTCCGATGTCCGGTGTCGAGAGCCCGGCTTCCCACTTATGGACGGCACCGACGGTAACATCGAAGACCTCGGCGATCTTCTCCTGGGTAAGGCCTCTTTCTTTACGAAAAGCTCTGAATTTTGTGGCGAACCGGTTTTTCATAGATGTCTCCTCTTCCTGCGGCTGCAGGTTGTTTCCTGCACTTCCGGTGTAGTTTCAACTGTCTTTATTGTAGAGGAAACGACATCAAATGAAAATACACTACCAATACAATTAGGGTAGGTAAAACTATACTTTCAGTATAGGTAATGGGCGAAAGAAAAAGAGGTAGGGATCCCGGTATGTGTTTTTTACAGGGAGTTTCTGCCCGGTTTACCCATCTTCTGCTCGTACATGCGGGCGTCGCTGATCTTCAGGAATTCTTCGATGCTTCCGGATGCATTGGTAGTGGTAAGGTATGCTCCGAAACTGAAGTCCAGCTGATAGTCGCAGGTGTTTGCTTTATTGAATTCCGCGGCCATCTCATTCAGGCGGTTGGTAAAGCGGGTCAGCCGGGTCTCGGAATAATCCGGGGCGAAAATATAGAATTCGTCTCCGCCTGCGCGGCCGGCGATCTCGCCGGAGTCACAGCACTGGCGGATCATGTCGGCAAGTGCTTTTATCGCACGGTCACCTTCGTGATGGCCGAATCTGTCGTTGATGCTCTTTAAGCCGTCCATGTCGATGACCATCGTGCAGACGGTGATGTACTCGTGGAATTCCGAAATCGTCTTTCTGGATTTATCGTCGAATCCACGGCGGTTATAAAGCCCGGTCAGCATATCCGTGATGCTCAGGCCCTCGAGCTCCGAGATCAGCTTGTTGATCCGGTCAGTCTTCTGGAGGGTATTCAGTGTTACGCCGAGATTGTGAAGCCAAACGTTATAGAATTCGGTGAAGATATCTTTTCCTGTCATCTCGACGACAGCGTATCCGAAAAGTTTTTCCGCGAAATGCACGCTCATGACATATTGGACATGGCTTCTGCCGGAGCCTGCCTGCGGAAGGAAAGAGGTCCGGTCGAATACGTGTGGGCAATTGGTGTACTCATCGTTTTTATCGACCCAAATGACAGGGGCGAATTTTCCGGAGGGAGAGGAGAAATTACTGTTGTACATGGGTCTTCCTTCGGAATCGGTATGCACCATCAGGAAGAAAGAGGAGTAATCTCCGAAATTGATGGCATCTTCTGCAAAAACAGATTCCATCTTCCGAACGTTCTCCGCTCGGTTGAGCTTGACCATCGCGGATTCGGATTCGTAGAGATTTACGCTGATGATCCTCTGGTCATCGTGACACTGAGCGACCAGATCGATGATGTGCTGGTAGTCCACGGAAACGCATCCGCAGGACTGCGAATAGATCTGCTTAGGCGCGACATTAAGATCAAAGTCACTGACATCCTTATTGTCGGAGATGTCGATCAGGAGGTGCAGTGCTTTTCGAGCAATATCGAGACGCTCACGGGTAACTGTTGACAGAATCGGGAGATACTCCTGGCCCTCGATCGTTCCGTCATATCCGGAGACCGCGATATCCTGCGGGACTTTGATGCCGAGCTGGCGGAAGGAATTGATCAGGGAGATAGCCATAAAATCGTTGGCGCAGACGATCGCTTCCGGACGCTCGGGAAGGGACAGGAAGAAGTGCGCCGCATCCATGCCTTTTCCGAACCAGAAGTCGCCTTCAAATATGCCTGCACCGTCCCGCGGCAGACCGCGTTCTTCCATGATGGAATGGAATTCGTTCAAACGGGAAACGGCATCCGGATGTCCCGGAATACCGGAAAAGTAACCGATCTTCGTAAAGTGGTGGTGATCGATAAAGTGCTCGACCATCTTCCGGAGTCCGCCGGAATCATCGAACCGGATGTTATAGAAGCCTTCGATATAACTACTGATGGAAATGACGGGACACTTCACGGCGCGGAGCTTCCTCTCGATCGTCTCCGACATGCCGTCGACATTATATCCTTCGGCGTCGAAAACGATGCCGTCAAACTGGTCAAGATCGAAATAGTCGAGGATCTCGGATTCGTAATCTTCGTTGAACCCGTTGGTGGAGCCGAGCTTCCCGTAGGTGTTGAAAATAACAAGATCGACATCGGATTCTTCCGCGGCAATGCTGAAGACCCGGCACAAACTGCGCTTGAATCTACTGGTGAGGCTGCTCCCGAATAATGCAAATCTTTTCCGTCTGCCCATGATGTATTCCCTTTCCACGTTTCAATAATACATGATGAGGCGGGTAGAAATATTGTTCATTCTGTAAATTCTTCATGATATGTGATATAGTTTATAAGATATGAAAAAGATAAGGGTTTCTGATTTCTTAACATAATGGTTACCAAATGCTCGTATTGGCCCCATATAATACACTTAGGTACTATGCGGACTTCAAGAAAACAGAAATCACGGGAGGAAATGAATGAATTTAAAATCGCTTTACGAAGGCTATGATCTCAAGGAATACTATCTGGGAAAAGTAACTCAGGTATACAGAAGCAACAGCATCGCGCTGGTCGAAAATCTCGCTGCGATGAATGACAGAAGCAAGTTCAAGAGCTCTTTCCTTCCGAACACCATCAGTTATTTCGTTATCGTTGACTCGACCGAGGGACTGTTCCTGGGTGAGGTTTACGAGAACAGAAGCTCGAAGAAGAGCTTCGCGGAAGAGGACGCAAAGAAAGAGTATCACGAGATCTGCATCGACACGATCGCACTGATGCCTTCTGATTCCGACAGATTCCAGCTCGCCGGCTTTAAGACACTCGGCATCACCGACAGCGTCTATCTGGCAACCGATGAGGTCTATGAGCTGTTCATGAACTCCCTCGAACTGAATCACGATAAGGACGAACAGCTTCCGGCTTTCGGTTCTTATATGAACAGACTCGGCGCAGGTGTCTCCCTCAAGCCGAGTACACTCTTTAACCGTCACCTGATGTGCATCGGCGCAACAAACAGTGGTAAGTCCACTACGGCGCTGTCCATCCTCGATAAGCTGATCACCACCGGTCGAAAAGCACTGATCATCGACCCGACAGGTGAGTACAGAGATGCTTTCACCAACGACGAGATCACGAAGCTCACACTGGGTGTCGATACAACGATCTCCCCAGGTAAGCTCACCATGGATCAGTGGGAGAAACTTTTCGAGACGGAGAACAGCAGCCAGGGCGCGGTGCTTTCCCAGGCGATCACATCTCTCCGCTTCATGAAGAAGATCGGCGACGATTCCTACTACTACAAGGTCGGTGCGAACATTGACGAGGTCCAGGAGAATCTCGCATCCGTTACCAACCAGGACATCGAGTTCAATATCGAGCTTCTCCCGGAGCAGATCCAGGCGGAATCCGTCTGCGAGCCGGACAGAGATAACGACTACAACTTCAGATACCGTTACGACGTTCTGAAGGCAAACGCAAATGCTTCCCTCGTTCAGAAGATCCAGTATCAGATGACGAACACCCGATTCCTGACATTCTTCTCAGATGACCCGCAGATGTATAACCTCCTCGACACGATCGAAGAGTTCGTATATCAGCCGAACGTCAGCCTCTATATCGATACCTCGGCACTCGGTGCGGCAGAAGGTATCGGCGGCATGGTCGTCGACCTCGTAAGTAACTTCATCATGTCCCTCGACGGCATCTGCCCGTTCGTATTCTTCATCGATGAGGTACACAGATATTCCAAGTCCAGATACTCCGATAAGGACTTCTACGGCGGCCTGACACTCATCGCGAGAGAAGGTAGAAGAAAGGGTATCTTCCTTTACCTGACAACACAGAACCCGAAGGACGTATCTCCGGTCCTCTTCGGTCAGGTCGGTACGATGCTGATCCACCGTCTCATGGAAAACGACGAGATCAAGACGGTACAGAGCCACCTCGACGATTACTCTCTGAAGCACATCAGAAAGCTCAATCAGGGCGAGATGATCCTCACCTCGGTCAATCTCCTGCACAACATGTTTGTACGTGTAAAGAAGAGCGACAGAAAGCAGTACAACGACACACCGCTGCTGTAAGGCGGGTGCTTCTCGCTGAGAGGCGGGAGCTTCTCGAAGCAAACAAGACTTCACATATGACTGGAACGCAGAAATGTTGTTCCAGTCATATTTTTTCGGGATTTCGTATGATCGGGCGGGTATAAACAACAGGTTTCTTGTATGCGCCGAGGGCTCAATGGTATACTGAAACCGACCGCTTAAAGGAGGGTTTTGATATGGCGAAAGTTAGTTTATCCCCCACGAATGATTATTGTCCGCAGACGCTTTTCCTGTATGGAACATACGATGAGGAGGGGAATCCCGATTTCGGACTCTTCTGCTGGTTCAGCTATATCTGGGATGGTGAGATGGGCGTGATGTGCTGCATCGGCGGCGAGAAACCCACGAAAACGAATATCCGGAGAACGGAGGTCTTCTCCGCATGTCTGGTCACGGAGGAGCTTCTTCCGGCGGCAGATTATCTCGGAAATCACAGCGGTTTTGACCAGGAAAAACTGAATCTGGAAGTGGGCAAAGGACAGGTGCTGGATGTGCCGGTCCTCGAGGCGTCACCTGTGATCTTCGAACTGGAGGTCACCGATTTCATCCAGAAAAAAGACGGCGATATCATGCTCTGTAAGATCCGCAATGTTCTTCAGGAGGAGTCGCTTACCGATGAGGAAAAAAGTGCGGCGAAGAAGCTAAGCGAGATCGCTCCGGTCAAGACGACCTGCAAGCACTATTACGCATACAATGGCAAAGATCTTGGAGGATGGGGTGAACCCATGAAAAAACTATGAGAAAGAAAAAAGGCATCATTTTCGATATGGACGGCACCGTCTGGGATTCGGCGGAAAACGTCGCGAAATCCTGGACCGTGAAGGTGCAGGAAGCAGGATATAAAGACAGGATCGTTACGAAGGAAGACATCCAGGGCGTCATGGGAAAACCGATGGACGTGATCGCGGACATACTCTTCTCGTATACGAAAAAAGGACCCGAGAGAGATAAGCTCCGGCACGCCTGCGAAACATATGAGGTCGAGTATCTCCGTGAGAACGGCGGCATGCTTTATGACGGTGTCATCGAGACGTGGACGAAGCTGAAGAAGAAGGGCTATCACATCTACATCGTCAGCAACTGTCAGGCGGGATATATCGAGGCATTCCTCGGTTACTTCGGGATCTCCTATGGTACGAAAGAAGACCTTGTCGAGGACATCGAGTGCTATGGAAATAACCTTCTGCAGAAGGACGAAAACATTCGTCTTCTGGCGGATCGGAACAAACTCACGGACGCATGCTATGTGGGAGATATCCAGAGCGATTACGAAGCGACGACGAAGGCGGGGCTCCCGTTCATCCATGCGAAATACGGATTCGGAACCATCGACGCAGAGGTGCCTGGGATCGACAGTTTTGAAGAGTTGATCAAAGTTGTTCCGAAGGTCATCGGATGACCGGAAACCGACGCGAAAGAAGATAGGAAGACTACTCCGGAAAAGATAAAACTGAAAGTGAAAGAGAGGAAGATATCATGTCCAAAGAAGAGATTGCTATTCCCGTAATACTGAAGATCGAAAAAGGTGTGACTGCACACATCGGTGACTACCTGAAGGATGAGGGTATCACACAGGTTACGCTCCTTTTCGGAAACGGACTGACCTCGATGTTCGGCGATACCGTTTTCAAGTCTTTTGAGAAGGCGGGCGTGGAAGTACTGCACCATCAGGAGATGGATACGGTAGACTTTAAAGATATTACGGACCTGGCATTTCAGATCCCGAACAAGACACAGGCGATCATCGGCATGGGCGGCGGCAAGGTCATCGATGCAGCGAAGTATATCGGATACATTCTCCGCATCCCGTTCATCAGTGTGCCGACGAGTTCTTCTTCGGACGGATTCTCGAGTTCTTCCGCATCCCTGATCGTGAACGGACACAGGAAATCACTGCCCGCGAAAATGGCATACGGTATCCTGGTCGATACGGATGTCATCAAGAGTGCGCCGGTCAGATTCCTCTATTCCGGTGTCGGCGATATGGTCGCGAAGATCTCCTCGACATACGACTGGCAGCACGAAGAAGATAAGGGCTACGACGAGGTCAATGACTTCGCATTCATGATCGCAAAGAAGGCGGTAAACTCTTTCGTACGTACACCATTTGAATCCATTAACGAAGATCTCTTCTTAAAGGAACTGCTCGACTCTCTGGCGATGAGCGGTGTGGCGAATGAGATCGCCGGATCGAGTGCGCCGACGAGCGGAAGTGAGCACCTTATCTCCCATGCGCTCGACCAGCTTCTGGAGCATCCGCAGCTGCATGGTATCCAGGTCGGTATCGCGACATACATCATGTGTAAGATCTGCGATCACCGCTGGCAGAGGATCGATACCGTCTTCACGAAGACCGGTTTCTGGGAGTACTGCGAGACACTGGATCTGAAGGTAAAAGACTTCAAGGATGCGATCGATATGGCACCGCATATAAAGCCTTTCCGCCATACTTATCTGCATGAGAAAAAGTACAGGGATCTGGCGAAGAAGCTCCTTACCACAGATGAGCATCTGAAGAAGATCCTGAAGTAAGCGGCGCATCCCGTTCCTTCGGGTGCGCGGAAAGAAGAATACATGAATTTCGATGGAACAGAAAAAGTGATCGGGCGTGGTGCGCAGGCGGACGTCCTGCTGTATTACGGCTATGCCTATAAGATCTACCGTCCCGAATATCCGGCGGAATGGATCGGGTTTGAGAAGAAACAGCAGCAGGCGGTAAACGGCGCCGGACTCAGCCCGGTAAAGTATTACGACACCGATGACGTACATATCGTGAAGATGGATCTTGTCGAGGGAGAAACACTTGAGAAGCGCATCAACGAAGGCGCTGTCGAGCTTTTCACGATCCTTGCAAAAGCGTTTTCTTTCGTACACGAAAAGGACGCATCCGGCATCGATATGCCGCCTCTTATCTACACGGCCGGCATGGGATTAAGCGACGAGGACCGGGCGGTCGTTCTTCCAATCGTGGAGAGATTGTCCTCTAAAATGAGAAACTGTGTGTGCCATCTGGACATGCATTTTCTGAACATCATGGTGCCGCCGAAGGAAACGGAGAAACCGATGGCAGAAGAGAAAGCGGGCAAAGACGAATCCAAAGAAACATCGGAGAATGCGGGTGATCTCGGATTTACGATTATCGACTGGATGAATGCTCGTATTGCACCGGCCGTCTTCGACTACGCAAGAACATACGTGATCTTCGATGAATATTCGCAGGAAGGCCTTGCTGCATATAAGGAATTCATCCTTCCGCAGATGTGGGCATCCGGTGTGTCGGAAGAAGATTTTAACGATGCGGTAAAAGCATGCGCCATCATGAGAAAAATCGAGTGAAAGAGAGGACATGTTTTTGAAACTGAGAACATTTGATATAGATACGGATTTTGAGAGGATCAGGAACTGGATCACGGATGAGAAGACACACGTGATGTGGAGTGCAAACCGCATCGCGTTTCCCATGAACAGAGAAGATTTCGAGGGCTTTCTGAAAAGACAGAGTGAAGAGGGCGACACGGCTTTTGCCGCGGTAGATGAGAGCGGCCGGATCGTCGGATTTTTCCTTTATGGAAAGAACGAAGAAACGAAAGAAGGCTTGCTGAAGTTCATCGTCGTCGATCCCGAGCAGAGAGGAAAAGGAACTGCGCAGGAGATGTTGAGGCTCGCTTCCGGATATGCCTTTGAAAAGACGCATGCGGAAGCAGTCCATCTGAATGTTTTTTCCAGTAATCCCCGCGCCAGAAGATGCTATGAAAAAGCAGGGTTTACGGAAAGAAACACGACGCCCGGTGCTTTTGCATATAAGGACGAAAAATGGGACAGAACGAACATGATCATGAGAAGAAAGCCGGAGTTCAAACTGGCGATCTTCGACTTTGACGGCACGCTGATGGATACGAGAACGCCGATCGTTTTCGCCAAGCAGGAGACCATGCGGATCATGGGACTTCCTGTTCTGGACGAAGAGGCGTGCGCCGCGACCATCGGGTATTCCGCGAAGAAGGGTTTCCTGATGATGTATCCGGACCTTGCGGAGGAGGTTGCCGATCAGTGCGTCCTTCATTACAGAAGGATCTTCGATGAGACGATCGAGAAGACGGCGCCGGAGCTATTCCCGGGCGTGGAGGAGACTCTTTCGAAGCTGAAAGAAAGAGGGATCATCTGCACGATCGCGACAGCGAGAAACAGAAGATCCCTGATGAGTTTTCTTGAGCGGAAAAACATCGACGGATTCTTCTCCTATATCCTCGCGCAGGAAGATACGAAAAATCTGAAGCCCGATCCGGAACCGGTCCTGAAAACGATGAAAGATCTGGGGATCGAAAAGGATCAGACCATGGTCATCGGGGACATGCCGATGGATATCCTCATGGGCAAAAATGCGGGCGCTTATACTTGCGGTGTCTCCTACGGGAACGCGAAACGGGATATACTGGTAGATGCGGGAGCGGACTACGTGATCGACCGGATCTCCGACCTTCTCCAGATCATCTGAAAAAGAAGAGGACTACTATGATCGACGGACATATTCATATTGAGAAAGGCCCGTATACGCCGGAGTGGATCGACTGCTTCGTGGAGCAGGCCGTGAAGATGAATCTTTCCGAGATCCGTCTTCTCGAGCATAACTACATGTTCCCGGAGTTCTCTCCTATGTACGACTCGATCTGTGCACATAATGAATTCGTGAAGAACTGGTTTTCGAGAAAAGCCGGCCACAAGGATCTGGGTGAATATCTCGCTCTTATCGATCAGGTCAGAAGCAGGACGTATCCCGTGACGATCAGGTTCGGCCTGGAGATCTGTTATCTTCGCGGAAGTGAAGACTTCATCTACAAACACACAAAAGATCTGGGCCTCGATTTTACCATCGGAAGCATGCACTATATCGGCGACTTCGCCTTCGATCATAATGCGGAACTGTGGGAGGGCGTCGAAGTGGATGCCGCGTATGTAAGGTGTTTCGAGGATTCCGTATCGCTTGCGGAAAGCGGACTTTTCGACGGGATCGGACATCCGGACCAGCTCAAGATGTTCGGCCATACGCCGTCTTTTCCGCTGACGCCTTTTTACGAGTCCCTGGCAAAAGCACTCGCCTCGGCGGATATGTATGCCGACCAGAACAGTGGTGCCCACCGCCGATGTCCGGATACGGCGGAGCTGGGAATGAGTGCGGAACTGATCCGCACTTTGAAGAAGTATAATGTGCCGATCATTACGTCTTCGGATGCGCACTGTCCGGAGGATGTCGGTGATAAAATAGAAGAGATGACTTACGATTTAGAAGGAGACTTGGAAGTATGAAGTATGTGATCGTGTCGGGTAGATTCGAAACAGGAACAGAGGAGCAGAAGCAGGGATATATCGGGCTTTTCGGACCGGAGAATATCCAGTATTTCTTCGACCTTTATTTCCACTGGTATAACCTCGTTCACGAGATGGGACACTGTATCGTTGAGAAGCAAAATGCCGTCATGTCGAAGGTCGCCGAGGAGATGTATGTCAATTCTCTGGCAGTTGCCTACTACCGCTACATGGGCGACGACGAGCGCCTCTCCGAACTGAAGGAAAGACTCGATATGATCCTAAGTCAGGTGCCGTCTCCGGTTCCGGAGGGAGAGACCTTCGTGAAATTCTATGAGAGGATCTGGAATACCGAGCAGATCAATAACGTCATGATCTACGGCTACTTCCAGCTGAGATCCGTTCTGGAGGCGCTGGAGAACGATGCTGAATTAAAAGACGTCCTTAAGAAGATCGGCATCAATACGAAAGATCCGGAATCAAAAGAAAAGTGCACCGCAGAGATCTCTTCGGAAAACGCAGAGCTTTTCCTGAAGACGGCGAGAACGAATCTTCTTTCTATGGGTGTCGATGTTCCGGAGATCCGTCTCGAGCTTCAGGATGATCCGATGATCCAGTGCGCACGTCTCGACATCTCCTACAAGAAACTGACGGAAGAGGAACTTCCGGTCTATATCAGCATGCGTTTAAAGCAGCTCCGTGAAGAGGGCGCACAGGAGGAGACCGACATCGGGCCGGCGCTTCTCGACTACTATCACCGCCATATGGCGGACGGCACGTTCGTGGCATGGATCGCCCTCGAGGGCGATGAAGTGATCGGTACGAGCGGTATGTCGTTTGTTGAGAGACCGCCGCACTTCCGCTGCCCGAACGGAAAGATCGGTATTCTAACGAGCATGTTCACATCTCCGTACTACCGCCGTCAGGGCATCGCGAGAGAGCTTCTGCACCGCGTTGTGGAAGAGGCGAGAGCATACGGCTGCAGCATGGTGCAGATCACGGCATCCGACATGGGCGTGAAGCTCTATACGGCATACGGCTTTAAGCATAACGGTAACTTCATGCAGTACAATCTCCTCTGACCCGGAAACGGGTAAGGCGGGGGAACATCCCGGAAAAAATATAAGAAAAAAACGAACAAACATTCCAAAACTGTGCTATAATATAGAAAATATGTTTGGTCAGGAAGGGTGGTGTCGGCATGGAGAGAACGTATATCGCGATCGATCTGAAGTCTTTCTATGCCAGCGTGGAGTGCGTCGAGAGAGGCCTCGACCCGCTTACGACGAATCTGGTGGTGGCGGATCCGACGAGGACGGAAAAGACCATCTGCCTGGCCGTTTCCCCGTCGCTGAAGAGTTACGATATTCCCGGCCGTGCGAGGCTGTTTGAAGTCCTGCAGAGAGTCGAAGAAGTCAATAACGCAAGGAAATGGAATTCTCCGGCAAAAGCACTCACCGGCAAGAGCTGGTTCGACCACGAGCTGAAGGCGGACCCGTCCTGGCCGTGGACTTTATCATCGCGCCTCCGCAGATGGCCAGATATATGGAGGTGAGCGCGGGGATCTACGGCATCTATCTGAAGTATGTCGCTCCGGAGGATATCTTCGCATATTCCGTAGATGAAGTATTTATCGATGCTACAGGATATCTTAAGACATACGACTGCAGTGCGCATGACTTCGCCCGCATGCTGATCCGGGATGTACTGGAGAGTACGGGAATCACGGCGACGGCCGGGATCGGTCCGAACATGTTTCTATGTAAGGTCGCGATGGATATCGAAGCGAAGCATATCCCGGCGGATAAGGACGGCGTGCGTGTCGCGGAGCTTACCGAAGAGACGTATAAGGAATCCCTCTGGGATCACCGTCCGCTGACGGATTTCTGGCGTGTCGGACGAGGAATCGCAGCGAGGATCGAGAAGCTCGGATTACGGACAATGGGGGACATCGCCCGGTGCTCGCTGGACAGAAAAACGATCGGTCTTCTTTACCAGGTGCTCGGGAAGAATGCGGAGCTTCTGATCGACCATGCGTGGGGGATCGAGCCGACGACGATCGCGGACGTGAAGAACTATCAGCCGAAGAATAATAGCATCTCCACGGGACAGGTCCTGAAGGAGCCGACCGACTATGAGACGACGAAGCTGATCGTGTGGGAGATGGCGGATGTGCTGTCTCTGGATCTTGTGGAGAAAGGCCTTGTGACCGACCAGATCGTGCTGACGATCGGTTACGATAAGGCGAGTCTTGATACCGGCAACTATCAGGGAGAAGTGAAGGCGGATTTTTATGGAAGGATCGTTCCGAAGCACGCCCACGGATCGAAGAATCTCGACGGACATACCGCATCCACGAGGAGAATCACGGAAGCGGCGATGGTGCTTTTCGAGGAGATCTACGATAAGACATGTTTTTCCCGAAGGATCGGGATCGCCGCATGTAACGTATACCGGAAAGGGTGCGTGCCGGAGAACAGGCAGTACCGGCAGATGAGCCTCTTTGACCTCGCGGAGGAGACGCGTGCGGAATCAGAGAAAAACGAAGAGAAGGACGAGAAGGAGAGAGCGCTTCAGGAAGCGATGGTGGAGATCAAGAAGAAATTTGGAAAGAATGCCGTGGTAAAGGTCAAGAATCTTTCCCAGGGCGGCACCGCGATGGAGCGGAATAATCAGATCGGCGGGCATAAGGCATGAGCAACTATGACGATATAAAACATCTGAAAAGACCGCAGTATCCTGACCTTCCGCCCATGTCGATCCATGACCGGGCGGCGCAGTTCTCGCCATTTGCCGCGCTTGTCGGATACGACGGAGCGGTGGCGGAGACGGCGCGTCTTACGGAGAGAAGACGTGAGATGTCGGAAGAAGAGATACGGGATCTGAATGAGAAGCTTTCGGAGCTGTCGGGAAGACTCCCGGAACGCCCGTGGATCCATGTGCTGTACTTTATCCCGGATGAGAGAAAAGAAGGCGGCCGATACGAAGAAAAGGAGGGGAATCTCCGTACGATCGACAGCTACCATAAGATGCTCGTATTTACCGACGGGGAGAAGATCCCGATCGATTTCACGTATACCATCCGGACAGCGGAAACATCATAAGAAACTGCACTATTCCGACAGGTTATTGAAAGATTTGCGAAGACCGGGATGGTAGAATAGTATGATAGAATGAATTGTGAGTATGGACAGCCATGTCAGGGTATCCGATCTAGGTGCCCTTAGAAAGGAAAACGACAATATATGGAGACGCTGAAAAACGGTCACTACGAAGGCGAGAGAGCACTCTTTTTCGCAAAGGACCTCCGCATCGAGGACGCGGTCTTCGAGAACGGAGAGTCGCCGCTCAAGCACAGCAGTAATATCGAACTGATCAATACATCTTTTAAGTGGAAGTACCCGATCTGGTATTCCAGTCACGTGAAGCTTTCCGGCTGCACACTCTATGAGATGGCGCGCGCCGGCATCTGGTACACATCGGACCTTACGATGGAGAATGTCGAGGTCATCGCGCCGAAGACATTCAGAAGGAGTTCCGGGATCGTCCTTAAGAACGTCAACTTCACGAATGCACAGGAGACACTTTGGTCCTGCAGTGACGTAACAATGGAAAATGTGAAGGCAAATGGCGATTATCTGGCCATGAACAGCCGGAACATGAAGATCGACCATCTGGAGCTTAACGGCAACTACGGTTTTGACGGCTGTGAGAACCTGGAGATCAGTAATTCCAGGCTGAGCACGAAGGATGCCTTCTGGAATTGTAACAATGTTATCGTGAAGGATTCGTATATCAGCGGCGAGTATTTCGGCTGGAATTCGAACAATATCGTGCTCGAGAACTGCACGATCGAGAGCCTGCAGGGCATGTGCTACATCCAGGGCCTCGTCATGAAGAACTGTAAACTGATCAACACGACTCTGTCTTTCGAATATTCCGAAGTCGATGCGACGATCGAAGGCCACATCGACAGCGTGAAGAATCCTTCTTCCGGAAAGATATGTGCGGGAAGCATCGGAGAGCTTATAATGGAAAAGGACCGCGTAGATACGTCGGCTACTAAGATAGAAACGGAAGAATAAGATGAACTACGATTTCGATAAGGTGATCGACCGCTCCGGCACTGGAAGCTATAAGTGGAAGAACGGAGATGCCATGCTCCCGATGTGGGTCGCGGACATGGATTTTGAGACCTGCCCGTCTGTAAAAGAAGCGCTTCAGAAGCGCGCTGCCCACGGGATCTTCGGCTACTCGATCCTCGGTGACGGCTGGTGTGATGCCTACGCCTATTGGTGGAAGGAAAGACATCACTTCGAGATCGATAAGGACTGGCTCGAGTTCGTTACCGGTGTTATCCCGGCGATCTCATCGGCGGTAAGAAAACTGACGACACCCGGCGAGAAAGTCGTGATCCAGACGCCGGTATATCCTGTATTCTTTAACTGCATCCTGAATAACGGACGCATCGTACTGGAAAACAAACTCGTATACGATCCGGAAACGGTATCCTACAGTATCGACTGGGAGGACCTCGAGGCGAAGCTTCAAGATCCGCAGACCTCGCTCATGATCCTCTGTAATCCGCAGAACCCTTCGGGCAATATCTGGGATAAAGAGACACTTCAGAAGATCGGACAGCTCTGCTATGAGAACAATGTCATCGTCATCTCCGATGAGATCCACTGTGACCTTGTCGCACCCGGAAAAGAGTATATCCCGTTTGCTTCGGTATCCGAGATCAATAAGAAGATCAGCGTGACCTGTATCGCTCCGACGAAGGCCTTTAACATCGCGGGGATCCAGACCGCCGCCATCGTCGTACCGGACAGCAATCTGCGCTATAAGATGTGGCGTGGCATCAACACGGACGAGGTCGGAGAAGGAAACTGCTTCAGCGTGGTTGCCGTGGAGAGTGCTTTTACCCAAGAAGGCGGAGAATGGATCGACGCTCTTCGTGAATACGTATGGGAAAACAGAAGGATCGCGGAAGAATATATCCGCGAACATATTCCGCAGCTCAAGACCATCCCCTCGGATGCGACCTATCTCATGTGGGTCGACTGTACTTCTGTTACGAAAGACAGCGATGAACTGGTGGATCTTCTCGAGAAGAATGCGAAACTGATGCTTAACTCCGGAGTCGCCTTCGGCGGCAACGGAAACACCTTCGTACGCGTGAATCTCGCCTGCCCGAGATCTCTTCTGGAAGACGGTCTTTCGCGTCTGGAAAAGGGTATTTATTCACTCTGAGCTCTATACCAGCAGTATCTCCTTCGAGCCTGCCGGGATGCTATAATATGCTCGGATAGCGATATAGGAGTAGGAAAATGAAAGAGCTGGATATTCACGGACTAACTTATCTTCGTGCCCTGGAAGGCACATCGGAATGGTACTACGCGCTGGACTATGCCGGCGGCGACCTCTATGAGGCACAGGAGATCTACGAGACAGGAAGGACGCTTCTCGGAAGTCATTTCTTCCTTGTTCACTATCCGGACGGAGAAGTGATCGCTCCGCTTGTTCCACAGGAAAATATATCGATCGGAGAGCCGGTCTATCACGACGGGAAGATCTCTTTTCTCGAGGTAAAATTTGCTGAAAAGAGAATCGTGATCCGGCAGTTCGACTGTTCTGACCGCTCGCTTAAAGAACTGGAGACGATCGATCTTTCATCCGTTACAGACTGCTATAATCTGAAGCTCTCCGAGCATCCGCTGACGCTCACACGTCAGCCGAATAACGGCACGCTGGAGCTGATCTGGCCGGAGAGAAAAACGATCGAAACGGACGAGAAAGAGAGCTACTTTTTCCGCGATGAAAACAAGCTGTTTTTCAGCACCTGGTACGAAGACCCGGATTACCGTGTGGAGACCGTAGTGCGGGATGTAAAGACTGGAGAGATCTTAGAAAAAGTAAATGGAGACATGCAGATCATGCCGAACGGCGAGGTCTGGCACGTCAAGTAAGAAAGGTTTTGAAATGAGTATTTTATTAGAAACAGACAGATTGAAAATAACGGAAATGACCATGGACATGGCGATGGATGTTCACAAGAATTCGCTGGACGAAGATGTCAGAAAATTCGTGCCGGATGAGGTCTTCGAGACACTCGAGGATGCGAAGGAAACGATCGAATTCCTGATGTCCCAGTATGGGAATATGGAAGGTCCGCAGGTCTACGCCCTGATCACGAAAGACGAAGAAAAGAACATCGGATACGTCCAGTTCGTCCCGATCGACGGCGGCAAGTGGGAGATCGGCTATCACGTGGCAAAAGCATATACCGGGAATGGCTATGCGACAGAAGCAGTCACTGCTTTCCTTCCGGTCATGGCGAAGCGTGCCGGCGTCACTGAGGTATACGGCATCCGCCTTCTGGAGAATAAAGCCTCCGGAAGAGTCCTTGAGAAGTGCGGATTTGAGCTTTTCTTTACGGGAATGGATTCCTATCACGAAGGCGTTTACGAGATCGCCAAGAGCGTCTGGAAAGCCTGATTAAGAGAATCGAAAAACTTCGGGCCCGCTGCTTAATTAGCAGTGGGCCCGTTTTTTCTTTACGATTCGTCAGTGTAGTGATACTTCTTTAATTTGTGTCCGAAGATGAGACACATTACCGTTCCCATGACGCCTAAGATGAACATCACGAGCGCGGCGCCGGATCCTTTTCCCGTTCCGAAAAGCACCTGCATCGTCCCGTTACTTCTTCGCATTAGAGGCTCGCATACTTCATCGACCATGAATCCGCCGAAGAGAAGTCCGAGCGGGATAGTAAAAAACTGAAGTGTGTTTCTGCATGCATATACACGTCCCTGAAGTTTCGGAGGGATCGTGCTCTTCATGGTGACATTCTGATTGGCCGCCATGACCGGTACGAATACCCATCCGATGAACTGCGCGAAGCACCAGACGATCGGACTTCTCGAGAACGCGAGAAGGAAATTCTCGGTGGAAAGAGAGAAGAGCATCGACAGGTAGATCACTCTTACGCGGTCCCGTGGCTTCTTCATGTTTGCAGCCAGCAGGCTTCCGACGACCATCGCGATCCCCGAGAATGCGGTGACGATACTCAGCACGAATTTTCCACCTCGTGGATTCGGAAGGATCAATCCGATGATCGCTGCGTCAAAAGCAGATGCAATAAAGTTGACTCCTGCCATGAAGAGGATCACGTAAAGGATCATGGGTGTTCCTTTCAGATAAGAAAGGCCTTCTTTAGCAAGCTTTAATACACTTCCTTCCGTATCTTCCTTGTCCGGGATCTCCGGAATACGGATAAACATTGCCAGTGCGATAAAAGCGATCGCGAACGTAAAAAGGTCCACGGCGACGG
Source organism: Clostridiales bacterium (assembly GCA_017519205.1). GTDB lineage: Bacteria > Bacillota > Clostridia > Saccharofermentanales > Saccharofermentanaceae > Scatonaster. The sequence continues at coordinate 33,494 of JAFWSW010000102.1, read as the reverse complement.
CCGCGTCAAGTCCGGCAAGTTCGTAGATGGCTGTGGCGATGATCGGATTTCCGATCGAGATCAGAGATCTTGTCAGCGACTGAAGACTGCTTGTTTTCTGATAGTATTTCTTCGGGACCAGCATAGTATCCGCGACTTCCGAGGCGGGCTGCTGCACGGTGTTCATGAGACCCGAGACGGCATTGACCGCATACAGATGCCAGATACAAAGTGTGTCCGTCTTATAAAGCACGAAAACAGTAACCGTGGTGAGTGCGGCCAGAAGGTCACAGACCAGCATGGTCTTTTTCTTATTGAACTTATCCGTGAGTGCGCCGGCGAAGATGCTCATCAGCACATAAGGTGCATAGGTGCATATCTGAAGTGCGGCAGTACCAAGCGTGGATCCCGTTTCATCGTAAAGCCACAGTGTCAGGGCGAACGCCGTTATGGCACTTCCCAGCTGTGACAGGCTCTGGGTGGACCAGAGTATATAGAAATCCCGTAATTCGTTTTTTTTATTCATTTTCTTTGCTCCAATTTCAATTAGTGTTCATTGAAAGAGCAAAGCCTGAGGATCTATTTATCCTCCATACAGTTCCTCAAGCTCTGCATGGAGCGTCTGCTTCGCAGCGTACCATTTTTGAATACCTCCTCGTATTCATACGTACTTTTCTATTTTGAAGTATAGCACCACGGAAGGCAGAATCCGAGAACCCGCTGGTATAATCTCAGATGTCATACATCTTCATGGTTTCGCGGTTACGGTACTCGTGTTTTTCGTAGTATCCGATCAGGTCTCCGGCATCGTTTCTAAGTGCGACCATGTACACGTCCTTGTTTTCCTTTTCGTTATAGAATGTGTACACGAGATTGTTGTCTTTGGAAGAGGAGAACCAGGCGATCACTTTCTCGATCATCTCTCCGGATTTCTTGTTGTGGCAGTTCATCAGGCTCTTTCCGAGAAGAGCTTTTCCGCCCCATTTTTCATAGCGCTCGACCGCCGCCTGATTCATATATACGATCGTATGCTCAAGGTCACAGATCACAACTGCCGCTCTGTCGGCATCCAGTACACTCTTGTAGATCTCATTTAAGTCAGCCATGTTATTCTCCAATCATTATGTAACTGCTGTCCACCAGGTAACATCCGATCCGGAATATTCCGAAGGGAGGGTCTCGCCGTTGATCGGCAAATAATCTTCTTCGGCTTTTTTGATCGCCTCCAGATCATCGTTTCTTATGACTTCCACATCCTCTGCCGGTATATACTCGTCGGAACGATAGAATGTAACGACATGATCATCGTTCATGATGAGAAGGAGAATGTCTCCTTCCTTCACCATAGCATATTCCGAGGATGAAACTTTTATATCCTTTCCATTGGATAAGAGGAGGTGATTTTTCAAGCTTTTCGTATTCGAATTGTTTACGAAATGGGTGTCTTTGTTAAGAACGGTCGCTTCTTCCAGATGGGGTCTTGCAGAGAGGTTCGGAGCTGCGATCACCGAGAAAATGATCAATACCGGGACAGCCAGAATAAAGCATGCATAGTAGGCCCCGCTGATCTTGTCCGGAAGATAGTCCCGAAAATGAAAGAAAGCCAGACCTGCACACCACAGGAGCGTGGCGCCGAAGAAAGCATATCTTAATGACTTAAACCCGTAACGGATACAGATCTGATGAATGAACTTTTCCGTCAGTATTTTTCCTTCCGGTTCAGTTGCGAAAAGCATGTATCTTACCTGCAGGAAAATGCAGAAGAAAATAAGCACGCCGGCAACCAGGTACAGAGTTGATTTTTTCCTGAAGATGCTCATAGTATCCTCCTTCTTCGTCATCGGGTCTTTTCCAGTCTGATCAGATGTTCGTCATCCGGTGTGGTTATTCCGTCCTTATAATGGTATCCCATTTTGAGGTAGAAAGGTACCCCCGTGATCGAGGCCGGGATCTCGATCCTTCTGGCGCGAAGGAAGAAGATGTCGGTTTCGAGTGTTTCGATGATCGATCTTCCGACGCCTTTTCCCTGATACTCGGGAAGCACGAAGATCGTAAAGAGGCTGCTCTCGTCTTCTTTTCCCCAGTAGGGACCGATGGCGCCGCAGCCGACGATACGGCCTTCGTCCTGAGCCACATAGAAGTGCGTCCAGCTTGCCCGCTCGATCACATGCTCCGGTGTTTCCGACTCGATCAGCTGTTCCATGAGTTCCAGAGGATAGTCCTTCGTATTTGAGATCCGGATCGTCGTTCTGATGAGATCCGATACTTCTTTTGCCTGTTCTTCCTTAAATCTTCTGATAACCATGGTGTCCTCCTTTTTTACTGAAACAAAAAGGCCATCTATCACTGGATAAATGGCCTTGAATGTTTCGCTTTACGTTTTAAATGACTGTTATTTTTGCGCGCGTTCAATGCCATATGACTTTATGTCACACATCATCATGTACATATCCATCATGAGCATCATATTAAAACGCATGAATACAGCCTCCTTTGAAGTTTAGTTGATGATACTCCCGAAAAGAAGAGGTGTCAACCAAGGTCGATCACTTATTTTCCTGATAGATGATGTGCTTCGTGCCGCAGTACGGGCAGAAGGCGGTCGTGAGATTCGCATTGACCTCGAGGACGGCGCTGCAGCGCTTACATGTCAGGGAGACGACTCTGGGCTTTCCGGTCACGGGTCGTACATCCGGCATCTTCTCCATGTCCATACGTTCTTTGACATAGCTCTCGTACACGAGCAGTGCTTTTCGCTCATTATCCGTGATCTCGCCGGACATCTCAGCCATCGCCATGACATCCTTCCAGAAGTTCTCGAGCTCCTTGGCCTCGATACGGTTCAAGTATCTTCTTACGTTATTGAAGCTTGTTCCCTTATCTGCGAGGATCATGCGGAGCTCATACCGGTAATCCGGATTCATTTCCGGGTCGTTGAGAAGTTCCTCACACATCTGATCGATCTTCTCCTGCTCATCGGGCTTGACCTGGTCGGCCTTGGCGATGTAGTAGCAGAGGGCGATACGGACCAGCTGGATGTAGGACGGATCCTTGATCGTCGGAAGAGACGGCTTCGAGACGAGGTCGTCCATCGAGTGGTCAACGGTATTTCTTACAGCCCTTTGGAAAACAGGACTGTTATCTAACTGATAATCCCGAAGAATATTAAGAAGTGAAGACGGATATCTGCTGTAAAACATGTAGTTTGCTCCATTTATCGTGCTTTTTTATTCTGCATTGCGTTATTGTTATAAATCTTAACACAATTTCCTGTTTTTTTGTCGGTCGTTCCTCAGATATAACGTTCCTCAAACAAAGGCAACTTCCGAAATAGCTGCTGATGGAGGATATTTATGAAAAGATCTTCCGGAGGTCATGGAAAAGTTCGCAGAAAATTGATACTTTTCGAAAGTAAAATAATTGCTTCTCCCTGCCCGGCAAAATAAAATGAAGATAATACATCTCAAGGACGACGGGGAGGAACGACCCATGAAGGAATTCTATATCGACTGCGACGGAATTAAGCTCCATGCGAAGCTGGATCAGGTAAATGAAGAGGGAAAGAGCCCGCTCTGTATCCTGGTGCACGGTTTTACGGGACATATGGAAGAAGACCATATCGTCGCGGCGCAGAAAGCGATAAATGAATGCGGTATTTCTGTCCTTCGTGTGGAGATGTACGGCCACGGCGGATCTGACGGCGAGTTCAGGAATCACACGCTCTATAAGTGGGTGACCAATGCGATCGCTGCTGTAAACTATGCAAAAACACTCGACTTCGTCACCGACCTTTATTTCTGCGGACACTCGCAGGGCGGTCTTCTGACGATGCTGATCGGCGGCATGTTCCCGGATGACTTTAAGGCGATCATTCCGCTGTCTCCTGCCTGGATGATCCCGGACGGAGCCAGAGAAGGAAGTCTTCTCGGCATGAACTTCGATCCGGAGCATATCCCGGAGACTTTGGAAAACTGGGGAGTGGTGCTCTCCGGTGACTATGTCCGTGTGGCGCAGACCATCCATGTCGAGGACGAGATCGAAAGATATAAGGGCAAAGTATTCATTATCCACGGCGATGCCGATGAGACCGTTCCTTTCGAATTTGCGGAAAAAGCACTTGCCCTCTATGAGAATGCGGAACTGGTTCCGATCCATGGCGATGACCACTGCTTCACGAAGCATCTTGATGAGATGGCCGAAGCCCTGAAGGGCTTTTTCGAAGGAGAGACCGGCGTATGAAAAAATCGGATCCGGTAAGCATGCACTATACTTTACCTATGAGGGAGAGGGTTCTGCTGACTTTAATTCATTCCGCTTCGATGCGTGATAAGATACTTGTATGAGTAGAGATAACAGCATAACGAAAATACGTCAGATCGTGACGAATATCGTGCTCGTGATCCTGGTATCGATCGGTATGTACATGACCATGACCTACCGGAGTGCCTGGATGGAGTTTCAGATGCGGGGCATCATGTGCCTCCGCTACTTCACCGTGCAGTCGAATCTCTTTGCCGGAATCGTTGCCCTGATTGCGCTTTTCTATCAGGGAAAAGCAACGAAAGTCCTGAAGTTCATGTCCGCGACGGCGACGGGACTGACCTTCGCCGTAGTGGCGCTTTTCCTGGGACCCGTTTACGGATACTGGCGCATGTATAAACGTGCCAACCTGTATTTTCACCTGATCGTTCCGCTCATCTGCATGATCGACTACATTCTCATCTCGGACGCACCGAAGAAGATGAAGTGGAAGATCGTATGCACCATGCTGACGGTGGTTTACGGGTTCGGATATATACTGAATATCCTGATCAACGGAACAGGCGGAAGATATCCTCACAATAACGATTTCTATTTCTTCCTTCGCTGGGGCTGGGGAGTAGCCATTCTTATCTTTGCCGGCATCATCCTCATCACCTTCGGAATCGCATGTCTGCTTTCGTTCCTGAATTCAAAAGCCGGAAAATGGTATAATAATTCTCATGGAAACGAGAATCGAGACTTGGAATCTGATTAGACGTAAAATCACGTTGAAAACAGAAAAAGAAATGCCTTGAGTTTATACCTTTGGTAACTGTGCATCCATCGGCAAGTACGTTACAATCTTAGGAATTACTACTAAAAAGGCAGGTGTATAAAATGGATATCCGTTTTGCAAGAGAAGACGAACTCATCAGGATCAATGAGATGAGAAAACAGGTCAACGACGTACATGTCGAGGGAAAGCCGGAGGTGTTTAAGCCGGGTTTCAGTGAGGAACTGCAAAACTTTATCTATTACATCTGGCAGGATCCCGAGCAGGACATTGTTGTCGCCGATAAGGACGGCGAGCTCTGCGGGTTTGCGATCGTACATCACATCTATAAGCCCGAGAATCCCTTCATGTATGTCCGTGATTTCCTCGACATCGACGAGTTCTGTGTCGACGAGCATCACAGAAGAGAAGGGGTCGCCACGGCGCTTATCGATTTCATCAAGAAATACGCAAAAGAAAAGGGATATCATCGTATCGAACTCAACATGTGGGAGTTTAACGAAGGAGCTCTCGCTTTCTACGAAGCGGCGGGTTTTGAGACCTACAGAAGATACATGGAAATGTTTATCTGAAATGAGGTGCAGCGCATGAATAATCCCTGGGAAGAAATCTCACTTCAAGATTACGAAAGCCACATGAGCCTGGACTCCGTCAAGCAGCTTCAGGCGATGAATGCCATAATGAAAAAACAGTTCGGCGAGTATCCCGTGAAGACTGCCATGGTCCTCGGTGTGGCCGGCGGAAACGGACTGGAGCATGTTGATCCGGAGAAGTTTTCGAAGGTGTTTGGTATCGACATCAACGAGGAATATCTGAAGGCGGTTTCCGAAAGATATAGTGAGCTCGGAGATACTCTTCAGTGTGAGAGGATCGATCTGATCGAAGAGGCGGAGAAGCTTCCCTGCACGGAACTTCTCATCGCCAATCTTCTCATCGAATATATCGGGTACAGTGCTTTTCAAAAGGCGGTGAAAAAGGTCTCTCCGCAGTATGTGTCCTGTGTGATCCAGATCAATACCGACACGAAAAACTGGGTCTCCGATTCGCCTTATCTCCATGCCTTTGATGGGCTCGATACTGTACATCATCAGATGGAGGAAACCGCATTGACGGAGGCGATGAAAGAAATCGGGTACAGCCTGATTCTGAAAGATGTGAAGGATCTTCCGAATGGAAAAGCACTTGTCCGGCTGGATTTTGAGCGAGGCGACGCGCTGGCGGACCTGAAGAAAGATTCGCGGAAGATGCGCGCGGTCTTTACTGATCTGGACGGAACCGTGCTGCGGAAAGATAAGTCGATATCGGACCGGACGATGGAAGCGATCCGTGCTTTCCGTAAAAACGGCGGGATCTGGGCGGTCGCATCGGCCAGGCCCGAGCGGGCAATCTCCGCGATGTACAAGGAGTTCACCGAGGCCGATGCCCTGATTACTTTAAACGGTGCGCGGATCAAACTGGGCGACCGTATCATAAGTAACGGTTTTTCCAAAGAAAATGCGCGGTCCTTGCTGTCGAAAATCGTCAGACACGATGACCTGATCGTGGTGCTCGAGACCAGCGAAGGTATCTTCGGAAATATCGAGATCCCGGAATGGGATACGCCGGCGGTCAGTGACCTCGTCTCGCTTCTGGATACATGCGATCTCTACAAGATCCTCCTTGCCGGAAAAGAGCATCAGCTGGACACAGTAAAGGTCCCGCAGGAGGGGCTCTGTGATACGTCTTCTATTCCGGATCGAATCAAAGAGGCGATCCGAAAAGAAGGATTGGAGGAATCGGCCTACTTCACCGTGGCGGAAGGGTGGCTTTACCAGATCATGAGTACTTCTGCAAAGAAGTGGAATGGCGTACAATTAGTTCTGGAAAAGGAAGGCATCGATAAATCGGAAGCGATGTATTTCGGAGACGATCACGATGATGTGGAAAGCATAAGCAATATCGGTCTGGGCATCGCCATGGGAAATGCCATCGAGGAAGTGAAGAAAGTCGCGGATCAGGTCACGGCAACAAACGAAGAAGACGGCGTCGCAAGGATCGTCGAGAAGTATATTCTTTAAGGAGAAGAAGCATGGAACAAAACAGAAAAGATTTTGATGAGTTAGGTCCGGCTCCAACAATGCGTTATTACCGGGTCCACACGGCGGATATTGCGTATATCACGCAGCAGCCCAGAGGTATCTTTACCACAGTATGGAATCTGGTAGATAAAAAGATACTCACGGAAGAGGAAGAGAAGGAATACTGGAAGAACAGAGAGTACTTCGAGGAAGTGCTTCCGGTCCCGCCGTTTTATGATCAGGGAAATCCGGATCACGCGACCACATGGTTCAAAAACGGCGAAGAGGGAAATAACATCTGGAAGCAGATGACTTTCTACCGCGATATGTGTAAAAAATACGGTGTCAGACTGTATCTGACAGAGACGGATGAGATGCCGGGCGAGCTGGTCTACGAAGATGATTTCCAAATCGCCATAAAGGACACAAAACCGAATCTGAAGCTCGTGACACAGGTACTGCTGTAAGGAAAGAAGAGGATAATGTATGCACGAAGTAAAGTGGATCAAAGGGAAAACAGATAATTGCTATCTTGTAAGAAGCGGGGACTCCGCGATCCTGGTGGATACTGCCAGCGGCGAAAGCTATGACAAAGTTCTGGAAGAGTGCAGCAAGGTGAATCTGAAGCTGATCGTGCTGACCCATCCGCACTTCGATCACGCAGAGAATGCGGCGAAGCTCGCAGCTCACTTTAACGTTCCCGTTGCTTTTCACGAAGCGGATGAAAAGATCTTCGACAGCTTTGATTCACAGCCGTTAAAGTCATATGGGATCGTGGGAAAAGTCGTCCTTCAGATGTCCCTGAAAGTCCTTCGGAACACGAAGGTCGTAAAGCCGGAAAAGACATTCTTTATCAAGGAAGGCGATGATCTTTCGGAATACGGTATCGATGCGAAGATCATAGAACTTCCGGGTCATACAGACGGATCGATCGGCGTGGATGTGGAAGGAAAAAGTCTTCTGGTCGGAGATGCGCTGGATAACTGGATCTCTCCTGCGACCGGTCATCTCTATAATGATCCCGCTGCACTGATGAAGAGTGCGGAGCGGATCAAAAATCTCGGTGAGCGGACGATTTATTACGGACATGGAAAGCCGACGCCGAACCGTTTCAAAGAGAAAAAGCTTCGATAAGAAGAGGTAGGAACATGTTGAGATTAAGACAGTATAAAGAAGCAGACAGCGAGAAGATTGCACAGTGGGTTCAGGATAAAGAGGTATTTACGATCTGGGGCGGAGAGCTTTTCGGAGAGTATCCGATCGATGCTGCGACGATCGCCGATATGTACAGAAATAAGAACGGACTCTGCGAAGAAAAAGACAATTTTTATCCGTGGATCGCATTTGATGATGAAAATGGTGTCGTTGGACACTTTATTATGAGATACTTAAATGGAGACAATAAGATCCTCCGTTTCGGATGGGTCGTTGTCGACAGCACGATCCGCGGTAAGGGCTACGGAACAAAGATGCTTACTCTCGGCATGAAATATGCATTCGAGATCCTGAAAGTGGATAAGGTCACGATCGGTGTTTTCGAGCATAACGACCGCGCACATGCGTGCTATAAGAAAGTCGGGTTCCACGATGTGGAGATCGTAAAGAAAGAACCGCAGAACGTTATTGAGATGGAGATCACTAAAGAGGAGTACGCAAATGGGAAATGCAATCAAGATCAATGAGACCACCTGGCGTATCGAGGACGGCGGCGTCCGTTTCCTTCTTCTGTGCGGAAGTAAGAAAGCTGCGCTTATCGATACCGGCATGAATACGAAAAATGCAAGAGAGATCGCGGAGGACCTTACCGATCTTCCACTCATTCTCATCAACACCCACGGAGATCCGGATCACATTGCCGGTAACGGTGCTTTTGACAAAGTATATATGAGTCCGGAGGAAGAGGAGAACTACCGCGCAAATAACGGAAAAGGGAAACTCGTTCCTGTCGTGGAAGGAGATGTTATCGACCTCGGCGACAGACCTCTGCGGATCATCGACATCCCTGGACACACACCGGGAAGCATCGCGATCCTTGATGAAAAGAACCGCGTCCTGATCGGCGGCGATTCGATCCAGAACGGACATATTTTCATGTTCGGAAAATACAGAAATCTCGGGCTGTACATCATGAGCATGATGCACCTGAAAGAATACGAAGGAACCTTCGATGAAGTGTATCCGATGCACGGGGATTTCCCGCAGAAACCGGAAGCGATCCCGCAGCTTCTCGATGCCGCGAAGAAGATCCAGAACGGAACTGCGGAAGGAAAGAAGGTAAGTGCTTTTGGCATAGAAGCGATACTGTACCAGTTCCCGTGCGGCGGCTTCTTATGTGATCAGTAAATCTCACGCAGAGAACGTGAATAAAGAGAAGGAGGATGCGACATGAAAGCGATTCTGACAAGCTGGATGGGCGGTGCTGAAAAAGTGGGCGATGCGAGGATCCCCGGTCCGCTGTCCAATGCGAATAACTGCCTCGATACGATCCGGGCTTTCTGGCCGGAGAAAGAATATGCCGGACTTGGAACCGGCGCCAGTGTGCTCATGATCTGCGCCAATCCGTATGACCATGACAAGAATGATTCGATGCTCAGCTGTTTCCGTGAAGCCCTGCCGATGAGCGGACTTCCGGTCACATCGATCGCGATGTGTGACGATAGAAATCCGAGGCTTGTCGAGAAGGTCAGCCAGACTGATGTCATCATCCTCATGGGCGGACATGTGCCGTCGCAGAATGAATTCTTCGAGTCGATCGCGCTTCGTGAAAAGCTCGGAAACTTCAGCGGACTTCTCCTTGCCTGGAGCGCAGGGTCCATGAACTGTGCGGATACGGTCTATGCCGGACCGGAACTCCCGGGAGAAGCGGTCGATCCGAACTTCAAAAGATGGCTCTCCGGACTGGGGATCACCAGCCTCAATATCTTCCCGCATTTTTCGACTCTACGCGATGAGATGATCGACGGACTTCGCATGATCGAAGACGTTACTTTCCCGGACAGCTTTACCCATGAGATCCTGGCGATCAACGACGGATCGTATGTCGTTATCGAGGATGGAAAGCAGACACTCTACGGAGAAGCCTACATGATCCGGGACGGGAAGATCGAGAAGATCTGTGAAGACGGCGGGTCCCTGGAATTAGAATGATTCATCGCCGCGCTTGTCGCGCGTTGAAAGAAAGAGAACCGGAAAATCCATGAATAAGAACGACTTTTGTCCCATGCCCCCGATGGGCTGGAACAGCTACGATTACTACGATACGACCGTCACGGAAGAAGACGTGAAACGAAATGCAGATTATCTTTCCGAGCACCTTCTTTCTTACGGGTGGGAATACGTGGTTGTCGATATCCAGTGGTATGCCCACGGTGCGGGTTCAAGAAGGGATGAATTCCAGTATATTCCGTTTTCGAAAATGGAGATGGATGAGTATTCCCGTTTCCTTCCGGATCCGGAAAGATTCCCGTCTTCCGCGGACGGTTCCGGATTCAAGCATCTGGCGGACTATGTTCATGCAAAAGGACTGAAATTCGGCATCCATATCATGCGCGGTATTCCGCGTCTGGCGGCGCACCTTCACGGTACGGTAAAGGGCACATCCGTGACGGCGGACGAGATCGCCGATCCTTCTTCCATCAGTAAATGGAACCCGGATATGTACGGGGTACGGAACACCGAAGCCGGCCAGCGCTATTACGATTCGATCCTGGAGCTCTATGCCTCCTGGGGCGTGGACTTCATCAAGTGCGACGATATCTGTAACACGAACATGTATCCGCACGATCCCTACTCGGCACGGCACGAAGTGGAGATGCTGCATCGGGCGATCGAGAAAACGGGACGGCCGATCGTGCTATCGCTCTCTCCGGGACCGGCTCTGATCGATGAGGCGGAGCACTATGCGGAATATGCGAATATGTGGCGCATTACGGATGATTTCTGGGATCACTGGGAGGCGCTTCGCGATATGTTTGACCGCTGCCGGACTTGGCAGGGGAAGGTCGCACCGGGGTGCTTCCCGGACTGTGACATGCTTCCGGTCGGCATGCTGGGCAAGGGCTTCGGAGAGATCCGTCCGACGCATTTTACCTTTGAAGAACAGAAAACGATGCTGAGTTTGTGGTGCCTTTTCGGCTCCCCGCTCATGATCGGCTCCGAGCTTCCCGCGATGGATGAACAGACGGTGAGCCTTCTGACGAATAAAGAGATCCTTGCGATGAGAGAACCGAAGTTCGTCGCGGAGATGATCCGGCAGAATGACGAAGAAGCCGTGTGGACAGGCGTTTCGGGCAATGAGAAATACTACTATGTAACACTGTTTAATTTCACGGAGGATCCGCGATGTGTGGCCTGGGAGGATGAAAACCCGGGAGATGCGCCGGACGAAAAGGGTGAGACTCTCACCGAATTATGGACGGGCAGGTGCTTTTCGAGCAGAAAAGAGATATCCGGGACGGAGATCCCGGCGCACGGTTGTCTGGTCCTTCGGGTGGAAAGGAATTAATTGATGCAGAAACTGGATATTATAGGCGAGAATTATTTCGGGAACTGGACGAGTACCCGGACCGGCTGCCGTGCGGTCATCATCAAGGACGAGAAAATACTCATGTCCTATGAGTCGAAGACGGATCAGTGGATGCTGCCGGGCGGCGGGCTCGAGGAAAACGAGAGCGATGAGGAATGCGTGATCCGGGAAGTCTCGGAGGAGTGCGGTGTCCTGATCCGCCCGTCTTCCTGTGTCCTTCAGATCGACGAATACTACGAAGACTGTAAATGGCTCAATCTCTACTTTTTCGGAGAAGTGACCGGCGAGATGGAAAGGGCACTGACTGACCGCGAGATCGAGGTCGGTATGGAGCCGAGATGGATGCCGGTCGGAGAGATCTACCAAATCTTTTCCAGGCATCAGGAATATGACGGCACGGACGAGATGCGCCGCGGTATGTATCTTCGTGAATATATGGCGCTGTCCGAGCTTCTGATCGACCGTCTTCCGGGTCAGATCCGTGAAAAGGTGTCCGGAAAGTCTTTTACATTAGACGTTACCGGCAAGTCCGGTTCAACGGTCATGCTCTTTGACGATTACGTTCTGAAAGTCATGCCGCTCGGGATGGAAGAAAAGGAGACGGTACAGATGGCACGCTGGCTGTCCGGGAAGGTGCCGGTACCGGAGATCCTCGCTTTTGAAGAAGACGGAGAAAAACAGTATCTCCTCATGAGTAAAGTCCGGGGAGAGATGTCCTGCAGCAAATACTATCTGGAGCATCCGGAGGAGATGGTCACGATCCTTTCGGACACATTGAAACTTCTCTGGAGTATCGACATCTCGGACTGCCCGCGGGACATGGGTCTTGACGGCGAACTGCTGAAAGCGAAAGAGCGTGTGGAGAAACACCTGTACGATTTGGAGGACGTCGAACCGGAGACCTTCGGCGAAGGCGGATTCAAGGATCCGGAGGAGCTGCTCCAATGGCTCTTCGACAATAAACCGTCCTATGAGCCGGTGCTGTCCCACGGCGATTACTGCCTGCCGAATGTCTTTATCGAGAACGGAAAACTCAGTGGTCTGATCGATCTGGGAAATGCCGGTATCGCGGATAAGTGGGAAGATATCGCCATGTGCTACAGGAGCCTCAAGCATAACTTCGATGGCACATACGGCGGGAAAGTATACGAGGATTTCCATCCGGAAATGCTATTCGAGAAGCTCGGGATCGAGCCCGACTGGGAGAGAATCAGGTACTACATATTTCTGGATGAACTGTTCTGATCGGGACGGGTGCTTTTCGAGATGAATAGAGGAAAGGGAGGATACGAGATGAAACACTGCGGTACAAAAACACTGGAGACCGAAAGACTGATCCTTCGAAGATTCGTGGAATCAGACGCGGAAGCGATGTTTGACAACTGGGCGTCCGATCCTGAGGTCACGAAGTTCCTGACCTGGCCGACGCATACGAGTGTGGACGTATCTAAACATGTGCTCTCGACCTGGATTCCTCTTTATGAAAAGGATGATTACTATCACTGGACTATTACGCTAAAAGCACTTGGCGAGGAACCGGTCGGGACGATCCACGGTCTGCCGAATAACGATACGGAATCGGTCACGGTCGGGTACTGTCTCGGAAGAAGATGGTGGCATCAGGGCATCATGTCCGAGGCGCTCCAGGCGGTCATGGACTTCTTCTTTGATACGGTGGAAGTGAACTCGATTCGAAGTTATCACGACCCGAAAAATCCGCATTCGGGCATGGTCATGACACACTGCGGCATGAAGTTCGAGGGAACTCTCCGCGCATCCGACAGAAATAATACTGGTATTTGCGACGCTTCGTGGTATTCTATACAGCGGACGGAGCGATAAGAAATAACAGTTCCTCCTAAAGAGGACGATGCATGTACACGATCACATACAACGGAAAAGAACTGGAAGTCATGACCGAAGGGTCCCTGTTCTCCCCGAAGGAGGCGGACAAGGGAACGCTGGCCATGCTGAAGCACGTTTCTTTTGAAGCGGAAAACAAAGTTCTCGATCTTGGCTGCGGCACGGGGATCGTGTCCCTGATCGCGGCAGCATCCGGTGTCGATCCGAAGAATATCGTTCTGACGGACGTCGATCCGCTTGCAGTCTCCACCGCGGAGAAAAACATGAAGAGGAACGGATTTGAAGGGGCGGTCTTCGTCGTCGGTGACGCACTTACCAATGTCCCCGGCAGCGGCTTCGACCTGATCCTCAGTAACCCGCCGTACCATACGGATTTCAAGGTGGCCAAGACCTTCATCGAGAAAGGCTTCAACCGTCTATCAATCGGCGGAAAGATGTTCATGGTCACGAAAAGGAAAGACTGGTATAAGAACAAGCTGATCTCGATTTTCGGAGGAGTAAAGATCTACGAGGAAGACGGGTATTTCATCTTCGAATCCCAGAAACGATCGGATAAGTACGCCTCCGGAGGAAAGAAGTCCCGCCGCTGATGGATATGGTTGCATTTAAAGTCGCATTCTTAAGCGTATTTGTCGCGCTGATGTATATGTTCCCGGGCTACCTTCTGGGGAAAGCGAAGAAGGCTGTGGCCGGACATCTTTCTACGATGTCGGCGGTCCTGATCTACGTATGCTCGCCCTGCATGATCGTCTCCTCGTTCCTGTCGATGGAGTATTCTTCCGAGAATATGAAGAACATGGGTCTTTTCTTCCTGGTGTCGTTTGCCTTTGAAGTGGCGTTTCTGCTGACGTTGTTTTTCATTTTCCGAAAGAAATTCCACATCAACAAATACCGCATGCTCGCCATCGGTTCGACTCTCGGCAACTGCGGTTTCTTCGGTATGCCTCTTATAAAAGCACTCCTCCCGGATCATCCGGAGGTAGCCTGCTATTCGTCGATCTTTGTGATCTCGATGAATATCCTCGTCTTCACTGCTGCCGTGTACTGTCTGACACAGGAGAAGAAATACATCTCGCTTAAGTCGGCGACCATCAACCCGGCAGTACTCTCTCTTCTTGTGGCGCTCGTGCTGTATGTCATCGGTGCCCGCGAGTATATTCCGGATACCTGCGTCAACGCGATCGACCTGATGGGGAAGATGACGACTCCGGTATGCATGCTGATCCTCGGCATCCGTCTTTCGACCATCAAGATCAAAGACCTCGTTTCCGAGCCCTTCGTGTACTTCATCTGCATCGGAAAACTCATCGTCTTTCCGCTTCTGGCATGCGCGGTCGCAATTGTTCTCCCGATGCCGTATTCCTTCAAGGCAAGCCTTTTTATCTTAGGTGCAGTACCCTGTGCCTCCGTTATCCTGAACATGGCGGAGATCCACGGAAAAGAGCAGAAGCTCTCTGCCAACTGCATCCTCCTTTCCACGCTTCTTTGCATCTTTACCATACCGGTGATGTCGCTTCTTCTGACTTTCCTTTGAGTATGGTACGATGATAGTGTTATTCTTTGCTTCTTAGCAGGAGGTCTATATGAAACATGCTGTTCTGACCATTGATGATATTGCTTCGAAAAACACTCGCGCCATCGTGGATTATCTCTGTGAGAAGAAGATCCCGGCGATCATGTTCGCCTGGGGAAAGCTGGTGGAGGAGAACTACGAGAATGCGATCTATGCTCTGAAAAAAGGCATTATCGTCGGTAACCACAGTTACTCCCATCCGTTCTTTTCGAAGCTCACCATGGAAGAAGCGATCGAAGAGATCGAGAAGAATGAGAAGATCCTCGATAAGCTCTATCAGGATGCAGGTGTGGAAAGAAAATACCGCCCGTTCCGTTTCCCGTACGGTGATAAGGGCGGAGCAAATAAAGATGCGCTGCAGAAGTATTTCCGCGAGCATGGTTTCAATAAAGTGAAGGACACCCAGATCCCGTATGCCATCTGGAAAGACATGGGACTGGATAAAGACATCGATACCTTCTGGACATTCGATTTTGGTGAATACGAGATCCGTCCGGGCTCGGGTGTCACGATGGAAAACATCCTGGCCCGCACCACGCAGGTAAATCCGGAGCTGGGCAAATCCCTGCTTACTGATGAAGACGGAAGCCACCTGATCATCATCCACGCACACGATGAAACCGAAGCGATGGTGCCGGAGTATTACCGTACCCTGATCGACCTTCTTCTCGATAACGGCTTCGTCTTCGATGCGCCGGAGTTCTTCCCGGCCGGCTGGTCCGCCTGATTATGATCTATCTTCAGAGTTTCACATTAAGCAGCAGGAAACTTGCTTGCCCCAATATCTATCCGTATCATGTTTTCCGCGGAAGAGAAGGGATGCAGTTTGTATTTGACCGGATCACGGTACTGTACGGCAGTAATGGTTCCGGCAAGTCTACGCTTCTGAACCTGATGGCGAATAAGCTTGCCGTGAAGGGAAAAGAATATGCGACCCCGAATACTTACGGGAATGAGGATTACTGCGGGAATTATGCGAAGGAGTGCTCGGTCAGTATGGGAGAGGATGAGTTCGGAAGAACGATCCGGTCGATCCCTTCCGACAGCAGATATCTCAAGAGCGAGGATATTCTGTATGAGATCAAGAAGATCCAGCAGAAGCCGGTCCTGCACGAGGGAATGCTCCTTGATCTTCTGAAGGATGGCATGAGTGTCAGTGAGGCGCAGGATTTCCTTGCATCTAAAGAGGGCTGGAAGCTGCGCGAGGGCGCGCAGTTTTCGCAGGAGAAGTACTCGAACGGGGAGACCTCGCTTCAGTACTTCGATGATTTTATCCGCCCGGATGCGCTGTATCTTTTAGATGAGCCGGAGGTATCACTGTCACCGGATAATCAGGTGGTGCTGGCAGAGAAACTGAATGACATGGCCCGTCTTCTCGGCTGCCAGCTGGTGATCGCCACACATTCTCCGTTTATGCTGGGGACACTTCAGGCGAAGATCTATGATCTGGATTCAAGAGACTACCGGATCGCGAACTGGACCGAACTGGAAAACGTCAGATACTTCCGCGAGTTTTTCAGAAAGCACGACGCGGAGTTTGAATAACGGAAACAAAAAGAGAGGAGTGCGTATATGATTATTCGAAAAGCTACGATGAGCGATCTTCCTGCGCTTAGAAAACTCTATCTTGCGCTGGAGGAGGACGGAGTACGGTATCAGCCGGAACACTTTGTGATCGGCATGAGGGACGATTCTTTCTTTCAGAATATCTTCGACAGTGAGACACAGGATATCCTGGTTGCAGTGGAAGATGATGAAGTGATCGGATTCGTGCATGTCATGATCATCCCGCAGAAGAAGGTCTCCTGCCTCAAGCCCCAGACGGTGGTCTATATGCAGGACCTCTGCGTCCGCGAGGATAAGAGAAACGGCGGCATCGGTACGAAGCTGGTCCGCGCCGCGAAGGACTATGGAAAAGAACACGGCGTGGATTTCATCCGCACGCAGGTCTTCCCGGGAAATGTGGACGGGATACGCTTCTATGAGAGGAACGGATTCTGCGAGATGATGAAGACCATCGAGTGCCAGACATTGGATTGAACAAAAAAGAAGCGCTTACGAAAGCGCTTCTTTTTTAGATGGCGATTGATAGACGATCCTGAAAGAATCGTTATTATGCTTCAGCGACTTCGGCAACCTCAGCAACTTCTGCAACCTCTGCCTCGGCAGCGTCAGCAGCTTCCGTAACTTCCGGTGTTGCTTCCGCAGTCTCGGTGGATTCAGGTTCAGTAGAAGCAGAAGCGTACTTCGCATTGCTCTTAGCAAGCTCTTCGAGCTTCCTTGCTTCTTCTTCAGCAGCTGCAGCAGCAGCTTTTGCCTCTTCTTCGGCCTTTCTTGCAGCGGCCAGAGCTTCCTCAGCTCTCTTAGCAGCAGCTTCCGCTTTCTCTCTTGCCTTAGCGGCAGCGATCTTCGCGGTCTCTTCTGCCTTCTCAGCTGCGATGCGCTCATCCTCTTCGACCTTCTTCTTATTTGCGATCTCGAAGAGTTCTTCAGCTTTCTTCGTAGCTTCCTTGGCTTCCTCAGCCTTCTTCTCTGTGCTCTTTACGAGTTCTTCCGCATGATCTGCAGCGATCTTAGCTTCCTGCTCGGACTCTTCTGCAGCTTTTCTAGCCTCTTCGCGGGCCTTTCTTGCGGTGAACTTCGCATCCTGTTCCGTCTTCTTCTGGGAAGCGAAGCGGACAGCTTCATTTGCTTTCTTCATGGCAGCGCGGGCGACCTGCTCAGCTTCGTTTGCAGCAGCCTGTGCTTCCTTCGCTGCTTCCATAGCGGCGATGTACTCGTCTTCTGCGGTCTTGGCAGCGGTAGCAGCTTCTGTCTCGGCCTTAACAGCAGCCTCGAGAACTTCACCGGACTTCGCAACAGCCTGTCTTGCTTCCTCAGCCTTAGCCTGTGCATCGGTGGCTTCCTGAACGGCCTTGCTCTCACGGGATTTAGCCTGGTTCAGTTCCAGCTCTGCTTTCTCAGCAGCAATAGTAGCTGCGGATTTGTTTCTGTTGAAGGATCTTGCCGGTGCTTCGGAAGCTGTATCCGATGTGGATGCTACCGGTCTTGCAACAGGTCTGGCCGCCGGTCTTAACGAAGATGCAGCCGGTCTTACTGACGGAGCCGCAGTTCTTGCAGCCGGAGCTGCCGGTCTTGTGACTGTATCACTGTTACGTGTGATGGATCCCGGACGTCCGCTCGACTGGTTGAGAGCAGCACGGCCGCGAGGTGCCATCTCCGGATACGGCTCGATAGGAGTAATGCTCGATGTTCCCTTTTTATCGGTCTCATCAGAAGCGCCCTTCGATTTTCTGGACTCTTCCATCGCTTTTCTATACTCGATCTGAGCTTTTGCAGCAGCAGCACGCTCTCTCTGAAGATCTGCCAGAGATCCGCCGCCCTTCATTTCCGCTGCGTCATAACCTTTCTTAAGCGGCTTCTCCGGACGCTGCATATCAACCATATTGTTGAGATTTCCGCCTGCGCCGGAAAGTTCGACCGCCGGACGGTTGAACTTATTGTCTTTGCCTGTTAAAGCATCGAAAAAACCTGCCATAATAAATCACCCTTGCTCCCTAGATAATAAAAATAACTTACTAATTATTATACACGGCTGACAGGCAATTTCAATAATCAAAGTATCTTTTTGGTGCTTGTTTTTAGGCAAATATGATAAAATATACCGTAAATTATCGAAGAAGGTGCTCAAATGAAGATACACGGACTGATGAAAATGACACTTCTGGACTTCCCGGGACAGGTGGCCTGCACGGTTTTTCTGGGCGGCTGCGACATGCGCTGCCCCTTCTGCCACAACTCCGAGCTCCTGGATATGAATGCTCCGGAAGAGATGGATGAGAACGGGCTCTATGAGTTTCTCGGTAAGAGAAAGGGTCTTCTGGACGGCGTGGTCTTCACCGGCGGCGAGCCTCTTCTTCGGAAAGAACTGCCCGAAGTCATGGCAAAGATCCGTGAAATGGGCTTTAAGATCAAGCTGGATACGAACGGCAATCATCCGGACCGGCTGAAAGATATTGTCGGGGCAGGTCTTGTGGACTATGTGGCGATGGATATCAAAAACAGCCCGGAAAAATACGGAATTACTATCGGGATTCCCGATTTCGATATAACCAGAGTAAAAGAAAGCGTGGAGTTCCTTCTTTCCGGAAAAGTACCGTACGAATTCCGCACGACTGTGCTGAAACAGTTCCATGATGAAGAGTCCATGAAGAGGATCGGGGAGTGGATCTGTGGTGCCGAGCGGTATTTCATACAGGAATTTGTGGACAGAGAGACAGTAAAATATTCCGGATTGGAAGCATGTTCTAAAGAACAGATGGATACCTTCCTGGAAATCGTAAAACCGAGTGTAAAAGAAGCGGCTTTGCGCGGGATCTGATCAAAAAATCAAATACGTAATGAAAACGTAATATACAATATCTTGTGTTTGGGTAATTTCTCACTCACAAGATATTGACTTTTTTGCCCGTAGTGATAGCATTTATATATCAGCCGTTAGGGGTGGGCGATATGGTCAATAAGACCTCGTCACAAATCGAAATTTGGAGGAGCGGAGTTATATGTATCGGGTATCAAAGAGAGATGGAGTAGTAGTAGATTTTAATGTAGCGAAGATCAGTGCAGCTATTGAGAAGGCATTTGTTGCCTGCAACAAGCAGTATCACCCGAGTGTGATCGACATGCTGGCACTGCGTGTCACAAGTGATTTTGAAGCGAAGATCAAAAATGACGTGATCTCCGTAGAAGATATTCAGGACAGCGTCGAGAAGATCCTGTCCGAAGCAGGTTATTCTGACGTTGCAAAGGCTTACATCCTTTACAGAAAGCAGCGTGAGAAGATCCGTAACGTTAGAAACACGATGCTCAACTACAGAGACATCGTTGATAACTACCTGAAGATCAACGACTGGCGTGTTAAAGAGAATTCCACCGTTACCTACAGCGTCGGCGGACTCATCCTTTCTAACTCCGGCGCGATCACAGCGAACTACTGGCTCTCCGAGATCTACGATGAAGAGATCGCAGAAGCACACAGAAGTGCAGCGATCCACATCCATGACCTCTCGATGCTGACAGGTTACTGCGCAGGATGGTCCCTGAAGCAGCTCATCCAGGAAGGACTGGGCGGCGTTACCGGTAAGATTACATCTTCTCCGGCAGGACATCTCTCCACACTCTGCAACCAGATGGTCAACTTCTTAGGTATCATGCAGAACGAGTGGGCCGGTGCGCAGGCATTCTCCTCTTTCGATACATATCTTGCACCTTTCGTTAAGATCGATAATCTTTCCCAGAAAGAAGTTAAGCAGTGCATCCAGTCCTTCATCTTCGGTGTAAACACACCTTCCAGATGGGGCACACAGTCTCCGTTCACCAACATCACTCTCGACTGGACAGTTCCGAGAGACATGATCGAAGAGAAGTGCTGGGTTGGCGGCAAGCAGGTCGACTTCACCTATGGTGAGTGCCAGAAGGAAATGGATATGGTCAACAAGGCCTTCATCGAGATCATGATCGAGGGCGATGCCAACGGCCGCGGATTCCAGTACCCGATCCCGACATATTCCATCACCAGAGACTTTAACTGGGACGAGACAGAGAACAACAAGCTCCTCTTCGAGATGACAGCGAAGTACGGCACACCTTACTTCTCCAACTACATCAACTCCGACATGGAGCCGAGCGATGTAAGATCCATGTGCTGCCGCTTAAGACTCGACCTTCGTGAACTCAGAAAGAAGTCCGGCGGATTCTTCGGATCCGGTGAGTCCACAGGTTCTGTCGGTGTTGTTACGATCAACCTCCCGCGTATTGCATATCTTGCAGCGGATGAAGCAGATTTCTTCAGCAGACTCGACCGTCTGATGGACATCTCCGCAAGATCCCTCAAGACAAAGAGAACCGTTATCACGAAGCTCCTCGATACAGGACTTTATCCTTACACGAAGAGATACCTCGGAACATTCGACAATCACTTCTCCACCATCGGTCTGATCGGTATGAACGAAGTCGGTCTGAATGCGAAGTGGCTCCACAGAGATCTTACTCATAAGGAGACACAGGAGTTTGCAGCAAAGGTCCTCAATCACATGAGAGAAAAGCTCTCCGACTATCAGGAGAAGTACGGTGACCTTTATAACCTCGAGGCAACACCTGCCGAGTCCACAACTTATCGTTTCGCAAAGCACGATAAGGAGCAGTTCCCGGAGATCGTTACCGCGAACGAGAACGGTACACCTTACTACACCAACTCTTCCCACCTGCCGGTAGGATATACGGAGGATATCTTCTCCGCTTTGGATGTTCAGGATAACCTGCAGACACTGTACACATCCGGTACCGTATTCCACGCATTCCTCGGTGAGAAGCTTCCAGACTGGAAGTCTGCGGCAACTCTCGTCAGAAAGATCGCTGAGAACTACAGACTCCCGTACTACACGATGTCTCCGACATATTCCGTATGTAAGAATCACGGATACATCACAGGCGAAGTATTCGTTTGCCCGGACTGCGGAGAGAAGACTGAAGTATACAGCCGTATCACCGGTTACTATCGTCCGATCCAGAACTGGAACGATGGTAAGGCACAGGAGTATAACGACAGAAAAGAATACAACATCGGCAACAGCCATCTGACACATAACGGCCCGATCCATGTAATGGGCGGATGCTGTGCATCGGATGCTACACTCGACGCAGTAGGTGCTGTAAGCGAGCCGCTGAATGTGGTAGAAGAGAAGAGCGAAGCTGCATCTTCCGGCAAGCCGGTCATGTATGTAAAAGATCACTGCCCGAAGTGCAAGGGTGCGGAGCAGAAGTTCAGACTCTCCAAGGTAGACTTCGATGTAGTGAACTGCTCTGAGAATATGGATGTAGCAAGAGAAATGAACATCCAGCAGACACCGACCATCATCGATCCGGACGGAACAAGATATGTTGGTGACAGTGCAGCATCTGAATGGCTGAAGGCTCATTCCTCAGTTTCCACAGGAGTATAAAGAATGTACGATATCATCATAGTCGGCGGGGGACCTGCGGGTCTCACCGCCGCTATTTACGGAAGAAGAAATCTTAAGACAGTACTGGTGATCGAGAAGTCGGTTTTCGGCGGACAGATCGTCAATTCCCCGAAGGTAGAGAACATCCCCGGATTCGAGTCTATCAGCGGCGATGAATTCGGCGACAAGCTCCTCGAGCAGGCTATGGGCCAGGGCGCGGAAGTAGCGATGGAGAACGTGACCGGAGTCGAGAAGAACTCCGATGGTTTCATCGTATCTACCGAAGACGGAAGCAAGTACGAAGGAAAAACAGTTATCCTCGCAACAGGCACCACACACAGAACACTCGGACTTCCGGGTGAGGAGAATCTGATCGGATCTTCCATCAGTTTCTGTGCCGTATGTGATGGAGAATTCTACAGAGACAAGACTGTTGTTATGGTCGGCGGCGGTAACTCCGCATTCGTTGAGTCTGCGATGCTCGTCGGCATCGTCAGCAAGCTCATCATCCTTCAGGATATGCCGGTCTTTACTGCGGATCAGAAACTGCAGGATCAGGTACTTCCGAGCGGGAAGGTCGAAGCACATGTCAGCACGAAAGTACTCGCATATGAGACAGCGGAAGACGGTTCTCTCACCGGTGTCGTCTATGAAGAAGCCGGACAGCAGAAGGTTGCGAAGTGCGACGGTGTATTCCTTGCTGTAGGACTTATCCCGGATAACGGTGCTTTTGCCGAATATGCGGACCTCGACAACAGAGGATATTTCGTTCCTGAGAATATCGTAAACACGAAGACCCCGGGTCTCTTTGTTGCAGGCGACTGCTGCCAGAAGACGCTACGTCAGGTCACGACAGCCTGCTCCGACGGAGCTTATGCAGCGATCCGTGCATGCGATTATATCAACGATCTTAAGTAAGGAATATAAGGCTCAAAAAGTCCGAAAACTTTTTTCAAAAACCCCCTTGACTCTTCCCTTAGGGCACCCATTAAAGTGGGATCATCAAAGATGAAGGAGGTCCGAAAAATGGACAAGAAAATGACTTCGGGCGAGATTGCGAAAAAGGCAGGTGTGTCTCAGAAAGCGGTCCGCCTTTATGACGAAAAAGGACTCTTAAAACCCACTGATTATTCTGAAGGAAATTACCGTCTGTATGACAAGGCGGCACTTCAGGTACTGGAGAAGATCGTTGCTCTCAAGCAGATCGGTTTTTCCCTCGAAGAAATCCGCGATAATATCCTTGCCGGTGATGCAAAGGACATTAAGGAAGCTCTCGAACTCCAGAAGAAATCCATGGAAGAGAAGCGCTACAGGATCGACATGACGATCGATGCGATCAGCAGGACACAGGCGCAGGAAGGTGATCTGGACTGGGACGATGTAGCCGGTATCGTACAGAGCGTAACACTCGATCAGGAAGCCGACAGAGGACACTGGATCGCACTTCAGCACACTGTCCCCGGTCAGGACTGGTATGTCACCGTATTTAAATCCATGAACTTCAAAAAAGACGAGAAGGTCCTGGACCTCGGCTGCGGCTATTCCAAAATCTGGAGAAACAACTGGAAGGACATTCCGGAGGGAACAAAGATCTTCGGATACGATATCCCCGGAAGCTGGGCGGAAGACTTCGCAGAGTTCGTTAAAGAGAACGGTATAGATCTGCCGGCAGGTGTCTCGATCGATCTGATCTTCGAGGATCTGGAGAAGGATGCAGCATGGGAGAAGATCGAGAAGGAGAAGGACTACACTTCTATCATTGCCCACTATATCGATGACGAACTGAAGGATACAGAAGCGCTCGTGGAAAAAGCTTCCAAGGTTCTTGCAAAAGACGGTATCTTCTCCATCAACGGACGCAGTGTTCCGAGATGGTATCTGTTCTTCGAAGCGGCCATGAAAGAACTCGGCATCGATGCTCCTTTCATCGAGGAAAAGATCACCGAAAAAGAAGGCGAACGCGATGATTTCCGTGCCATGGTTGGAAAGTATTTCGGTAAAGTCGAAGAAGTTACTCTCCCGAGTTCTTTTCGCTATGACGATGCAAAGGAACTTGTTGACCGCATGAAGGAGTGCTTCCCCGGCCAGGAGAAATTCTTCTGTAAATACCAGGAGAAGATCAAGGCTTATTTTGCCGAGAAGATCAGCAAGGACGGCGAAGTGATCGTCTGCATGGACGGAACTTTCTTACACTGCTCCCTCTAAACCCTATATAACCTTATGCAAAGAGCGTCTCCCGTAATGGAAGACGCTCTTTTTGGTGTCGATTATTCTTTGGCAAAAGCACCTGTATCTTATTTGCGGTGTTTCTTGGTCTTTTTATCGATGTACATGATCTTATCTGCTTTGTTCATGCATTCCATCAGGGAATCCCAGTCTGCGACTTCGCAGGTGCCGACACTCGCACTGAGATTATACTCTGCACGGTTTTTGCTGTTGGCATCATCGATTGCATTACGGAAGCTTCGGATGAACTGTCCGAGACGGGCCGGATTATTCAAAACCAGAACTGCAGCAAATTCATCGCCGCCCATTCTGGCTGCGATCTCACCCTCGTTCAGTACAGATTCCAGACAGTGGGCGATGCCTTTGAGTGCTTCATCGCCGGCGGCATGACCGAGGTTATCGTTAATATATTTCAGGCCATCCATGTCGATGCTGGCCACGGCGATCTTCTTATCTTCTGCGATCTTTCCATCGGTGAAATAATTGACGATGCCCTGCTCGAAACCTCTGCGGTTCAGAAGACCGGTCAGCGCATCTTTGATGTAAAGGTCCATGATGTTGCTGGCTTCGAACAGCTTATCGTAAAGGCGCAGACGGTTGATCGTCTGACCGAGAAGGACCAGAGTAAACTCCAGTTTTTCGTCCAGAATATATTTCACATCGGAGTGCAGACGGAAAACAGCATATCCGTAAACATCACTCCTATAGAAGACCGGCAGGAAGATGGAAAGCGACGGATCTTTTGAGGCAAACTCAGAAGGGTACACCTGATCGTTCGGGAAATGAATATCGGAATTGAAGCATTTATCATTCCGGCAATAACCGATCAGCTGGCGGTCATTCTCACAGTATTTACAGAGCAGGATCTGATTGAAAAGTCCGTAGCTCTGCAGGCTCTTAAGTGTATAGTTGGTACATGCTTCGAAAGAAAGAACATCCTCATAATCGGAACTGATGAGAACAAAGGCACGTGTCTTGTCATAGTAGTTCCGCTGCAGGGCATCCAGTTTACGGTGCATCTCTTCGATGTCGCGGTCAGTCATGGATTCTCCGGAACTCTCACGGGGGATCAGGCGGCCCGGTACAGTAGTACGCAGAGGTACATCCTCGCCTTTATGGATCTTTTCCAGACAATCGATCGCTGTCCTTCCGAGGGTGTCTTCCGGAATATCCGAGGTGGTGACGGAAGGCACATGAACACTGGAAGCATCCATGTTATCAACGCCTGTGATCAGAGTATCTCTCGGAATGGAGTAACCGCGTAAAATAAGTTCATCGATCAGGGCTACTGCCATATAGTCGTTGGAGCAGATGATCGCTTTGGGCAGAGTACCGTCTTCTTTCGTAAAGAAGTCTGCTGTCTCAGGTCCCTGATTAGTCCAGTAGTTTCCATGGAAGATCCGGTCTTCAGACACTGTATATCCGGCTTCCTTCATCGCGTCCTTAAAGCCGTCCAGACGTTCGTGGGAATCCTTCAGATCATCTCGTCCGGTAACGAATCCGATGTCATCGCAGCCGACCTTTTCGATGATGTGTTTCGTGATCTCATACATGATCTGACGGTTATCCGGGACGATTGCATAGAAGCCCGGCTCCTCTGCACGGATACCGATGACCGGCGGAAGGTCCGTAGTGGACGTGAGGTTCTCGAGAAGTTCGTAATCGAGACCGCCATGATGCAGTGTATCCAGACAAAGGATAATGCCGTCATAATCTGAGTAATTGGGAAGTGAGAGGATCTTTTTCAGTCCGGTGGCATGCAGAGAGTTCTCACTCGGCACCGAACAGTTACCGAAAACATCTACCACATGACCGCGTTCGATGGCGCATTTCTGAATCGACAGAATGATTCCTGACGAATAGTCTCGATACATATCACCGATGAATGCACAAATCTTCATAAGAAAACTACCTCTTTATACAAAAAAATATTATCATAGTAGGGAGTTTCTCTCAATACTTGAAATAGAGAGTTTACTGCTCAAATAGAACTATTGTGTGAAAGAAGGATAAAATGGGATTCCCGAAGATCAGGCGTCTGACGAAAGAAGAAATCTCGAAGAAGAACGAGCCTCCGAAGCTCACGACACTGGAAGAGGTCGGAAATGCAATCACGCATGGAATCGGTGCACTCCTTTCGATCGTGGCTTTTGTCCTGATGCTCCTGAAATCCGATACTTCGCTAAAAGTACTCGCCTCCTGTTTTTACGGCATCTGTCTGATCCTTCTCTTTACGATGAGCTGCCTGTATCATTCTTGGAAAAGCGGCCTCTTCGTCAAGAAGCTCTGGCGGAGGTTCGACTACTGTTCGATCTACCTTCTGATCGGCGGTACTTTTGCCCCCTTATGCCTCGTGTACTGGGGAGACACCAAGGGACTTGTCATGTTCTGTATCCAGTGGGCGCTCATCATTACAGGCATAACATTCATCAGTATTTTCGGGCCTGCACGGTTTCAGCCGATGCACATGGCGCTTTATTTCATTATCGGCTGGAGCGGACTTCTGTTTGTTCCCGGCATGGTGAAAAATGACCTGTGGATGTTTATCATGATCCTCGCCGGAGGTATCTTCTATACGATCGGAATGATTCCGTTCTCGAAGGCGAAGAAGAATACCGGCATGCACTTCACCTGGCATATTTTCGTGCTCCTTGGCGCTGCTGCACAGTGGTTCGGGATCTATCTTTTCGTTTACTGAGTAATCACTCCGAATACGACTTTTTTACTTTCTCCATCTTGCAGTCCGAATAATTGGACAGTTCGGCTGATATCATTCAAGCTGTAAAAACCGAAGCGGGCTTTCCGGTGTTGTGTGCTTGCAGCTTCCAAAATTTACTGCACGCGGATTTCACTGACACAATCACCGGGAGGCCTGACGAAGGAGGAAATCATGGAGATTGCAGTATTGATCCTAAGCTCTATAGTGCTCGTAGTGGTTCTGATCGCGGCATTTCTTCTTCTGCGGACATACGCGGGAGTACATATTCTCGCGTCCCGTCAGAGCGATGATCCGTCGCGGATGCAGGATCAGTTAAGTAAGGTCATCGACCAGCGGATCTCTTCTATGGAAGAGACGCTGACCCGTGTGGAGAACGACCAGCAGGAAACTACGAGACGTCATAACGAGGAGATGAACACCCTCAGTAACCGTCTGTATGCCCAGAAATTCGACACGATGAATAACAGTATCGTGGCTGTTCTGAAGACGGATAAGGAGAGAAACACCGCACTTCTCGAAGGAAACACAAAGATCCTGACCAGTGGTATGGATACACTTCACAAGTCTATGGAGACACGCCTTTCGAAGTTGACGGAGACCTTCCATGAAGACTTTACGAGGATGCGTAATGAGAATAACCAGCAGATTGAGAAGATCCGTGAAACGGTAAATGAGAAGCTGGATAAGACGCTAAACGAACAGTTTGAGAAAAGCTTCAAGGGCGTACTTACGCAGATGACGGAACTTCAGAAGACGATGGGAGAGCTGAAGGGTATCTCCAATCAGGTGGGAAGTCTCGAGAAGACACTGAATGGTGTCAAGACACGAGGCATCCTCGGAGAGGTCCAGCTCAAGCAGATCATTGCCGATGTTCTTACTCCTCAGCAGTATGATGTCGAGGTCCCGACCAAGCCGGGTTCTTCCGATCATGTCGAGATCGCCATCAAGATGCCGACCAGAGAAGGAAACGGTTTCTTCTATCTTCCGATCGACTCCAAGTGCCATCTGGATAGATATGAAACACTGTTACAGGCATACGATTCCGGGGAGAAAGATGCGATAACAAGAGCGAAAAAGGAATTCGGCGTCGCGATCCGTGAAGACGCGAAGACCATCGCCGAGAAGTATATCAGTGTACCGGATACGACCCCGTATGCGATCCTCTTCGTTCCATTTGAGGGCATGTATTCCGAGATCGTTAATCTCGACCTGCTAGAAGAGCTGAACCAGCTGCACGTTACCGTAGCCGGCCCGTATACGCTCATGGCGATTCTAAGTACCGTGACGAACTACTTCCAGGCGCTGGCGATCGAGAAGAAGTCCCACGAGATCGAGCGCACGCTGGGCGCCGTGAAGAAGGAATTCGGGAAATACGAGGAAGCTCTCGTGAAAGTCAGAAAGAGCCTGGAATCCGCGACGAACAACCTCGATGTGCTTCAGACCACACGTACGAATGCGGTCAACCGTGCGCTTCGGAACATCACGGAACTTGATGAGGGTCTCTTCCTTTCGGATGGTACATAGTCGCGGTTTGACCGGGAACAAACTGGTGAAATCATGGGGACAAAAGCCAGAAAACCCTTGAAAATATGTAGAATTTGTCGGTTGACCGGGGGCGTTTGTGTCTGATATATTTACGCAGACGATAACAAATGCCCCTATTTTGGCATTCATGACATCTCAGAAACGACAGAATCAATCAGACATCTTAGTATTAGCAGCGAGGGACAGGCACAAGAATGTATTTGGGCTGGATGGTGGAATTTGTTTTTTGGTACCCGGCGATCATGGCCATGATGTGGGTACTTGGTTCCCTGATCTTTTATCATTCCAATGAGCGAAAGTGTTCTCTCAAACTGGAGAGAACACCATTCGTCTCTATTCTTATGCCTGCACATAACGAAGGTGCCGTGCTGATTCCTGTTGTCGAACAGATGACAAAACTGAACTATCCCGCATATGAGATCATCCTGATCAACGATGGAAGCTCCGATGATACAGCGCGGGTCATGAAGGCTCTTTCCGAGAAGTACGACATGGTACGTGTCGTTGATCTGAAGAAAAACTGCGGTAAGGCGAATGCGCTTTACCTCGGACTCATTGCTTCCAAGGGAGAGATCCTGGTCGGAGTCGATGCGGATTCATATCTTGATAAAGATGCGCTGACCTACATGGTCTCCCATTTCGTAAACAAGCATAACGGCGAGCGTGTCGGAGCCGTGACCGGAAACCCCCGCGTCCGGAACAGAGGATCTCTTCTCGGAAGGATCCAGCTCTGCGAATATGCAAGTATCATCAGCCTAATCAAGCGCACACAGCGCGTCCTCGGCAAGGTCATGACCGTTTCCGGTGTATGTGTGGCGTATAGAAAAAGAGCACTTCTGGACTGTGGTTTCTGGGACCGCGACATGATGACCGAGGACATCGCAGTCACATGGAAACTGGAGAAGAATTTCTGGGATGTACGATATGAACCAAGAGCCCTCTGCTGGATGCTGGTTCCGGAGACGATCAAGGGACTGTGGCGTCAGCGAAAACGCTGGGCCGAGGGCGGACTCGAAGTCGTGTTCCGTCACTGGGATATCTTTAAGAGCTGGCGAAGAAGAAGAATGACACCGATCTATCTGGAGCAGGTTGCCTCTTTCTTCTGGTCCGTATGCTGGCTGATCCTGACGGTCCTTCTGGTTACATCGGAGATCCGCGGCGAACACATATATACTGAACTGATATGGAAAAGCCAGTTCCTGTCGTTCGTCTGTCTGTTCCAGTTCGTAGTTGCAATGTTTCTTGAATCCAAGTACGACAAGAATATCCTCAAAAGTACATGGAGCGTGATCTGGTATCCGATCGTGTACTGGTACATCAACGTGTTCATCACACTCGGTGCACTGTTTAAGACCATCCTTCCTCGAAAGAAATTGGCGACCTGGAAGAGTCCGGACCGGGGCATTACCCAGTCCCAGAAAGAAGAGAGCGGCCAGGCAAACGTGGTCTCTCAGGAAGTTTCCGATTATGAAATGAACCACGAATCCCACATCGAGCATGAGAATAAGCAGAAGACCTGGAAAAAGGTCATCGGAGTGATCCTGACACTTGTAGCTTGGATCTATATGCTCGTGTATTTCGTCTACATGATCTACGGCATTATCTGCGACAAGATGAATCGTCCGGTGAAGGAATTCCTCTTTTATGATCTCAACAAGGTCCGCCAGACCGAGCGTTTCTTCTTTATCCTGTTCGTCGCCACCCTGATCGAACTTCTCGCCCTGATCCTCTGGAAAGAGTACAACAAAAAGCGCTTCGGAAGCCTGAGAAGAAGGAAGTTTGCACCGGATATCTCGGATCAGGAGATCGATGACTATTTCCACCTCGATCCGGAAATGAGCCGCCGTTTCCATAACGAGAAGTACATCGAGATCGATGAAACCCCTGTACCTGAAGGAATCGGTCAGGGAAGAAAAGGCATCAAAGAGCATAAGAAGAAAATGCAGGAAGAACGGCGCCTCCGCAACGCCAGCTGAGGCGGGAAAGCACCGTTATACTGGCATCTGAAGCCGCTACTGAAAAAAAGAGTGGCAAAGTCACGGTATCTATGGTAGAATAACTTCTGCGCTTCAATAGAAGCAAATGACTTCGGCATGGAGAAGTACCCAAGAGGCCGAAGGGGAGGCTTTGCTAAAGCTTTAGGTGGTGTAACAGCCGCGCGAGGGTTCGACTCCCTCCTTCTCCGCCATGATACATGTATCTATTCGATATATGTTAAGAAAAGGACTGAAAACAGGACGTTTTCGGTCCTTTATCTTTTGTCCGGCAACATAGCGATTTTGTAGATATATTTTCCCGGTTTTCCAATTAGGAGTGAGTCGAACGCACGCGTTTTTCATTTTGTCACCTTCTTACCACCTTATTCAGTTGTTGTTTATTCAAACGAATAAGGTGGTTTTCTTTTATATACATATATATTTAACAGTCCTTTAGGAGGTTTTTTCATATGAGATTTATTAGTGAGAAGCATGAGAAGAGATTCAGAGAAGCTTGTGCGTTGATTGATACGGATAACCGTGATGAGGTTGCGGCATGTTATCTCCTGACAGCGAAGAAGGGAATCTGGAAGGAAGTGAAGAAGTGTATCGGTTTTTCGGAACTGGATATGGATCTTTGCGCTTTTGAACCCCAGACAGTCACGGAACAGGCTCTTTTCAATGCTGCATACGATATCTATCACTTTTCGGATGCCGTGATCTTGAGAGATCTGGCTGATCCGGAAACGATTCCAAACGAGGCATTCTCTCTGATTTTTGAAGCGATCCTCTTCCTAAGATTCGGATTTGAAGGCGCAGAACTTGAGAGAATCGAGCCGGAATATGCGTAATTACGCACTTTCCAGAAATAATAACCACTTTTTCAAACATTTTCAAAAACGAGGTAAAGACATATGAGTAAGATTATTAAGCAGATCGGTATTGAAGGTAGAACAACTATTCCGTGGAGCATGAGACGTGCTTTGAAGATCAAGGACGGAGACTTCATTTCTTTTAAGAAAACTCCTGACGGTAACGGAATCATCATCGAGAAAGAGAAGATCTGTGACTACTGTAACGATAAGAAAGAACCGGCAGATGAGGACATCATGGTCTGGATCCTGTCTGGGAAGGCTGACATTGATCTGGGAAAAGTTCTTTTCGTACTGGAAAACATTCTTGGATTGGGAGGTGATTCCAAGTGAGGATGAAGATCTACCAGATCGATCCCAGTAAGGACGATCTCAGAGTGAAGTGTAGGAGTTTTAAGGAAATCGACGAGGTCGACCCGAGAATCTACAAGAAGGTATTTGATGCCGAAGCCGATGTGAAGCACCTTGAGGGTGCTTTTTCTTTGTTCAATTCCGTCGATCCGCATCCACTGTACTTCGGGAATGCCATGACTGTATCGGATGTAGTTGTTACAGACTATGGCGCATTCTACTGCGATATCAAGGGATTCAGAACGATTGATTTCGATGAATCCTTGGTAAACAGCAGTGACAATATCCGAGTTCTTTTCGTGGAACCACATGAAGAACCGCATGTTGCGGAGATCCCGGATACACTTGCTGCCAAACAGCAGGCGGTAGGCGGATATATTGAGTTTATCTATAACCCGGATGAAACGGCACTGGTCGGAGACGAAGAAGCGAAGATCAAGTGTAAAGAAGGAAACAGGTATCTCGATGGCGGCGGCATTATTGCCGGAAACTTCTTTGTTGTCGGATTGACCGAGGATGGATGCCGATCCCTTACAGATGAAGAAGTCAAGAAGTACATGGATAAGTATAAGGAAGCCCCGGATATCAGCCAGGAAGAAACAGACGCAGATGTCGGGTTTTCCATGATCACTATGGTTTAAGAAACAGGAGGACAAAACTATGAACGAGAATAACCAGATGAACACACCGGAAGTCACAGCAAAGATCACTTGGATGAACAATGATCCTAATATGTCGAAGAAAGCTGCAGCGACAATCACGATCGGAAACTGTTTTGCCGTACATGGCTTGAGCGTTGTAGAAGGCCCGAAAGGGCTTTTCGTATCAATGCCGCAGAGAGCATCAGAAAGAAAAGGGGAGACGAAGTATTTCGAAGTAGCTCATCCCACAAATGCAGCGTTCAGACAGGCTATCGTAAAGTCAGTCATGGACGCATACAATCAGGCACAAGTGCTTTCACAGCAGTATAAAGGGAATAACTCGGGACAAAACGCTCCCATGACACCGCCGCCTCTTCTGGAAGAGGATGGAACGCTCCCTTTTTCATTGACCGATGAGCCATCGGAACCCGACTCAGTACCAATAATGGGACAGACTATGTGATTTCGAAGGGTCCCCTATGGACAAGAGATGAAAATGCGAGTACATTTGAGGTAACAAGTACTCGAACTAAGTTTCGAAGATCATAGGAGGACACAGTATGAGACACAGAAAGCTTATGGCTACTGTTCTGATCCTGGCTGTGATCCTCGGAATCGTTGGATGCAAGAATCAGAGTGATACAGAAATCGGGAAAAACGATAACGAGATTACATCAGAATCAGCAGAGCCGATCGATGAAACGATTCCAGCACAAGATGCAGGTGAATCCCAGATAGAAGGAAATATTACGAAGCCAGACGACACGGTTCAATCCGATACAGAAACAGTCGAATCTACGACATCTCAAGAGACCTCAGAGACGACTGGAGAAGTGACGACTTCTTCTGAGACCGCACCAGAACCGGTTGCGACCACGACAGCGGAAGCGCCAAAACCGACTTCGGCACCAAAAGCGACAGAGACGCCTACACCAACACAGACGGCTACTCCAACACCTGTTCCAACTACACCACCAAAGCCAACGGCAACACCTGCCCCTACAAGCACGGCGGTTCCGACAAATACACCTACTCCGGTCCCTACACCATTTGATATCGATAAGTCAGCTAAAGAGAATGGATATGAGATCATCGACATCGATATGGGCAATGGAAAGACGGAAAGAATCT
>JAFWSW010000101.1 GCA_017519205.1 Clostridiales bacterium | reverse complement strand
GAGGCCCTATACTGCAAGGACAAAGCCAAATCCGATTCGAGATGCTATACTTCACTTAAGATTAATTGACACTGTACCGCAGTGATTTCTGAAAGGAATGACAGCATGAAGATCGATTGGAATACTGGCGGAAATAATAAGACGGCCGTATGGATACCTGCAATATGGTGGTCAAAAACAGAAGAAAAGGAGAGATGCAGAATGATTCGTGAGATGAAACGTGATGAGATCCCGCTTTGCGTGGATGTTATACGGAGAAGTTTTATGACGGTAGCGGATGATTTGGGTTTTACTGCCGAGAACGCACCTCGTTTCACTGCGTTTGCCATTTCTCAGGACCGCCTTTTCTGGCAGTTTGAAGAGGATCACCGTCCGATGTTTGTATATGTAGACGAGGGTGGAAAGATAATAGGCTATTATTCTCTTGCGATGCAGGAGAATCTTGAGTGTGAACTGAATAATCTTGCCGTGCTTCCCGAGTATCGTCATATGGGGATCGGCAAGCTCCTTCTGGAACACGCTTTTACATATGCACATAGTGTAGGATGCACGATCGTGAATATCTCTATTGTAGAAGAGAATACTGTTCTTCGGAAATGGTATGAGAGTTTTGGCGCAGTCCATATCGGTACTAAGAAATTCGATTTCTTCCCGTTTACTTGCGGATACTTGCAGAAAGAAGTCTGATTATATGGAAAGACCT
Source organism: Clostridiales bacterium (assembly GCA_017519205.1). Lineage (GTDB taxonomy): Bacteria > Bacillota > Clostridia > Saccharofermentanales > Saccharofermentanaceae > Scatonaster. Next base: position 2,672 of record JAFWSW010000101.1, on the reverse strand, counting down.
CCGCTGGATCGAAAACTCGATAGTGCGAAATTCCGTGAGTTTTACTGGTTGAAGGAGGAACTCGTTTTGTTTTGCCGCAATAACGGAATCCCTTCTACCGGAAGCAAACTGGAACTGACAGAGCGTATTTCATTGTTTTTAGACGGCCGTATGCCGGTTACTAAAGCAAGTCCCAAGCGTCCGAGAAAGATGTCTGTTACTGATGACACGATTACCACAGAGAGTCTCATTGAACCTGGTTTCGTATGTTCCGAGAAACATCGTGCTTTCTTTCGAGAACTGATCGGTAAATCATTCACTTTCAACGTTGCTTTTCAGAAATGGCTGAAGAGTAATGCAGGAAAGACATATGCTGATGCGATCGCTGCTTATTATGAGATAAAGGCAAAGAATAAAACGGAGAAAACCACGATAGGAAGCCAGTTCGAGTATAATACATATATACGGGACTTTTTTGCGGCAAATAAAAACAAAACTCTTGACGATGCGATCCGCTGCTGGAAACATAAGAAGAGTCTTCCGGGACATAATCGATATGAAGAAAAGGATCTGGAGGTCCTATGAGAATTACGATCATTTTTTTACGTCATGCGAAAAAGCAGGATCCATGCATGTGCATAAAAGCTGAATAAAGGAGCATTACGTGTATCTGTATCATTACTACGATAAAAGATCCGGGCCTTTTCGCAGTATTAGCCGACTTTCAAAGGATGAAGCAGCGCGGGTACTTGCTGAGGTTAAGTTCACACGCCCTGATTCTTTCTGCGCACAGCGCGATCAGTTTTATGTGAGAAAACGCCTTAACTGTGAATCGATCCTTCGACGGGAATGGGCAGCGAAGGGCGGTCTCAGGGATATTGAATCACCACACTACATGGTTGTGGAACATAGTCCCTGGCTTTCAACATGGTATGAGCAGTGCGAAGTAGTAAAGATCCCTGTGGAAGAATTCGATCTTCGGAAGGTGTCGTTCACATATGGGGATTCCATGCCTACTTTCAATCCGTTTGTAAATGTGGATAAAGAATACCATATGAAAATATATACCTACGAAGAGATCCTTAAAGTTATTGAGAAGTATGGCCTTCCTCAAGACTGGAATGATGATGGTTCACATGGACCTGAACGTTATATTGAAGCACATATATGGAGTGACGAGACAATCAATAAGTATGCATTATGTTGACGCAAAAGGAATATTAACGAACAATCATGGAGCATACGGTATGAATATCTACCGTGGATGTTCGCATGGGTGTATCTATTGTGACAGTCGGAGCACATGCTATCAGTTCAAGCATCCTTTTGAAGATATCGAGGTGAAGCAGAACGCAGCTGAACTCCTTGAGAATACTCTAAGATCCAAGCGGAAAAAGTTCATGATAGGTACCGGTTCGATGTCTGATCCGTATATGCACTGTGAAGAAGAAATCAAACTGATGCGACGTTGTCTGGAAGTTATCAAGAAGTATGGCTACGGAGTGGCTGTGCAGACAAAATCTGATCGTATTCTTCGCGATATTGATCTTCTTTCTGAAATAAACGAGGCTACTAAGTGTGTCGTTCAGATGACTCTGACTACATATGATGATGATTTATGCAGTATCCTTGAGCCTCATGTCTGTAATACAAAACGACGCATCGAAGTCCTTGAAGAGATGCAGAAGAGAGATATTCCGACGATCGTATGGATGACGCCGATCCTTCCGTATATTAATGACACGAAAGAAAATGTACAGGCGATTCTTGATGAATGCGCACGAGTCGGGGTCAAAGGAATCATCGATTTTGGAATGGGTATGACGTTACGAGAAGGTGATCGTGAGTATTTTTATTCAGCTCTGGATAAGCATTTCCCGGGACTGAAAGAACAATATATCCGTACATATGGAAACGCTTATGAGATCTCAAGCCCGAGAAGCAGAGAATTAATGTCGTTATTCCGTGCCTTCTGTAAAAGAAACGGAATCATGTATGAACCGGATGAATGCTTTAAATACATGAATGAGTTTCCGGAAAAATACACGCAGTTGAGTCTTTGGGATCTTTGATGATGGATAAAGAAAACTGTTGTATAGGTTAAGTGATCATTAGATATCGGAGGTGTCCATGAATTATTTCATAGAGGGAATTCAGGGAAGTGGTAAAAGTACTTTAGTTGGTGTTTTGGAAAAGAAATATCCGAATCTCCGTGCAATTCGTGAGGGGGACTATTCTCCAATCGAACTTGCCTGGTGCGCATATATCGATGAGAAGCAGTACAGGGAAATACTTGAGAAATATCCGCTGATGCGAAAAGAGATAGAAGAGAAGACGTATCAAGAAGGCAATAAAAGAATAGTTTGCTACACGAAAATACGAACAGACGATGGATCCTTTTACAAGGACCTGGAACAGTATGAGATCTATAACAACCGTGTATCAATTGAGGATTTTAAATCCATTATTCTTCGCCGTTTTAAAGATTGGAAAACAGATGGTAATATCTTCGAATGCTCTCTTTTTCAGAATATTGTGGAAGATCTTATGCTGTTTAAGAATTATTCCGATGAAGAAATCTATCGGTTTGCTAATGCCATCCAGTCGTTATACGAGAATACATACTGCCCTGTTTGCCTTAGCTGGATACAATCGACAAACTCATGGGACAAGGACATTTCCTGTAACTGCGG
>JAFWSW010000100.1 GCA_017519205.1 Clostridiales bacterium | reverse complement strand
ACTTCATCTCTTTCCTCGAATACAAGCAGAATGACATCAAATTCAAGCGTGTCGATGCGGAGCTTGAAGGTGAGAAGGCTTCTGAAGATGAGGCAAAAGCACTTGGCGACCTGTTTAAGGCAGCTACCGGCGAGGAGAAACTTGAGGTTTCAGCTGTAGCGCTCGGTGCAGATCAGCTCCCTGCATTTATCCGTGAGACCTAAGAAGCCCGTCGTATGGCGGAGATGAGAAAGCAGTTTGAGGCGATGCGTACAGGAAAGGAAGACGATCCGTATAAGAATCTGGATGAGATGTTCCCGGTCAAGATGGATCTGGTCCTGAATACAGATCATCCGCTGGTCCTTCGTCTTCGTGGTATGGCCGGCGTGGCTTCGGAGAAAGAGAAGATGGACGGGCTCTGCCAGCACATCTACGATCAGGCAAGACTTGCTCACGGTTCTCTTGATGCGGAAGGCCTGAAGCGCTTCCTCAAATATAATAGCGAACTGATGACGGAAGTCGCTGAAAAATTAAGTTGATACCACAAAAACCCGTGTTTTCTTTTGATAAGGAAACAGGGTTTTGTGTTACCATAGATATGTTAGAAGGATACATCATTTTGGAGGTTTGTTTATGAGTAATCAAGTTCGAAGGATCTTTTCGGAGAAGAAGAAGGAATTCGCTGTCGAAGCGGCCGGTCTGATGAAGGACGTAAAGTCGGATGTCGGCGTAAAAACGATCGAGAGCGTGCGGATCTTCCACAGATATGATGTATCCGGACTGTCGGATGAGGAATATGAACTGGCTAAGAACGTTGTGTTCTCCGAGCCGCCGGTCGACGTAGTATACGATGAGACGATCGATGTTTCCGATGCTGCATATGTTCTGGCCATCGAATCTCTGCCGGGTCAGTATGACCAGCGTGCAGACTCTGCCGCTCAGTGCTGCCAGATCCTGACACAGAAAGAAAAGCCGCTGGTACGTGTTGCCCGCGTGATCGTGTTCTATGGATCTGTTACGGATGATCAGAAAAAAGCAATCGCAAAGTATCTCATCAACCCGGTTGAAGCTCGTGAGGCTTCTATGGATAAGCCGGAGACACTTGAAGATGTATTTGATGTTCCTTCCTCCGTCCCGACGATCGACGGATTTATCACAAAATCGAAAGAAGAACTCTCTGAGCTCAGAAAGACATGGGGCCTCGCAATGTCCGATGCGGATATCGAGTTCACCCAGGAGTTCTTCCAGTCCATTAAGCGTGATCCGACAATGACAGAGATCCGTGTTCTGGATACTTACTGGTCTGACCACTGCCGTCACACCACTTTCCTTACAGAGCTTACTGACGTCAAGATCGACGGTGACAGTGCTTTTGCCGAAGAACTGAAAGGAATCTATGCTGACTATCTCTCCACAAGAGAAGACGTATACGGCGAGCGCATCTCCAAGAAGCCGGTCTGCCTCATGGATGTTGCGACTATGGCGATGAGAAAGCTCAAGAAGGACGGCAAGCTTGCTGACCTTGATGAGTCTGAAGAGATCAATGCATGCTCCATCAAGATCCAGATCGATGTTGACGGAAAGAAAGAAGACTACGTTCTCATGTTTAAGAATGAGACACATAACCACCCGACCGAGATCGAACCGTTCGGTGGTGCGGCAACCTGCCTTGGCGGTGCGATCCGTGACCCGCTCTCCGGACGTTCCTATGTATATCAGGCAATGCGTGTTACCGGCGCCGGCGATCCGACCGTTCCGGTTTCCATGACACTCGAGGGTAAGCTTTCCCAGAAGAAACTTGTCCGTACGGCAGCTGCAGGTTACAGCTCCTACGGTAACCAGATCGGTCTCTGCACCGGTCATGTCGATGAGATCTATCATCCGGGTTATGTAGCAAAGAGAATGGAGATCGGTGCTGTAGTTGGTGCTGCTCCGGCTGACAATATCGTTCGTGTACGTCCGAGACCGGGCGACATCGTCGTCCTCCTTGGCGGCCGTACAGGCCGTGACGGTATCGGCGGTGCGACAGGTTCTTCCAAGGCACACGACGAGAAGTCCGTTCTGACCTGCGGTTCTGAGGTTCAGAAGGGTAATCCGCCGACAGAAAGAAAGATCCAGAGACTGTTCCGTATTCCGGAAGTAAGTAAGATGATCCTCCGCTGCAACGACTTCGGTGCCGGCGGTGTATCCGTTGCAATCGGTGAGCTTGCTGACGGTCTTGCGATCGACCTCGATAAGGTACCGAAGAAGTACGAAGGTCTTGATGGTACTGAAATTGCGATCTCCGAGTCTCAGGAGAGAATGGCGATCGTTATCGATCCGAAGGATGAGAAAACATTCTTTGAATATGCAGCTAAGGAAAACCTCGAAGCTACTGTCGTTGCTGTTGTTACTGAGGAGCCGGTCATGAAGATGACCTGGAAGGGCAACACCATCGTTGAGCTCCCGAGATCCTTCATTGACACAAACGGTGCTTCCTCTTATGCAAAGGCTGAGGTTACTGAGCCTGACTTCAATAACGGCGTCATCGATAAGACCGTTGAGTCCTATGTAGACGGCAATTTCGCTGAGTCTGTGAAGGGTACGCTTTCTTCTCTGGACGGCTGTTCCAGAAAGGGTCTTGTTTCCAGATTCGACGGTACGATCGGTGCAGGAACAGTCCTGATGCCATTCGGCGGCCGCTATCAGCTGACACCTGAAGAAGGTATGGCATGTAAGATCCCGGTAGAAGAGGGTAAGACCAATGCGGTTTCCGTAATGGCTTACGGCTTTGATCCTTATTTCTCCGCATGGAGCCCGTTCCATGGTGCTTATCATGCTGTTACAGAGTCTCTCCTGCGCCTTGCCTGCATGGGTGTTGATCCTTTCAAAGCAAGACTGACATTCCAGGAGT
>JAFWSW010000009.1 GCA_017519205.1 Clostridiales bacterium | reverse complement strand
GCCGCGGAGTACATGACTTTTCTCGCAGAGGAAGATTCATCTTTCGGGCTTTCCGGCTTCTCTTCAGGAGTAGATGCCGCTTCCGGATCTTCCGCGGGCGTTTCTGAAGGAGCAGGTGGTTCTACTGCAGCCGCCACTACGGGAGCAGCTGCCGGAGCGGGAGATGCTGTCGGATCCGGGATCGAAGACGCAGTCGGATCAGGGAAACCTCCGTTTACCTCCGGAAGCCCCTCCGAGAAATCCAGCTTATCTGCCGGAAACGGAGAGCCGCAGGACTCACAGAAATCTCCGCTCTCTTGTTGGAAATTGCAAAAACGACAGGTCTTCATTGCCTTTTATCCTTCTTCATATTCGCTTTGATTTTAACACAAAATGAGCCGCCTTATTCCGGCAGCTCATCTGTTGTTTCGTTATATTTTGCGGTTTCGGATCAGCCGATCGTGAGACGGTGATGTACTTTCTTACCCTTACGGAGGAAAGCCTCGCCGTTAGTGAAGTCCTTCTCGGTCAGCATGTAGTACACATCCTCGACGGCAACATCGTTGAGGTAGATACCCTTCTGCTGGATCATTCTTCTTGCTTCACCCTTGGAAGGTGTGAGCTTGGTCTCGACAAGGAGATCCAGAAGCGACAGTCCGTCACCGGAGAGGCGGTCAGCAGCGATCGCTGTAGTCGCCATATCATCGGAACGTCCGCCCTTCTCGAAGAGGTCCTCTGCCTGCTTCTTAACAGCCAGTGCAGTCTCTTCACCGTGAACGATCTTGGTTACTTCGAAAGCCAGTCTCTTCTTTGCCTCGTTGATCGCGGCATCGGTGAGCTTAGCATATTCTTCGATCTCCTCGAGGGATACGAATGTCAGGAGCTTTAAGCACTTGATAACATCAGCATCCTCGACATTTCTCCAGTACTGGTAGAAATCGAAAGGAGTTGTCTTATTCGGATCGAGCCATACGGCACCCTTGGCGGTCTTACCCATCTTCTTGCCTTCGCTGTTGGTAAGAAGTGTGAATGTCAGACCGAAAGCCTCGCCCTGTTCTTTTCTTCTGATCAGCTCAACGCCGCCCAGGATATTCGACCACTGGTCGTCACCGCCAAGCTCGAGCTGGCAGTTGTATTTCTGGTACAGGTACAGGAAGTCGTAGCTCTGCAGCAGCATGTAGTTGAACTCGAGGAAGGAAAGGCCTCTCTCCAGACGCTGCTTGTAGCACTCGAAAGTGAGCATGCGGTTAACGGAGAAGTGCGGTCCTACATCTCTCAGGAATTCGATGTAGTTGAGAGGCAGGAGCCAGTCGCCGTTATTGACGATGAGTGCTTTTCCATCGGAAAAGTCAACGACCTTGCCCATCTGCTTCTTGAAGCACTCGACGTTGTGGTCGATGGTTTCCTTGGTCAGCATCTGACGCATATCGGATCTTCCCGTCGGGTCACCGATCATACCGGTACCGCCGCCCATGAGAGCGATCGGACGGTGTCCTGCCTTCTGCATGTGGCTCATGACCATCATCTGAACGAAGTGGCCGACATGCAGGCTGTCTGCGGTCGGGTCAAAGCCTATATAGAAGGTGACACCCGGCTTACTTAACAGATTGTAGATTTCTTCACGATGTGTGGTCTGCGCAACATAACCACGTGCCTCCAACACATCAAATACATTTTGGTACGTTTCTTCGGACATCATTATTTCCTCCTATATATAATTTCTGCCTTGAACAGGCTTGCTAATTCTACTTCTAAACATTAGTCAAAGTCAACAACCTCTTACTGTAATCGAGTTTTCAAAACGTTTACGGAACTACTCATATAAAATATTGTTTTCCGTTCCCGCTTCATCCTATCCTTTACAAAACACCCCTCTCAGGTTTATCAGAAAGGAGATTTTCTTATGACTTCCTCTCGAAAAGCACCCGCCCTCATCCTTTTCTTCTGGCTTCTTGGTGTGATCGTTCTTTCGTCATCGATGCGGTCGAGCACCGGAGAATACCGGCAGAAGGAGGATGCCCGGCAGGAGACGATCCGGACGATCATGGATGAGATCCTTTCCGGAAAAGGGTCAGAGTTCCCCGTTTTCCCCGATGACCTTGAGGTCCCGGGCGAGGAAGAAGATATCTTTAACGGCATACACGAAGAGACCGGCCCGTAAGATCGTTCGTCCGAAGTCCCGCTCCCCGATCCGTGTGAAGAATCCGAAGTCCCGCCATCCAGGGGATCTTCTTCGGGATCGGAAAAATCCGGCAGCGGCAGCTATACGCTTCACGCCTGCGGAACGATCTCGATTCCTTCGATCGACTGTGAGCTTCCGCTTCTGGACGGCGCAGGGAAGGTCGAGCTCCGCTACGGGGCCGGCCGTCTGATTGGATCCGCCGGGCCGGGAGAACCGGGAAACCTCGTGATCTTCGGGCACCGCATGAGAAGATACGGCTCGATCTTCAACCGCCTGGGCGAGGTAAAGCCCGGGGATTCCATTCGTATTTCCAGAGATGGCGAGACCTTCACCTACATCGTCGATGAGATCCGGACAGTTGATCCCTCCTCTCTTTCCTACTACATCGATCTCGAAAAAGAGGGTGATAACGGCTCTCGCCGCATCACCCTCATCACCTGCACACCGGTCGGAGTCGGATCACACCGCTTACTCGTCATCGGTCATATGAAGTAGACTCATTTTCTCTTTCTCCTGTATTTTTCACGGATCTCGATGATACCGATTGCAGCCAGAGCAAACGCGGAAATGCTGCAGATACCGACGGCTCCGTACTCCGAGAAGCGTTCCATCTCAGAAGTCTTCATGGTGTCGTAGAGTCTCGTCACCCCAAGCACCGCAGTGTTCTTTACAGTGACCGGCATGACCTCACTGTCGTTCTTATAGCCCTCCGGAGCCTCCACCTCGAAGATCTCATAATCGCCGGCAGCAAGTCCGTAGATATACACTTTTCCGTAATCCTCACTGTCTTTCACATCACATGTATAAAGAACAGTTGTGGCGCCTTCCGCCCCGTCGGAGCACAGCACATAGCCGCCCTTATCTTCCGCATAGAGGAACTTCAGTACTTCTCCCGCTGCATTCTTTACGGAGATCCCGCAGTTTCCGAGAAGCCCGCCGTTCGTCGCGGATCTCTTCTCCGCGACGGTCTTCGTCAGGCCGTCTTCGAGCTTATAGTGCATCACTTTTCCAACCTTCCCGCAGCTCACAGCGAACGGCTCCTCCATTACGCAGAAGTTCACCCAGTGGCCGACCGAGGTCTCGACCAGATAGTACTCGCCGGCACCTACGGAGAAGCTCAGTCTGCCGTCCTTATCCGTGGTCCCTTCGGAGATGAGAAGATCGCTTTCCCCTTCTTCTCCCTTCATCCAAAGTTCAAACGTCACATCGTCCATCGGTCTTGCTGTCCCGTCGCCGCAGACCTTCTCCACCTCGATCTGAGACATCCGGATGTCATTGATGACCGGTTCTTTTATCGGAAATGCATACGAATCTTCGCTCAGTACATATCCTTCCGGCGCCTCGATTTCTCTGGCATAGAAACTGCCGTCTGCCGGATACGCGGAGAGTCCTTCGCACTTTCCGTTCTCATCCGAGATCACGACCTCGATCAGTTCGTCCTTTTCCACCAGAACAACACCTGCTGCCGAGAGGACCGGCGCCCCGGCATAGATCCCGAAGACCGCGCCGGCGAGGGCTTCTTCTTTAGTGATAAACTCTCCGGTCTTCCTGTCATAGATATAGTCTTTTCCCATTTTCAGAAGTTCCATATCCGGTTTCTTCCGCTCATTCCTTGCAGTCTTACTGCTCTTCACTACCGTTACGGTCTGATCTTTTCTGGCATCCATGACTTCAAATACGACCGGAGTTCTGTCCACGGCGAATCCCTCCGGCGCTGAAACCTCCACAAACTCATATCTCGCTTTTCCAGATCCGGCACTAAGCGACAGGTCCGTGATCCGGATCCTTCCATCGGCATCCGTGGTGTAGCTCCCAAGCAGCGTGCCCTTCTTGAGAGGCGTCTCCTTCACGCCGTCCCCGTCCTTATCGAACATCTTATACGGCGTAAATGTCTTTCCGTCACTTGACCTGATGATCGAGCCGTCCGGGTATTTAGAGGAATCGAGAAGTGCGATATCTCTTTCGAAATCCAGCACGTCCTCCCCGCAGTACAGTTCGAACTTCGCACCCTTCAGTTTCTGTTCAGTGTAGATGAACCGGTACCCGCTAAGGCCGTTATACCCGGCATCCGTCTTCTCCACCCCTGTCAGCATCTCACCTGTTTTCAGAAGTTCCAGAGTCACTGATACTTCCCGGTCGGCAAAAGGCACCGCCTTCATGTCGCCATCCGGGCCGACGCCGATGAAGCTCTCATCCTTCTTCACTTCGATCTTTACAGGTTCCTCCGACAGAACAAAGCCTACTGGTGCTTTTCGCTCCTGAAGATAATAGGTCCCGATGGGAAGCCCGAGTTTCTTAAGATCACAGGTCCCGTCGCCTCCGGTTGTGAAGGTGTCGTTTCCGTCCCAGTCCTTCAAGGCCTTTCCGCCCTCATCGAGGATCCGGAATTCCACGCCCGCCGCCGGGATGATCTCCCCGGTTCTTTCATCGACCTTCCGGATCTGGATCTTGAGTTCATATCGCTTATTGGTAAGAGAAAGGACCGTCTCCGGATCTTCGGGAGAATCCGGGTTCGTGCCGCGGATGCTGACCGTTTCATCCTGGCAGGTAAGGGTGTACTTCGTCGCTTCTGATTCGATCTGATGCACCCGGTAATCTCCGTAGGGAAGGACCTTCGACTTCGCGTATCCGTTTTGATCCGTCGTCAGAATATCCCTACAGGATGACGGCGCTTCTTCGTAGGATCCGTACTTCACGCTCCACACCTGAAAGACCGCATCCGGTTCCGGGTCCAGCGCGGAAAATACCGTTCCCACATACTCGTCATAGCCGGTCATGATCCTTTTTTCGACGGCAAAAG
>JAFWSW010000099.1 GCA_017519205.1 Clostridiales bacterium | reverse complement strand
CGTCTTCCTTCTCGGAAACGGGTTTACCAATACCGAGGTCGGTGTGCTTCTGGCCATCGCCAATATCGTATCCGCTATCGTACAGCCGGTAGTTGCCGGCATCATCGACAAGCAGGGCGCGCTCACCAACCGCCGTTTCATCCTGATATCGGTCATCACGATCCTTCTCGGCTCGGTGATCCTTCTTTTCAGCACCGATAATAAACTCGTGATCTTCCCGGTCTTCGCACTGATCTATATGATCCAGTACGCCTATCAGCCTGTCATGACCGCCCTCTGCTTCGAATACCAGAAAGCCGGATGCTCCATCATGTACGGTCTGGCCAGAGGCCTCGGATCGGCAAGTTTTGCCGTCACCTCCGCCTTCATCGGCGGCCTGATCGAGGACCGCGGCGTCAAGATCCTTCTTTATCTCAACATCATCCTGATGGCACTTTCCGCCGTACTGATCTTCACGTTCAAAAAACCGCAGAAAGCCGTCCCATCCGAAAAAGAAGAGGAAACGAAAGAACCCGGAAAGAGCAGTTCCTTCGGATCATTCATTAAGAGATATCCCGCCTACTCGCTGTTTCTTGTTGGTGTTATCTGCTTCTTCTTCGCCCACAACATGATCAACGACTTCATGATCCAGATCATCCGGAATCTTGGCGGTGCGGAAAAAGAACTCGGCTATGCCAACTTCCTGCAGGCGATCCTCGAGCTCCCGGTCATGGCGATGATCGGCCTGATCCTGAAGAAGTTCACTTCCAAGGCACTTCTTCTGATCTCGGGAACGGCTTTCCTGGTCAAGATCATCATCCTGATCTTCGCGACGAATATGGGACACATGTACTTAAGCCAATCCTGCCAGCTCTTCGCGTATGCAGTCTTTATTCCTGCGGCCGCCTACTATGTCAGTAAGACCATGACGGATCACGACCAGGTAAAAGGCCAGGCATTCGTTACTTCGGCGATCACGATGGGCGGTGTTTTTTCGAACCTGATCAGCGGCGTGATCCTCGATAACTTCGGTATCCGCCCGATGCTCATCACGGGAACCGCCGTATGCGCGGTCGGTGTGCTGATCGCATTCTACGCGATGACACGACTTCCCGCAAAAAGAGATTAACAGTTTCCAGTGTATACGTATTTCAGTTTTTCACGGGCAAGGTCTGCCATTTCGTAGACTGCGTCTACCGAAGTCGCGGAGCGGTCCGCCATGTGAAATCTCGGGAAGAACCGGCTGATGTGAAACGGGATGGTATCTCCGATCACATTGTCGTCTGCATCCGTCAGTGATGCGATCCATGAGGTCATTTCAGAGATCTCATCGGCAGTATCATTTAATCCCGGAACAAGAAGACAGGTAAGCTCGACGTGTGCTTTTCGAACGGATTCGGAAATAAACGACTTCGTCATCTCCAGATCTCCGCCGAGGATATCCTTATATGTTTTTTCACGGAAACACTTCAGATCGATATTCATCGCATCGATATACGGAAGGATCTCCGAGAGCACGGAAAGAGTGGCCGTACCATTCGTGACGATAACATTCTTCAGCCCCTTCTCATGGGCGAGTTTCGCCGTGTCGCGGACAAACTCGTATCCCACCAGCGGCTCATTATAGGTAAATGCGATGCCGATATTTCCTTCCGTTTTATACTTCTCCGCAATACGGACAAGGATCTCTGGATCGATCGTCTCCGCCGTATCCGAAAACTCCTTTGCCTCTTCGCCCCAGGATATCTCACTGTTCTGGCAGAAGGGACATCTCAGGTTGCATCCATATGAGCCGACGGACAGGATCTTCGTTCCCGGGAAGAATCGGCGAAGCGGCTTCTTCTCGATAGGATCGAGTGCCAGTGAAGTAATACGTCCGTAGTTTGCCGCGCGCACCTCACCGCCGATGCCGATCCTGGCTCCGCAGAATCCGATCGCACCTTCGCTTAGTTCACAATGCCGGAAACACACCTGACACTTCGTCATATATGCCGTACCACTTCAAATCTTTGCAGGAAGTACTTCTCATGACTCTGGATCCCGCCCTTATGCATCGCGATCGCGACCTGTTCCTCCGGCGTATCCACACCATCGAGATCCGGAAGCAGAAGTCCTCTTCTTCCGTCTCTGGTCGAGACGATCACGCCATAGCGCTGTACATCCAGCTGGTCCATCGACTCGATATCTTCCGGGGCTCCGAGCACATCCACATTGATCTCGAGCCACTGCAGTTCATCTTCCCTTATCGGGTCAAATCTCGGATCTCTCGTACTCGCACTGATCGCATTATTCACGATCTCCTGTGAAAGATCCTTGGCTACCGGACCGATCGTTCCGATGCAGCCCCGAAGTTTTCCGTGTTTATGTATGGATACAAAAGCACCCGCCCTGCGGCCGGTCATCTCCTCCGGAAGATCCAGTTTCTTCGGATCGATCCTCTCTCCCGTCCGGATATATGTATCGATCGTTTTTCTTGCCAGACGGACATATGCATCCGAAGAGGCGATGCTCTCTTCGATTTCTTTCTCTTTTGCCGCGAGATGGATATCCAGAAAGCACCTTTCCGGATCATCCTGATCTCCGTCCGGATAGAAAGAACAGATCCCATATCCGACACCGGTCACATCTTCGTGACTGAACATCGCCGGTTTGACTTTCTTTCCGTCCCAGGCACCGGCCATGATAACAAAGGAGCGGTGTCCGCACTCGGCCGCCTTGTCGCAGAAGGCTTCATCGAAGTCGAAGAGTTCACCGAAAGCTCCGCGGCTCATCACGTCCATGATGCGCTCATCGTATTTCGGGCCCTCCGGTGCAAATCCATACGGACCGTAGTCCTGAAGTTTATGGGACAGATCTCCGCTTGCGACGATCACGATTTTTCTTTCCAGATCGTCGGCTGCGTCGCGGATGATCCTTCCGAGTTTATAGTGATCCGTGAGCGGGAGTCCGGATAGACCGATGCGAACGATTTTACCGCCTTTATACTTATTCCGGATAAACCACAGCGG
>JAFWSW010000098.1 GCA_017519205.1 Clostridiales bacterium | reverse complement strand
TAATCACTATACGACCGGGAGTTTTCTATGCAAAGCAGGCTGACGGAAAACGCAATACGACATAAGTACATCGCACCGACCGAGCGTCCCGCCGGCGATTTTATCGGTGTGGAGTTCGAGCTGCCGATTTTGAACAAAGAGAAAAAGCCCGTCGATTTTAAAGTGATCCACGAACTGACGGATGCCTTTATCCAAGAATTCCCATTCGAAGCCGAAAATTACGATGACGACGGTAACATCAGTTCCGCCAAAGACAGAAAGACCGGCGATATCCTCTCTTTTGACTGCAGCTACAATACCGTCGAGTTTTCTTTCGGAAAAGAATCGGACCTTCACGTCATCTACGACCGCTTTAAGAAATACTATTCCTTCACAAGTGATTTTCTAAAGAAGAATAACCACGCCATCACCGGCATGGGCATTAACCCGTACCACGAGTTTAACAAAAACGTCCCGGTCCCGAACGGCCGCTATCGCATGCTTCTGCATCATCTCAAATCCTACGAGAAATACAGAGATTTCAAGCATTTCCATGACATCCCGAACTTCGGGCTTCTGTCGTGTGCCTCGCAGACGCATGTGGATGTTTCCAAAAACGAACTGACCGAGGCCATTAATACGTTTAATAAGCTCGAGCCTCTAAAAGCCCTTCTCTTTTCGAATTCTCCGATGGGCGAGTATCTGTGCGTGAGAGACCATCTCTGGAGAGAGAGCCTTCACGGGCTCAATCCGCATAACGTGGATGTCTTTGACAAAGAGATCGAATCGGTCGACGAGCTGGTCAGCTATATCCGTTCGATGAGCCTTTACTGCCTCGAAAGAGACGGCCACTACATCAACTTCGCGCCGACGCCTCTGGATCTGTACTTCGCTTCGGATCTGATCCAGGGTGAGTTCTATAACGGCAAAGTCTATGAAAAATATACCTTTACTCCCGAGATCGGCGACCTGGACTATCTTCGTTCCTTTAAGTTCGTCGATCTCACGCACCGCGGCACACTGGAACTTCGAAGCGTCTGCGAGCAGCCCGTCGGCGAGATATTGACGTCGCAGGCATTCCACGCAGGCCTAAAGAAGAACCTCGGCACACTCGCAGTTTACCTTGACGATCTGCACCAGATCTACGGGCAGGCCTATACCGTCGGTGAACTTCGCCGTATGTTTGTAAAAAAAGATCTTCCGGCTTTCAACAGCAGGGAGGAACTTTCCGTGATCCTTACCGACCTCATCGACATCGCTAAGGAAGGTCTGGATAGAAGAGGCAGAGACGAAGCCGTTTTCCTCGAGCCTCTGTACCGCCGTGCGAAGGAAGTACTAAGTCCGGCAAGGGAGATCGTCGAGGGGCAGTCCCGGGGCAGATCTCTTGAATACTATATCGATAAGTTTGGTGAAATATAAGCATGTGTGAATTATTCGGGCTCAGTGCCCGTAAACCGATAAAAGTGAATACGGTTCTAAACGAGTTCTTTACCCACAGTGAGAAGAACCCGGACGGCTGGGGTCTTGCGGTCTTCCGCGGCAATGCCGTTTCTTTGGAAAAAGAACCGAAAAAGGCATTAGACAGTGTCTATCTCCATAACCGCCTGGCCTGGGATATTACGGCGTCGGATCTTCTCGCGCACGTACGCCGTGCGACGATCGGCTTCATGAACTACTCGAACTGCCATCCGTTTGTCTGGGACGACAAGACCGGCAGAAGCTGGACACTCATCCATAATGGGACGATCTTCGAGACAGATCTCATCTCCCCTTTTTCGGAGGCTCTGGAGGGTTCTACGGACAGTGAGGCCGTACTTCTTTATCTCATCAGCCTGATCAACCGCGCAACCGATAAGAAAGGAGAGCCGCTTTCGGCATCCGAGCGTTTCGATGTGATCGACAAAGCCCTTGTGGAGCTTGCCGCCTGCGGAAAGCTCAATATCCTCCTTTTTGACGGGGAACAGCTGTATGTGCACACCAACTATAAGGATTCCCTCTATGTCAGAAAGACGGAAGACTTCTGCAGTTTTTCGACAACCCCTCTTTCGGAAGGCACCTGGGAAAAGCTCCCGATGAACCGTCCTTTCGGTTATATCGCAGGTGAATGCGTCCACGAAGGCACCTCTCACGATCATGAATTCCTCGACAGCGAACAAGACATGACCCTGATCTACTCGGCATTCGCCGCACTGTAAAATAAAAAGAGGATTAAATATTCATATGCTGACAAAAGCGACACCAATCAAATTACAATCTTATAACTCATTATACTTGTCAGCTTTCCCCTTGGCTTTTTCCACAGGGTACTTTGCTTCATTCTGATCCATTTTCATATTGATAATCTCGTCTTCATCAAGTCCAAGTTTATCAAGCAGATCCTGGCAATACACAAGAACATCCGCCAGTTCTTCCTTCACATGCTGAAGATCATATTTCTCATCACTCCACTGAAAACATTCGAGTAACTCACAAGCTTCAATAGCAATAGACTTGGCTAGATTTGAAGGAGAATGGAACTGATCCCAGTTTCTATCTGAAACAAATTGTCTGATTCTGTTCTTTGTTTGTTCGTTCATGTATTTACCTCTGTCTTGTTATTTCTTAACTTAAGTCTTTCTTTCAAATATCTCTCGAGTTCTTCATCAACGCAGTAGATATAGCATCCTTTCATTCCTCGCGTCAGAAGCGTTCTATACGTGTTTCGTATGATTTCATCGGCACGCTTCTTCGCTTCTTCCGGATTCTCCTTAATGAGTTTCTTAAGGCCCTTTATAGACTGATCTGTACTCGCTCGCTTAGTGAAATCAGTTATGATTCTTCCATTTGAATAACGAATATCATCACCAACAATAACCCCGACATAATCAAATTCGAGACCTTGTGAAGTGTGAATGCACCCGATTTCATTTACGGAAGTATCTGAAACAGCAAACGGTTCTCCACCGTTAAGATTCCAACTCATCTCAAAGTCACCAATCTTGATGTCATGGTAATCAGTGTTATTCGCTTCCTGCTTATTCCAATTCCAGCAATATCCGGCAAGCATTCGTGCTCGGTTTGTATCACGATTCTTTTCAAAGATAAGATCTCTTACCTCACTAGGGGTATCACATATACGAATATCAAAATCGATATCATCGAGAGTAGGATTGGCTGTTTCACGGATCTGAAGAACATCATCCAACCAAGCAAGATATCCGTTCGATCCATTGCAG
>JAFWSW010000097.1 GCA_017519205.1 Clostridiales bacterium | reverse complement strand
GGGATAGAGAAAACAGCAAGCTGAATAAGAAGGATGATCATAATGACAGTCGGCAGAAGGTAAAGGAAACCCTTCTTCCACCTGTTCTGCTGGGTATTCTTCACCGCCCACAGGAAAACGATCAGAAGAAGCAGGCTCACTAACAGGTGACCACCTAAATTAGCCCAGAAATAGCTCATCTTTCCACCTCGTTTGTCTTATCTCCGGAAATCTCCCTAAAAGATTCTTCCGTAACCAGTGCATCTACGGAAAGATCCCACGGGTCTTTCGGAAAAGCACTGAACACATTCTTCTCTGCTGCCACACCGATGCATAAAGGCCTGCTGGCAAGAATTCCGCAGAAACGGTCATAGTAGCCCTTTCCCCTGCCGAGCCTCGTACCGGAAAGGTCATACCCCATACCCGGTACCAGAATGATATCGATTAGGGACGGATCGACCTTAGGAAGATCCGATCCGGGCTCCAATATCGAGAAACTGCCCTTTTCAAAGGAGTCTCCGGCTTCTGCCTCGTAAAAGACGATGTCTTCTCCCTGAACTTTCGGAAAACACGTCTTTACGGAAATGGATCGGAGAAAACTCTCCAGTCTCAATTCCTCATCGATCGGCATATAGGCGGCGATGTATCGCGCCGTCTTTACTTTATCTTGCCACTTTTGCGGCCAATTCTCAATATCCAGTACGGTTCGGACTTTATCCTGTGACGCAGATCTTCTTCTGTCACGAAGAACGCGGCGAATTAGTGCTTTTGCCCGGCGCGTATCCTCGCTCATGCTTCCTCTCCCGAAGATGAGCCGGCCTCTTCCAGCATCTTCTCAAAATCATCTTCCGAGATCACGGCCACACCGAGAGACTGGGCTTTTGTCAGTTTTGATCCCGCTGCTTCACCGGCAAGAACATAGGAAGTATTCTTCGATACAGATGACGAGACCGTACCGCCCTGTGCAAGGATCAGTTCCGATGCCTGATTTCTCGTATATTTTGAAAGCGTACCCGTCAGGACGAAGATCTTTCCGGCAAACGCAGTTCCCGTCTTCTCCCCGGCATCTTCTTCCATATTCACGCCGCAGGATCTGAGCTTTTCGATCAGAGCGAGATTACTCTCTTTACTGAAGAAATCCGCGACGCACTGTGCCGTGACCATACCGAAATCCGGAAGGGCCGCCAGTTCCAAAACCGTCGCATTCTTGAGATTATCCATTGATCCGAAAGCCTTCGCCAGGGATCTTGCGGCAACAACACCGACATTACGGATACCGAGTGCTGCAATAAGTCGCGACAGCGGACGGTGTTTCGACTCCTCGACCGATGCCAGAAGGTTCGCTATAGAGGACTCACCCATGCGGTCCAGACCAAGGAGAAGATCCTTTTTCTCGGAAAGTGTGTAGATATCGGCCACATCATGGATCAGATCGGCATCCAGGAGGATATTGATCATACCGGGACCCATGCCATCGATATTCATCGTATCTTTGGAAGCAAAGTGCATCATCGCACGATAGGTCTGTGCAGGACAGAGTTCGTTGAGGCAGTAGATATGCGACTCTCCCTCTTTTCTGTACACCTTCTCACCACAGGCCGGGCACACCTCAGGCATAGCAAAAGGCTTCGCATCCGAAGGGCGCTCGATAATATTAACCGATACGATCTCCGGGATGATCTCGCCGGCTTTTCTCACTACAACCATATCACCGATACGGACGTCTTTTTCCTTGATGAAATCTTCATTATTCAGTGTAGCCTTACTGACTGTCGTACCTGCAAGATGGACAGGCTCGAGAACTGCTACAGGAGTAAGTTTACCGGTTCGTCCTACCGAGACTTCGATGGCCAGAAGACGAGTCTGCTTCTCTTCCGGCGGATATTTATAGGCGATCGCCCAGCGCGGGATCTTCGCCGTCTCACCAAGTTTTTCACGGAGAGATATCTCGTTGACCTTGATGACTGCGCCATCAATACCATAACTTAATTCACCACGGGATTCACCGATACTCTCGATCGCACTCCAGATCTCCTCATCCGTCCTGCACTCGATAAATCCGGGACTGGCCTCAAATCCGAGATCAGAGAGGAAACGCAGCGTATCCGCATGAGTACTGAACTCTCTTCCGCGGATCGCCTGGATATTAAACACAAAGATAGAAAGCTGGCGTTCAGCCGCCACTTTCGCGTTCAACTGGCGAAGAGATCCGGCGGCCGCATTTCGGGGATTTGCAAAAGTCTTCTCCCCTGCAAGCTCTGCCTGTTCATTCACTCGAAGAAATACCTCAAAAGGCATATAAACCTCGCCTCGGACCTCGAGATACGGGATCGAAGGATCGATCGATTTCGGAAGATTTTTGATCGTTCTGGCATTTTCAGTAATATCTTCGCCCACGAGTCCGTCGCCACGCGTCGATGCGCGGATCAGGCGGCCGTTCTCATACTCTACGGAAACAGAAAGACCGTCGATCTTTCTCTCGACGACAAAAGAAAGTCCGTCGGAACCCACCGTATTTCTTACACGCTCGGTAAATTCAAAAACTTCTTCCTTAGAGAAGATATCGCCCAGGCTCTTCATCGGCACCGCATGTGTGACCTTGGAGAACTTCTCGTTGACTCTTCCGCCGACATGCTTCGTCGGCGAATCCGGCGTCGCATAGATCGGGTATTTTTCTTCCAGTTCCTCCAGTTCGCGGAGCATGGCATCATATTCAAAGTCGGAAATGATCGGAGCATCGTTCTCGTAATAGAGCTTGTTATGTTTTTCCAGTTCCGTCTTAAGGAACTCTATTCTTTCCCATATCTCCATAGCGAAATACCCCGTTATCTCTTGATTTTGCCTTCCTTACGTCCTCCGGAAAGATAGATGACCGGAAGGATGGAAACGATAAAAAAGAAGCCGCTCCACACCAGAAGATCCACACCCAGAAGATTTCCTACCTTGGAGAAAATACTCGTCTGCGGCACGGTGATAAAGGGAGACAGCTTATAAAGATCCGTCTTCAGAAGACGGTACAGCGGATTCATGATGCACTCATAGCACATGCATACCGGAAGCGCCATGATAAAGGCGTCTGCAATATATCTCGTCCACTCGGTCTTCCGCAGAAGTACCAGTATGATCGTTCCTGCCAGCACAACAGCTACGAAGACGGATTCGATCGAGAATGTTTTTGATGTAAATACACGTACGATGTATACGATACATGCCAGAAGCGACAGAGAAAGAGCGATTGCCTCCGAGTTCTCCATTCGCCCCAGAAACAGCATCGCGCAGGTGATTCCCATGATCACAAGCAATACTAATACAGCAAAAGCAATCGCAGGTAAGCCCAGCTTACCCGCAACTGCTTCCGTTGCCTGACATGTTATATCTGAAACGATGCGAAACGGATACGTCAGAACCGTTCCCCAAAGCAGAAACAACAGTATGGAAACGATTAATGCACGTAGATCACTTCGCACGGCTTTTGCCTTTCAGATGAATGAATTACTCTTCAAACTCGTACGGATCGTAATCTGCCAGAAGTTCCTTAAGAACAGCTACTTCCTCAGCTGTCAGCGTGATGCCCTTACCGGCACGCTCATGCTCCGGAGCCCAGTCACGGATATCCAGCTTCGGCTTACCATCGTTCCAGCGGATGATGTTGACCTCACGATTCCAGTTAGACTTACTTGTAGAAAGGATACCGATCTCCTTTACTACTTCAGATTTGATTTCTGCCATATTCCTACTTCCTTCCTTTTGTACGGGATAATCTCCGGCACCCGCCGGACCCGCGCAAAACTGTTTTCAATCTTCATGATTATAACATATATGCTATGGCTATTTTCAACTCTGTAGTTGAGATTTATAAACCGCTGATAAAAGAATACCATACCAGCACTTTAATGGCACTAGCCTGATGCCTCTACCTGATCTAATTCAGGCTACTTATATTTGGTGATCGGCTCAATTCCGTTATCCTTAACAAAATCTCCAGAAATCTTTTGCCCTTAACTATCCGGCACCATAACGTATTGTCTGATTGAGTACCGTTGTCGATATCGATTCTAAAAAACCTCCTTTCGTATTTGGTCGTGCTGATCAGCATGATACAAAGGGTGGAATTGGAATCTTGGTTTGTTTAGTTTCCCGTATCGATACTCTGCTTCCAGCCTTGGTCATTACCGAAATTTCAAGCACAATCAGTGTCTATCAATCCGACAACTATATTATACAAAACAGAACGTTTGTTTGTCAACTTTCAAACTGGAACAAGCCTATGCTATTATATATATAATTAAATGAACAATTCTTTCGAAAGGAAATAACTTCCTAACATGCACTTTTTCGAGGCTGCCGCTACTGTTTTCTCGCTTCACATATCGATTCTTCATATCTTTCTTATTCTGGTTGCACTCGGGCTTCTTTTCATCGCATTCATGGTCCTTTCCGCCGCTATGGTCAAGGTCGACCGCCGCGACATCTACCCGAAGAATAAAGTCCCCAAAGACACGAAAGAGGTCCGTATCGGTTTTTTCTCGGATACCCACGGAATCGGCTGCCTGCGCTCCCCCAAGTGGATCGCAAAGCAGTTTATCTCTGGAAAATGCGATATAGTTCTTTTCGGAGGTGACTGCGTCCACCATAAAAACGTTCACGATACAGATACAAGGATGTTTACAGAGGTTTCCGCCATCTTAAAAGAAAAGAACATTGATCTGATCGCTGTACACGGAAACCACGACTGGCTTCTGGAAAAAGAAGACTACGACAAAATGGGCGTAAAGCTTCTGGAAAACAACTGGTCAGAGATCCATACCAGTGATTCGGCATTCGCTTTATGCGGCATAGCCGACAGCGAAAGAGGTAACCGCCCATGGGGGAAAATCAGTGAAGAATTCAGTAAATATGCCGGATTCCGCCTGGTACTGGTTCATAACCCCGACTTCATCTATTCTCTTACCGATGCCACAGATCTGGCTGCATCCGATCTCCCTTGCGACTATATTCTTTCCGGACATCTTCACGGCGGACAGGTACACCTTCCGGGAAATCTCGAATTCGTCTTCTTCAGGAAGGACCGGATCGCACGCGAAGAAGGTATCTTATGCGGCGAATACACATTCCGCGGCTACAAAGGCTTCATCAGCAAAGGCACCGGCACCGGCGCCCTCCCGATCCGCTTCATGGCACGCCCCGAGATCCATATCCTCAAGTTTCATATCTAACAGAGAACACCAATAAGGATTACTCTAAACAAACAACAACCTCCCGCTATCCGGCAGGAGGCGTTGTTTGTGTATGAGGAGCTCATACACGGTTTATGGGTATTTCTTCACGAGGAAGAATTCCAGCTTATATATTATAGTATTCTATATTATTATTGATCTCATCATAATTGCCGCCCTGGATTTTCGGAACCAGTCACTGAAAATCGTATATCCGACCTGGAAGCCGAAAAACTTGGTGGCATTTACTGCATTGATAGTCTCAACAAGGTTCTTCTCATCTCTGGTTATAAATATAAGATTAAAGCTTTTTTTCTGTGCCATCGCATATGATGTCCAGTCAGTGAGGATCTCCTGAATCTTATGGAAGGGAGCATGCATCGCACTTACAAAGAAATAAACTCCTTGGTCGGTCTCCATTTCGAGAAGAACCACAATCTTACACTTCGGCATATACATTACATTCTCGACTCTTATATGTCGGACTTTCTCTCCATAAATCATCTGATTGATTACAATCTGATTTGCTACAACAATAGAAAGACCGATAGTTGACCAGCTGTTTCCGCATTCACTCCGAACAAGAAGCCTGGATTTATAGTTCAGATTCGGTATTTCATTACTGTGAAATGTCTTAAATCTACTTCTGCTATATATTTTTATCTCTTCACAAACACCATCCACATCAACCGACTCCAGCGAGTACTTAACAATCATACTAAGATCAATAAGTTTATCCAGCGTCCGTCGGACAGAGGTCTTACTATATTTTTCTCTTCTCAATTCCAGCAGTGTATAAAGCTGGTTAAAAGTCAAAAAGGAAAATGTCGTAATAATTCCGAGTATATCTATTTCCAGACTATCGAAAGTATCGGTGCACATTCCTTCCTTTTCATTTGCAGTCTTGTTGAAAGTATAGGAAGAATCAGACGAAAGCGGCGGGACCGCATCAATATTCTCATATTTCTTTGCTAGCAGCCGGCCATTGGGATAGTTCTCACCACGTTGCCATCTTGAATACTTCTGTGCCATATTTATCACCATCTCTTTCTTGTTTTTCTGCTCGTACTTACCTTACGTTTCCATTCGGTCATAGTCACAAAATGATACTGGTATCCCAAAAGAAACGATCGTTCCCGATCTGTTAAACCGTTAAGAAGTCGTTCCAGATAGACACTTTGTTTCACGTCTATCTGCTCGGCAAGGAGACGCAATTGATCTTCATTTGCATACTGATAGTAATTGATCCATCCCCGGTTATAACTTCCCATCCACTCGATTACCTCCTCAAGCGGCATTTTTTCAATACTATTTGACTTCCTATGCATCTTCTCTATAGCTTTATCGCTAACATACAATTCGTAATGACGCTTAAACCGCTTGATAGAATAACCAAGAAAAGTCACTTCTGTGCGCATACACCATTCTGTCTTATCTTGACTAAATGTCATCTTAAGAACACTTTGAAGGATCTCTTTAGCTTGTCCGAATGCCCAAGCAACCTTTTTTCTATCCCTTGCAAAGATCATAATATCATCTGCGTATCTTACAAAAAGTATTCCTTTCCGTTCCAATCGAGTATCAAGTTCATGCAGGTACAAATTCGCCAGAAGCGGGCTAAGCGAGCTGCCCTGAACAACGCCCCTCCGTTTCTCTCGGATTTTAAGATCCCAATATAGATCTACCCGAAGATACCGTTCCAGAAGACAAAGAAGACGTGCATCTTTTATCTCCCGCCTTAGGATATCCATTAAAATATCGAGTCTAATCGTATCAAAACACTTATGAATATCCGTCTTTATAACGTAATCACAGCCTCCATTCATCACATCTATTGCCCGTTGAAGTGCCATTAAGCAATTCTTATTCGGACGAAATGCAAAGCTGTTCTTACTTAATTTGGCGTCAAAGACTGGTAGCAAAACCATATTCAAAGCAGTAAGTATAGCTTGATCCACAACTGTGTAGATTCCGATCTCTCTTTTCTTGTGACTACCTGGCTTGACAATGAAATGTCTTTCGACCGGATCCGGATAGTATGAACACGTTCTTATCTGATTTTTAATGAATGTACCATGTCTCGCCCAATATTCTCTCAATTCGCGAGGATACATTCCATTAAACCCTCCGTGATTCGACTTACCCGAAATCTGGTTTACAGCGCGCAGCATAACCTTATCTTCCAGAACACTCTCAATGGTGATTTCACGTTTCATAGCCTAACGTCCTCCCGACTCGCTTACCTGCTGATCCATTAAGGATTCTTGATCTAGCCGGACGAAGGTTTTTTGTACACCATATCCTGGTATTCGTGTCTTACCTGTCGTGTTTCCACGATACACTTCCCAGTTTCCCAACTGTACAAGTATCGCCTCAAGTTCTAACGCATCACGTTTACGCATCAGGTTTCGCTCCTGCATCAGACATTCACACCAAATTTCCATCAAGCACACGGTTTCTTTGTCATGTTCTGTAAGATACTCCTCTATAATTCCCAGTCTAGGATCAGATTCCATCGCTAGTTTCTGTTGCTGAATAGCCATTCTTTCAAGATTCGGAGGAAGATATGTTTCTTCTTCCTCTTTATATTTGATATAAGCTTCCGCCCATATTTGTGCCACCTCATCTTTGGTCATATTCCAAGCTTTCTTTATTGAATCGCCGGAAACACTTACCGGCCAGAAGCGTCTGTTGCCTGTTATATCACGCAGAAAACCATCCGTAGTATTTGTAGTTCCCACAAGGATACATTTGCGTGGATGTGTCTGCACATAAGTTGCATAAGGCTCACGGAACTGATCATCAGAGCGGGAGATAAACGCTTTCACTGTCTCCACATCCACTCTCTTGATACCAGACAGTTCGCTGATCTCCATGATCCATATACCTCGAAGTTTCTCTGCAGCGGTCTTGTCCTTCATGTCCGACACCGTTAGTGAATCGGAATACCATTCCTGTCCAAGTTTAGCAAACAGCGTGCTCTTTCCAATTCCTTGTTCACCGCACAAAACCAACACATAATCGAATTTCATACCAGGACAATAAACCCTACTGACCGCTGCCACCATTGTTTTTACTGTTACAGCCCGTACATATGGTGTATCTTCAGCTCCCAAATAATCAACCAGCAGTGTTTCCAGTCTTTCTATTCCATCCCATTTGACGGACTCGATTCGATCTTTGACGGGATTATAACTTCGGTTGGAAGTAATGTAAGCTTCGAACGCTTCTCTACATTTTCTCGGAGAATACAGCTGGTAGCATCGTTCTAAATACAAAAGAAGATTGGCATAGTCAGCATCGCTCCATTCTCGTGAGAACCTGTTCCAAGGAAGTGTTCCTTTGACCTCAATTGACCCGGTGATTTCATTAAAGCAAACAGCAGAAAGATTCGGATCATGCTTAAATATCGCTACATAATTATCAAGTGTGTTCAGAATCTGTCCGTGTTCATCACGGTTAATGGGAAGTATCATTGTACTATTCATAGCTACTACCTCCCTAGTCTATTACATCAAATTCATCAGCAGCGCTGATGCGGCCGTTTCCGAGTCTTGGACCATCCTTTACTTTCTGAATATTCCCGAGCCAAACTC
The DNA here is from genome assembly GCA_017519205.1 of Clostridiales bacterium. Taxonomy (GTDB): domain Bacteria; phylum Bacillota; class Clostridia; order Saccharofermentanales; family Saccharofermentanaceae; genus Scatonaster. The sequence goes on along the minus strand of JAFWSW010000097.1, from coordinate 1,726 downwards.
CTATGCCCTTATTTCCACTGAAATTGTAACCATAGAAAACAAGACTCACGTTTACATAACAACCGGAATAGACTTCGGAACGATTTTCGATTGGCTTTACGTTCTTATCAACGATCTGCGGCGGATCAACACTTTTGGCATTCAAATAAAGACAATTCTTAAAGTGTGTTTTATCTGGTTTTTCCTCATCACCATCATGAACAGGGTTTTTGAGGTTTTTGGGTATTTTACCGCCCCACTTGTCGATTGCCTTAAGCTTGGCATATTCGATCGCTTCCTCGATTTTCTTAATGACTTCTGTATCATCTTTCGATATCAGAAGTGTAAGTCCGTATTTATTATCTGTAGATGACGGAGTATCAAGATGTGCATACATCATGATTCCGCTCGCTATTGCTCTATTCTTCTTACCCATCAGATTTGTCCTCACTTTCGTCATTCATAGATGTCAACAATCTAGCCTTCTGCTCTTCAGTATCCACAAGCAGATCCTGCAAGTACACCTGCAAACCATCATATAATGTGGATATAGATTCCATCACTTTTTTAACAAGCACCATCTGTGATGTCATGTGGTTATCCTCCCTTCTTTGCCGTTTTACATTTTCATTGTAGAACCGACGCGAAAAGAAGTAATGGCAAGAAAAGACTAAAAATCATCCTTTCTTGCCATTATTACAAATTGCTACTATCGGCAACATGACTAGTTGTCTATCAATCTACGAAACGACGGGCTCTTTTTCATACCATCCTTAATATATTGCAGTTCGTGATCAAAGCGACTCCGCTTCGCCATCTCCCCCACCAGTTGTTGCATCAGTTGAACTCTTTTATGATATATATCCATACAAGAGATAATTTCTTTTTCAATACAATAATCTTCTATTCTCCTATAAATCCATTCCAAAAAGGCACTACGATCCCATTTAGATTCCACATATTCTTCGAACCTTGCAAGAACTTCTCCCAACATGATGTCGTTACCAATCTGCTCGTAGTAATTAATCAGCTCATAACCGGCTCCCGCCCCAATGGCTGAAGCGAATACTTTTATTAGTTCTTCTGCAAGCTTTTCTGACCACGGACGAGGAAGACGGTTCAGAAATTCACAGCGCAACATGATTTCAGAATCAATTTTGCTTTGCGTCGTTTCTATTTGTTTTTCATAGTCGTTAATAACATTTTCCAGTTGGAATAACAAAGTATTAACAAGGCTCTCCCAATCCTTTTTTTCACAAAGTGTATCCACATCTTTTCGAAAAGATGATTTATCCATATCTTCAACAGAATCCGGTTGCAATTCAAGAAGAAGCTTCTCTTCAACCAGATGGGTATATTGCCGTGTTAGTTTGCTTGTATATATCATTGCCTGAATGTTGTGATGTCTATTCTCATTACTGCGTATATCATTTTCAACTTTTTCCCAAACCAGATTATTGCCTAAAACCGAATCTTTGTAAAAAAGGCATTGATGCATAGGGAAAAGACTAATACCATTCATATATAGAGTATGCTCAGCAATAGTAAATCTACAATCGTTTCGATTCTCTTTTTGAGTATAATCCTTGATCCAGGAAAGCAGCACATCAGATATGTGGCTGTAAAACCTTATAGTTGTACTGCTGTTATATGCATCAGTGACAGCCGAAAACAGATTACTCGAAGGATAAAGATTATTTTGATCGACCCAAAGATTTATCTGACAGTCTTCATTATCTAAATTATG
>JAFWSW010000096.1 GCA_017519205.1 Clostridiales bacterium | reverse complement strand
GACCTGAGCTGCAGCCTTTTCTGCCTTTTCCTTCTTTTCCTCGGCAAGAGCATCTTTGACGAGATCCACGGACTCATCCACAGATACAGACTCCGTCTTTGTCTCCTCCTCGTCTGTGTTCAGGGCATCGTACTTTTCCTTTGCCTTATACACAGAGGAAACCAGCTTAGCTTCTTCTGCAAGAAGATCGAAATCTTCCTTGCTGGCCAGATCCTTTGAAGATGTCTGGTAGCAGACTTCCTCATAAACGTTATCGAGGATCAGGTAGCTTACCTTTGTCATATTCGCACCGAGTGTGGAATTCTGGAGCATCTGTGTCGCACGGTCTGCGGCACCGTCTCTTGCATCAAAGGAATCAAACGGGATAGTGATCTTGTTGAACATGTAGCGCAGTGCGACTTCGTTCTTCTGATAGTCCATTGCTACACGATATTTCGCGATAACGAAAGTGTGGATGAATACCACGATGCAAAGGAGCATGATCGCGCCAAAGACACACCAGAGGAGCGGGCCCGGATCAGTATTCCCAGCAAGCAGGTAGCCGGCTGCTGCCGCATCAAGCACTGCAATGATCAGCGTGATGATCCTTCTTTTAACGATCTGCTTCTTGGAAGCCGGAAAACAGTGGACAGTATCCTTTGGCAGTTTATCCAGTTCTTCCTGAGAAATCTCTAAGTTCTTCTCTTCAACTTCACTCATAACATAACCCTCCGAACCTGTTATTTCTTAAGTGCATCGATTCTCGAGAGGACATTGTCCAGCATCTCCTGATACTTGGCCTGTTTCTCTCTTTCCGCGTTAATAACCTTCTCCGGCGCCTTCTTGACAAACTCTTCATTGGCAAGCTTCGCGTTTACACGCTTCATCTCGCCCTCGAGACGCTCCTTCTCTTTTCCGAGACGCTCAAGTTCCTTATCGATATCGATCAGGTCTTCGAGCGGGATATAGATCTCACCGGCAGAGCATACACAGGCAACCGCAGTATCCGGGATACCTTCCTTGTTCTGCTGTGTGGTGACCTCAGTTACATTCGCCAGACGCTCAAGGAAAGCCTTGCCGTCAACGAACATCGTACGGTTCTTCTCTTCGGAAGAAACGAGGATCATGCCGATCTTTCTGGACGGGATAACGCCCATGTCCGTTCTAACGTTACGGATCGAACGGATCGCATCCATTAAGATCTCCATCTGCTTCTCTTCTGCTGCGAATACTTCATTCTCACGGTATTCCGGCCAATCGGAGATCATGATGGAATCGCTCTTATTGGTAAGAACGAGGTATCTGTATACTTCTTCAGTCAGGAACGGCATGAACGGATGCAGGAGCTGCATGGATCTGCCGAGAACATCGTTCAGGATGTACTGTGCTTCTTTTCTTGTCGCACACTCCTTATCGAAAAGACGTGACTTCGCGATCTCGATGTACCAGTCGCAGTATTCTTCCCAGATAAAGGAGTTGATCTTGGAAAGAGCTACACCGAACTCGTAGTTATCGAAGTTGTCGGTAACTTCCTTGATGATCTGGTTCATACGGGACAGGATCCACTTATCTTCGAGTGTGAACTTAGTGGAATCGACATCGTCAAATGTCAGATCGTCTTCGCAGTTCATCAGAACGAACTTCATGGCGTTCCAGATCTTGTTACCGAAGTTTCTTCCGGCCTCGATCTTATCCTGCTGGAAACGCTGGTCGTTACCCGGAGCATTACCGGTAACCAGAGCATAACGCATAGCATCCGCACCGTACTTCTCGATGATCTCGAGAGGATCGATACCGTTACCCAGAGACTTACTCATCTTTCTGCCCTGAGAGTCACGCACGAGACCGTGGATCAGGACAGTATCGAAAGGAGTCTGCTTCATGTGCGCGCAGCCGGCAACGATCATACGGGAAACCCAGAAGGTAATGATGTCATAACCGGTAACGAGTGTATTTGTCGGATAGTAACGCTTGAGGTCCGCTGTTTCTTCCGGCCAGCCGAGCGTGGAGAACGGCCACAGAGCCGAAGAGAACCAGGTATCCAGAGTATCCGGATCCTGACGCATCGGCTTTCCGCACTTCGGACATACTGCAGAGTCTTCCTTGGTAACTACGAGCTCACCGCAGTCATCGCAGTAGAAAGCCGGGATCCTGTGCCCCCACCAGAGCTGACGGGAGATACACCAGTCACGGATATCCTCCATCCAGTTAAAGTAGTTCTTATCGAATCTTTCCGGAACGAACTTGGTCTTGCCGGAACGAACTGCCTCGATGGCAGGCTCAGCCAGAGTCTTCATCTTAACGAACCACTGCAGGGAAACGCGCGGCTCAACAGTAGTTCCGCAACGGTAGCAGGTACCAACGTTATGCGCATGCGGCTCAACCTTGATGAGGAATCCGCCCTCTTCGAGATCCTTGACGATCTCTTTTCTTGCTTCATAACGATCCATGCCGGCATACTTCGGATAATCCTCAGTGATCTTCGCGTCTTCAGTAAGAACAGTGATCACCTCGAGGTTATGACGGAGTCCTACCTCAAAGTCATTCGGGTCGTGTGCAGGTGTGATCTTAACAACACCGGTACCGAATTCGATATCAACATAGCTGTCGGCAATGACCGGGATCTTTCTTCCGACGAGCGGGAGAACGAGCATCTTACCGATCACATCCTTATAGCGCTCATCTTTCGGGTTAACAGCTACAGCTGTATCTCCGAGAAGAGTCTCCGGACGTGTGGTGGCAAGCTCGAGGTATCCGGAACCATCCTCGAAAGGATATCTCAGATGCCAGAAGGAACCCTGCTGATCTTCGTATTCAACATCGGCGTTGGAGATCGAAGTCAGGCATTTCGGGCACCAGTTGATGATGCGCTCGCCACGATAGATCAGGCCTTCGTTATAGTACTTAATGAATACATCTTTAACTGCTTCGGAGCAGCCTTCGTCCATGGTGAAGCGCTCATGATCCCAGTCACAGGAAGAGCCGACCTTCTTGAGCTGCTCGACGATACGTCCGCCGTACTGCTTCTTCCATTCCCATGCACGCTCGAGGAACTTGTCACGGCCGAGGTCATCCTTGGTCAGGCCCTCTTCTTTCATCGTCGCAACGATTCTCGCCTCTGTAGCGATAGATGCATGGTCGGTACCCGGTATCCAGAGAGTATCGAAGCCCTTCATTCTCTTATAACGAACGAGAACATCCTGAAGAGTATTATCCAGGGCATGGCCCATGTGGAGCTGGCCCGTAATATTCGGTGGAGGCATAACGATACAGAAGGACTCCTTGGATGTATCGCCCGAAGGTTTGAAATAGCCTTTATTCATCCACTCCGAATAGAGTCTGCTTTCGGCCTCTTTCGGGTCAAAAGCCTTACTGATATTATCTGTGCGTCCCATTATTTTGCCTCCAGCTTTTCGCTATCTTTCTTTCTAATATCCGCACGCTTGATCTTACCGGATGTGGTCTTCGGAAGTTCATCGACGTACTCGACGACACGCGGATACTTATACGGTGCCGTTGTCTTCTTTACGTGGTTCTGAAGTGTCTTGGTCAGTTCTTCCGAAGGCTCGTAGCCCTTGGTCAGAACGATGGTCGCCTTAACGGCAAACCCTCTGACCGGATCCGGAACACCGGTAACGGCGCACTCGAGGACTGCCGGGTGCTCCATAAGAGCGCTCTCGACCTCGAAAGGTCCGATACGGTAACCGGAAGATTTGATAACGTCATCGACTCGTCCGACATACCACAGGAACCCGAGCTCATCGCGATATGCGGTATCACCTGTGTGGTAAAGGCCATCGTGCCAGGACTTCGCCATAGCCTCCGGATTCTCTTCATAACGCAGGAGAAGGCCTACCGGACGTCCGCCGTATTCTTCGGAAGTTCTGATGCAGATCTCGCCGGTCACACCGGTCGGGCACTCATTTCCATCCGGATCAACAACAGCAACATGGAAACCCGGAACCGGATAACCCATAGAACCTGTTCTCGGAAGTACCCACGGGAAGTATGTGCCGCAGACAACGGATGTCTCGGACTGGCCGAAACCTTCGTAGATCTTGCATCCTGTATTCTTCAGCCACTGGTTGTAAACTTCAGGGTTCAGGGCTTCACCTGCCGTGCAGCAGTGCTTGAGGTTAGAGAAATCATAACCTTCGAAGCTTTCCTTGATCATGAAACGGTACATCGTCGGCGGAGCACAGAAAGTCGTGATCTTATAATCACAGATCTTCTGCAGGATATCTGCGCCGTTGAACTTATCGAAATCGTAGATGAAGAGGGTCGCTTCACCGAACCACTGTCCATAGAACTTACCCCACATGCACTTCATCCAGCCTGTATCAGAGATGGTGAAGTGGAGTTTTCCATCTTCAACTCTGTGCCAGAATACACCGGTAAAGAGATGTCCCAGCGGGAGAGTATGGTCGTGAAGAACCATCTTCGGATAGCCTGTCGTACCGGAAGAGAAGCACATCAGCATCGGGTCGGTAGCAACCGTTCCCTCAGCGCCTGTCGGACGAGTCCACTCATCGCTCTGCTTTAAAACCTCAGCGTCAAAGTCGATCCAGCCTTCCTTCTGCTTACCCCAGGTAACGCAGCGGATGACCTCGTGATCGTACTGGTCCATATCCTCATCGAATCTCTCGGTGCAGTCGTCATCACCGGTGATGACCGCCATCTTGATATGGGCGCTGTTGATACGATAGACATAGTCTTTCGCCATCAGCTGGTTGGTCGCCATAACGGTAACGGCACCGATCTTGTGGAGCGCCAGTACCGAGAACCAGAACTGGTAACCTCTCTTAAGAACCAGGAGGACACGGTCGCCCTTCTTGATGCCCTGGCTCTTAAAGAAGTTGGCACACATATTGGAATACTTTCTTACATCGCCGAAAGTAAATCTCTTCTCTTCATTGTGTTTGCTTACCCAGAGGATCGCCGGCTTGTCCGGTGTTCTCTCTGCAATCTTATCCATTACATCGTATGCGAAGTTGAATGTCTCCGGATACGTTACCTTATAGTTCTTCTGCAGATCATCAAGAGTTACAAAATCGTCTCTGTTTCTACCTACAAATTCTTCGTATATTGCCACGGATCAAATATCCCCTTTCATTACGATCGCCAGAAATTTACACGGTTTCCCGTTTGTTGCCTTCATAGCATGCGGAATATCGGAATTGAAGTACACGCTGTCGCCTTCGCTTAACTCATAGACGATATCGCCGATGAAGAAAGTCATCGAACCTTCGAGTACGTAGTCGAATTCCTGACCCTCATGTGCATGCTGGGTCGGCTTCTCGATATCATTCGGTTCTACCGTTACATAGAACGGCTCCGCGATCTTTTTTCTGAATGTAAATGCTAAATGTTTATAGTTGTATGCCGCACGGCGGTCAATTTCAAATCCCTCGCCCTTGCGGACGACACACGCTATAGAGAGTTTCGGCGAATCACCGACCATAATGTCGACCATGTCGACGCCCAAAATCACCGCGACGTTGTTGAGAAAAGAGACGGAAAAGTCTTTCTTTCCTTCTTCATAAAGAATGTAATCTTCTTCGGACATTTCGAGTCTTGCAGCCATAGTCTTCACATCGATCTCTTCGATCTCACGAAGTGCCGCAATACGCTCACCGATCTGACGCAGTTGATCTGTCATATTGATCCCTCCTAAAAACGTTTCGTGCCGATTTTCTACACAATTAGTCCATAATATCGGTCTTATTATAATAGTTTTCGGAAGATGAAGTGTCAACTGACAAAGTGCCTAATATAATGTATAATTAAAAAACGTTGGGAATAATGTTAAAAATCTTACCTTTGTGATATATAAATCAGCGTCAGTCGACCAGTATATTTGTAATATCACATCGATTCGGAGGGTCCTATGTCAGACGTTCAGAAGCCCGCGGCAAATGATGTCGCTTCCAAGATCATCAGCAACGTAAACAAAGTCATTGTAGGCAAAGATGAGCAGATCAAGCTCCTTATGGTTGCCCTTCTTGTCGGTGGACACGTTCTTCTCGAGGATGTGCCGGGAACCGGTAAGACCAAGACTGCGCGTGCTCTGGCCCAGTCCCTGGACCTCAAGTTCAAGCGAATCCAGTTCACGATCGACCTTCTCCCTTCGGATTTAACAGGCATCCATTACTTCGACAGATCCGCCGACAAGTTCGTGTTCCGTGAGGGCCCGATCTTCACGAACATCCTTCTCGCCGACGAGATCAACCGTGCTACCGCGAGAACGCAGTCTTCTCTCCTCGAGTGTATGGAGGAAAAACAGGTCACCGTAGATGGCGAGACCCGTATTCTCCCGCCGCCGTTCCTCGTTATCGCAACACAGAATCCGATCGAATCCCAGGGCACCTTCTCTCTTCCGGAAGCCCAGCTCGACCGTTTCCTTCTTATGCTGTCGATGAACTATCCGACACATGAAGAGAGTATCGCGATCCTCAAGCGCTTCGCTACGGATGACCCGCTCACGACGCTCGAATCCGTCGCGACTCCGGACGAGCTTCTCGCCATGCAGAAAGAAGCGAAAGAAGTATATGTCGCCGACTGCATCTATGACTATGCCACCGCAATCGTCGAGGCAACGAGAAACTCCCAGGAAGTACGTATCGGCGCCAGCCCCCGTGCTCTTCTGGCTCTTGTTTCCGCGGCAAAAGCACTCGCCCTTCTCTCCGGCAGATCCTTTGTAACTCCAGATGATATCAAGGAGCTTTCTGTTCCGGTACTTGCCCACCGTCTTTCGATGCACGCCTCCGGCGCGCTCTCCAAGGACGGCGGTATCCAGACCCAGCATGACCATGCATCTTCGGTGATCAATTCCATCCTGGAATCCGTCGCCTGCCCTACGGAAGATTTTTCAAATAAATGAAACTTATCGTCTTTTTAATCCTTCTGGCCATCCTGGCAATCGCCGAGCTGATCTTCTATCGCAAGCACGCGCTGGACGATCTTTCTCTACATGTGTCCTTTTCAAAGCCGATCGCCAGTTTTGGAGAAGTAGTCGAAGTCGTTGAGGTCGCCGAGAATAATAAGAAGCTTCCTCTGCCCTTCGTCCTTTTGAAGTTCGAATCTCCGACATCCCTGGAATTTCTGGACATGACCAACTCGACTTTGTCCGACCTGGTCTATAGAGAAGATATGCTGACGATGAAGCCGAATTCACGTCACACCAGACGCATCAAGGTCAAGTGCGCCAAGCGCGGCTACTATTCCTTTGTACGCGTTAACCTCACGACCTCCGACATTCTTCTGATGGAGAAAATCACCCGCACTTTTGATAACGATGCCAATATCACGATCCTTCCGGAGCTGATCCCGCTGCCGGACTTAAAGACGCTTATGTCCATCACCTTCAGTGATGTGGTCCAGAGAAGAACGCTTCTTACCGACCCGTTCTCCTTTGCCGGCATCCGCGAATACCAGCCCTGGGATCCGATGCGTTCGATCAACTGGACAGCTACCGCACGTGCCGGTGACTTTATGGTCAATCAGAATGCATCCACCTCGACCAGACAGGTCTCTATTTTCCTGAATCTCGAGTTCTACAATATTAAAGAGTCTCTGGCACTCCTGGAAAAGGCGATCAGCCTGGCTTATTCCTATGCCTGCGAACTGAACAATCAGGGAATTCCGTCCCAGATCTTCACCAACGGCAGAGATGCGATCACCGGAAGCGCCGTGATCGATGCTCTTGCCGCCGAAAACGGTGACAATCTAAAAAGAGGTCTGGCACTTGCCCGAATCGATATCGGTGCCGGAGTTATTCCCTTTGCCGATCTCATTGATGAATATATTCAGAACACCGGTGCCAATGACTATATCGTTGTCATCTCTCCGAAGTACGATGCTACTTTCCGCCCGGTATTACTTGATCTTAAGAGAAAGCGTCCTTCGCTTCTCTGGGTCATGCCGTGCTATAGGACGACCGCGGAAGTTGAGATGGAACCCGAACTCCGAAGCAATTATATGAGATGGGAGGTAAAGGGCAATGACCGATGATATCAATAAGCAGCGGTTCGTATCCGATTACCTCGTCATCGAAATGCTGACATCCCTGATGGTCTGTTTCTCGATCATCTCGGTCGGCGTGATCGGTCTTGTATACTTTACGGTCTCCGCTCTGAACTATAACCATCTCTGCTCTCTGGCTATCGTAAGCATCGCATTTGTTATTATCCGGCGCCTCCGTATCCCGCAGGTCCTGATGATCGCCCTGCACTTTGCTTTCGGCGCTGCATTCACACTCGTATATTACTATGTCATCCTGGCGGACACGAACCAGATCCTCGGCGCAACCATCTTTATGGGAATATGTGTCTTCGGACTCTTTATTCACTCCATGTCCTACAGGTATTCCAAGAAGAGCAAGCACGTCACGTTCGATAATCTTGTCGTCCTTCTGTCGGTTCACACCGTACTCCTCTTCACTCTGGTGATCATGGGCGCCAAGGACAAATCCGCGTTCGTTCTTCTGGACGCGATCATGCTCGTCGTCCTTCACTTTGCCGCAAGACAGATGGATGTATTTGATACCAAGTATTACCACAATCTCCACTCCTCGACACAGCCGATCAAGAGCATGAAGAGTCAGAATCACTATTCCATCATGCTTATCTTCGGCGGCATCTTTTTCGCTCTGATCCTTCTACTGTTTATGCCGGTAGATACGATCTCTTCCGTCATCCAGGGGATCATCGGTGCCGTCTTCGGCGTCTTCGGCATGATCATGAAGTGGCTCAACAGCTGGGCACACAGCGGAGATGTTTATAATGATCACGGTGCGGATATCGCACAGCCGGATGCGGAAAACTACGAGCCATCCGATGCTTCCATGATCATCACGATCATCATCATCGTTATTCTCGCCCTCATCATCTTCTACTTTATCATCAGCACACTTCACCGCCTGATTAAGAAATTCCAAGTCGCTGACGGCACAGAGAAAGTCATTGAGAATAATGCCGTTATCGATATCATTGAAGAAATGCCGAAAAAGAAAAGAGGCTTTTCCAAAAAGCTCAACTTCGGCGAAGGCTACGAAGCCAAGATCAGAAAGCAATACTATAACACTGTTACCCGTGCCATGAGGAAAGGTATCACCGTCAAGAAGGGTACTTCTCCCCGCCAGATCGAGCAGCAGATCAAAGAGAAGGGAGATCCGTCCATCTCTGAACTGACCTCCCTGTATGAATCTGTGCGTTATAACAAGAAGAAGGATTAATTCTTCAGCATATCGTCGATCATTGCCAGCGCACCGTAAAGGATCGAGTCATCTCCCAGTGCAGCGGCCTTGATCGTTACCGTATCTCTGATCGACGGCATGCAGTAACGGTCTACTTCCTTCAGCACCTTCTCAAGGAAAACACTTCCCATCGCTTCCATGACACCGCCGCCAAGGACGATCATCTCCGGGCTGAATGTATTGATCAGGTTGCCGCATCCAATTGCGAGGTAATGGCATGCGCGGTCGATCGCTTCGAGAGTAACTTCATCTCCCTCGTCATAAGCCGCCTTCAGTGCCTTACTCTTAAACACGCCTTTTTCCACGGCTTTGGCCATCGATGTATTTCTTCCTCTTGCCGCCTGGGTACGGATATAATCCGAGATACCCTGCTTACTGGAGAATGCCTCGAGACAGCCTCTCTGTCCGCAGTTACACTTCGGGCCCTCCGGATCGAGTACCATATGTCCGCACTCTGCACCCTTATCGAGATGTCCGGTAAAGAGCTTGCCGTCAACGATCAGTCCGGCACCCATTCCGGTACCTACGAAGAGTCCGACGACCTGTGTCAGGCCCTTAGCCGCGCCGTATTTCCATTCACCATACACGCCGACATTTACATCGTTTCCGATGAAGAACGGCACTTTGAACTTCTTCTCGATCGCCTTTTTGATCTCATAGTTTTTCCACGGAAGATTCGGCGAGAAAAGCACTATGCCCTTTTCGATATTGATGACTCCCGGAGCACCGGCGGCAATGGCCGCGACATCCTTGGTCGTGATCTTATATTCCGACATCAGCTGCTCAACAAGAGAGATGATCGTATTCTCGATATTCTGTGAATCATCACCGCCGGCCTTGGTCTTTTTCTTCACGCGATATACGATCTCGCGCTTGCTGTTGAAGATGACGCCCAGGACCTTCGTTCCGCCGATGTCCAGGCAGATATAATACTTACCATTTGCCATAGTCATTGCCCCTTTCGTTTTTCAAGTTCATCAATCAGAGTATACATTTTCTGCACACCGTTTTCCAGGTGGAAGTAGTGCACGATATAAGGAACGAGCAGCACCAGTATGAGTGCCAGGAGCGCCAGAATATACATCGCGCCCGACAGAACAAAGACACCGAATACGATCAGCATCGCCAGCGCAAAGAGCACTGTTACGATCAGATGGATGAGCCGTTCATGCTGCATATAAAGGAGCCACCTGTTCATATACGAAAGCAGGCTTAAAAGCCTGCTTTTATCACCGGTCCCGCCTTTTTGGAGGGCCTGGTCGTATTCCGATATAAATGCTTCCGCTTCCTCTATGAGCTCTCTTAATTTCTTCGCCATAGGTCAACCGTCCTTTAGTCCGGGCAGATATTACGCGCCCTTTTCTTCGGTCTTCTCACTTCCGCTTCTCGATCTGGACTTCTTCGGCTTTGCGCCCTTGATGAGTTCCGGAGTGGTTCCTTCCGTGACGCATTCCTTATGCACGATACACTTAACAGCATCCTGCTGGGAAGGTACATCGTACATGATATCCAGCATGAGATCTTCGAGGATCGCACGAAGTCCTCGTGCACCGGTCTTTCTCTCGATGGCTTTCTTCGCGATCTCCGTAACGGCATCGTCGTCGAATTCCAGCTCGACGCCATCCATCTTCAGCATCTTCCAGTACTGCTTCAGAAGAGCATTCTTCGGTTCTCTGAGGATTCGGATCAGGGCTTCTTCATCGAGTCCGTCGAGAGTGACATTGATCGGCACACGTCCGATAAACTCAGGAATAAGACCGAACTTCATGAGGTCCTGCGGTACGAGCTGCGACAGCCATTCACCCGCCTGTTTTTCCTGCTGGGAGACGATCTCCGCACCAAATCCGAAGTTCTTCTTACCTACACGCTGCTCGATGATCTTCTCCAGTCCGTCAAAAGCACCGCCGCAGATAAACAGGATGTTCGTGGTATCGATCTGGATGAACTCCTGATGCGGGTGCTTTCTTCCGCCTTGCGGAGGAACATTGGCGACCGTGCTCTCGAGGATCTTCAGGAGTGCCTGCTGTACGCCTTCACCGCTGACATCTCTCGTGATCGAGGGGTTCTCCGATTTCTTCGTGATCTTATCGATCTCATCGATGTAGATGATACCTCTCTGGGCAGACTCGACATTATAGTCGGCAGCCTGCAGAAGTTTCAGAAGGATATTCTCAACATCCTCACCGACATAACCGGCTTCCGTAAGTGTGGTCGCATCCGCGATCGCAAACGGGACATTCAGCGCACGCGCCAGTGTCTGGGCCAGAAGTGTCTTACCGCAGCCGGTCGGTCCGATCAGAAGGATATTACTCTTTGTAAGTTCGATATCGTCTGTCGTATTAAACTTCGAGAATACACGCTTATAGTGGTTATATACCGCGACAGAGAGTGCCTTCTTCGCCTGCTCCTGTCCGATGACATACTCATCGAGCGCAGCCTTCAGCTCGGAAGGTGTCGGAAGATGATCTTTAGGACCTGTGCCGGTGCCTTTTGTGGATTTGATTCCGACCTCGTCTTCCGCAAGGATAGACTCGCAGATCATCACACACTCATTACAGATATAGATACCCGGCGGGCCCGCCAGCATACGGGAGACTTCATTTTCCCCTTTACCACAGAATGAACAGTGGATGATGCCATCAAAATCCAGTACATCGTCTTTACTCATACATACCTCTCATACCGATGCGAAAAAGCCGCTTCGCATAACTATTCTTATATCATGTTACCCGACTTGCTTTTTTCTTTCAATCAGAGAAGGCCCCTTTTATGTTACGAATCCTTTTCAATTTAGAATGAATCCTGCCTGTCAGCTATTCCTTTCGACCGTAGCAAGCACTTGCTTTAGGAATGCCTCCATCCTCTCTGGAGAAGCAGCCTCTTCGTCAGGCTTCCATTCGTGTTCCGAAACATTGACTACCCAAGGAGATGCCCAGAGGACAAATGGATCCGTCGGATCAAGAACATAGCAGGCAACGAAATACGTCTCATCAAAATACTGTGGATCCCCCCAGCTGCCGTGCACCAGGCAAGCCTTATGTCCATTCACTTCGACCGGCGTCTCGGATTCGATCTTGATATAGATGGCACTGTCCAAATGCGCGCGGAAAATTCCGCCATAGGCCTGCGAAATGCCGTCCGAGCCGGTCAGGATCGGCTCGCAGAATGCGATGTATTCGTCCATGCTCATAGAAGCGAAGTCCTGGCCTTCCGTATATTTGGCGTAGAACGTGATCGGGTGGAAAACAAAGTGCTCATCTGAGATCAGGATCGTACTCTTGTTCATATCCGGTTTTTTCGCTGTCGAAGGATACATAAACGTATAGGGCGACATATACCCGGTCTGATCAAGCGTAAAATCCGGGCCGCTTTCCCCTTCCCTTTCCTGCCCGTCAGGCGTATTACCATTTATCCTGTCCCAGGCCTCGGATACTTCGGGAGACATAGAATAAGATGTGGTTTCCGCTTTCTCTGATTCATATATCTTTTTAGAGGAAGAGCCCTTGCCTTTTTCTTCTGATTTCTTTCCGCAACCCGCAAAAGCGAACATAGTAAACCCTGCCATGATCATGGCTGCTATCTTTTTAAAGTTATTCATATTTATCTCCTATTCTGTGTGTGAAAAGCACTGTCTCCCGGCATTATGTGACATCTGCCAGTCTGGTTTTTTCGTACATATACTCCTGTGTTCCAAACAGTATGGAAACAAGCTCCGGCTTTGTCGGATCTTCTGTAAGTTCAGAGCAATAGAATTCGTAGATCACATCGCCCAGTCCCAGGTAATAGTAGTATCGTCCGTGATCGACGGTTCTGCCTGCGATTTTGTACGGTGTTCCCATGATCGGTTTGAAATCTTCTTCATACATGCCTAATTCAAGGCCGTAGAAATCCAGGTCTGTTCCGATGATAAACAGCTCGATGGCGGCGACTCGTGTATCATCACTGACATTAGCCTGATCCCCTGCAGGTTCTTCCAGGTAGCAATTCAGTGCGTAGTAGTTGTCGGGCTGGTCATACACCATGCATACCATTTCGCCATCGACGACTTCATCGATCTCAAATCCTTTCGACTTAAGATCTCCGATCGTACATGGCACATCGATCGGGTACCCGTTTACTACCGGGGATTTCATAAGAATATTCGAATTGGGATCGGCTGTACCCTGGGTTTCCGGAGTTTCAGATGAAGATGCTGCCGTATCGCTCTGGCTTTCTTTCTCTTCCGAGTCACTCTGGATCTGTTCGATCTCCTCCGGTGCGTCTTCGCTTTGCACGTCAGATACCGGTGCCGGTTCCGTTTCTTTCTTTTCTTTCTTTTGATTTGCAAATATGAGGATCCCCGCGGTCGTTGCACCGACAAGTACCACTGTGGCAATACCTCCGATTAAAAATTTACTAGTCATAACCCCTGTTCCTTTCGCGGCTGCAGATGCAGCAGATTTTGTTGCGGCTCCTTCAGAGAGAGCCTTTGCAGATGCGGACAGGGCAGTTGTAAGTGAAGCTGGCATCGTCTTAACGGGAACCTGCTCTGCTTCTTTGGTAAACAGACTTGTTAAGAATGGTACGACCATAAACAGTTTCGTGTCATTATCTTCTTCATACTTTTCGACCTCCTTCTTGATTTTGTTTCTGGCAAAATTCAGACGGCGGCGGACAGTACCATCCGGAACACCAAGGATTTCCGCGATTTCCTTTGTGCTCAGCTCATCAAAATAGAACAGGATAAGTGTTCTTCTGATGTCTTCGGATAACGATTTTTCAATGATATCCATGATGATCCTGCGCGTCTCAGCTGATTCGACAAGTGAATCAGGCAGAAAATCCTCGGGAACCGTCTCGACTGTGTCGAAGAACTCGTCCTCCACATTGTCCGTCTTCGTCCTCGTCAGACGATTCAGAGATCTGTTGGCGGCGACCTTTTTCAGCCATGGCAGGATCTTATCCTTGTCCCTGATGCTGTCATAGGAATTGATCAGGGCAATAAACGTATCCTGAACGATATCCTGTGCATCATCTTCATTCTTAAGAAGAGAAAATGCTGTCCAGTACACCGCGCGGTAGGCTTCATTGTAGATCTTTTCAAGTTCTTTTCCGGTCATCTGAATTTGCCTCCTTTTGTCCGCATCTGTCCTATAGACACATGACAGATGAGAAATGTTCGCGGTGTTCTGATATTTATTATTCAAAGCCCATTATAACAAAAAGGCTGTCTCATATGAGACAGCCTCTCGTGGTTCATTCATTCAGGAGAAAGAAGAATTACTCTTCAGTCTTTTCTTCCTTCTTCTCTTCTTCCTTCGGCTCAGTCTTTACAGCCTTCTCAGCAAGAGCTTCTACAGTCTTTCTGCCGACGATGCTCTCACGGATGAAAGCGTCATTGTCCTTGATACGAGCCATGAAGTCTTCCTTCTTCATTCCGTACTGAGCGGAGATCTTCTCTGCTTCTTCCTCAACATCAGCGTCAGTAGCCTCGATGTTCATTGCCTTACCGCAAGCCTCGAGTACGAGCTGTGTTCTTACGCGGGTCTCTGCCATAGTGCGGATACCTGCACGATACTCTTCCATGGTCTGACCCATGTACTTCAGGTACATATTGAGGTCGAGGCCCTGGGAACGCATACGGTAGTTCTGCTCGTCGATCATGCTGTCGATCTCAGTATCAACCATGCACTCCGGAATATCTACCTTAGCATTTTCTGCTACAACTCTTACAACTTCATTCTCGAAGCGCTCCTGAGCGGACTTCTCAGCCTGTTCCTTCTGTGTCTTCAGGATGTCTGCCTTGTACTCGTCGAGAGTATCGAACTCGGAAACGTCCTTTGCGAAATCATCGTCGAGCTCCGGCAGTTCTTTTACCTTGATCGCGTGGAGCTTGATCTGGAATGTAGCTTCCTTGCCCTTGAGGTTCTCAGCGTGATAATCCTCCGGGAAAGTAACGGTGATCGGGAACTCTTCGTCAATGTTGTGGCCGATCAGCTGCTCTTCGAAGCCCGGGATAAAGGAGTTGGAACCGATCTTCAGATCGTGGCCCTCATCTTTTCCGCCTTCAAAAGCAACACCGTCTACGAAACCTTCGTAATCGATCGTTACTGTATCGCCGTTCTCAACCGCACGTCCCTCAACCGGAACCATACGGCCGTTTCTGTCCTGCAGACGCTTCAGCTCAGCTTCAACTGTCTCATCAGAAGGAGCATTGAAACGGTATTCCGCTTCTACACCCTCGTACTGACCGAGCTCAACTTCCGGCTTAACGGTTACTGTGATCGTATATTTGATGCCCTTGTCGTCACCGATCTCCTGGATATCCAGTTCCGGACGGGAAACGACCTTCAGGTCATGCTCCTTGATAGCTTCAGTATATGCAGGGTTTACAACGTAATCGATAGCATCATCGTAGAGCACACCCTCTCCGTAATACTGCTTTACAAGTTTAAACGGTGCCTTACCCTTACGGAAACCAGGGATCTGAAAACGATTCTTATTCTTATTAAAGGACTTCTGAAGCGCGTCCTTAAATTCTTCCGGGGATGCTTCCAGTGAGATAACGACAATATTGTTATCCTTCTTCTCAACAGACGACATATCTATCTCCTCCATATATATAATATATTAAGTCACACGAACAGGTATTTTATCACAGAACATCCAGTAATTCAATCATATTTTATTGAACAAAAAAAGGAACCGCCTTGAAAGCAGTTCCTTATCTGGCGCGCCCGGCAGAGATCGAATCCACAACCTTCTGATCCGTAGTCAGACACTCTATCCAGTTGAGCTACGGGCGCATTTGTTTGTTGCCGTTTGCACAGCATGATGTATTTTAGTCCCAAGACCTGATCTTGTCAATGGGCTTTTCTAAACATTTCGTCCTTTTTCCGAAAGCTTTTCGGTAAGCGGCAGGAAGATCTCGATCACGAACAGCTCGTTTCTGACTTCTGCAGTAATACTGCCGTGCATACGCTCGATCAGTCCCTTGGCGATCGCAAGACCCAGCCCGGTCGAGGTCGAGGTCCTTGCTTTATCTCCTTTATAAAAGCGCTCGAAGATCTGCTCGACATCGATGATCTCATCCGGCTTCTTGTCGTTAAAGCAGGAAAAATGGAGTTTTCCGTCCTTCTTCTCCAGTGACATGCCGATCCGGCTAACACCGTGCACCAGCGCATTTTTGACCAGATTCTGGGTGACACGTCGAAGGGCTACTTCATTGGCGACGATCGGAAGATCCTCTTCACAGAAACTCACCTCAGGAGCCATGCCTCGTTTTTCGAAGTCCTCATAGAAAGCAAGAACCGTCTCGCAGATGCACTGCCGGCCATCCATGGGAACAGTCGCCAGTTCATAGTTCTGATCCTGCATCTTCGTATAAGTAAAGAGTTCCTCAAGGAGTTCTTTAAGGCTGGAGATACGGTTTTGAATGATCTGAAGGTAGTGTTCTTTTTCCTCGGCGGAATCCGTCATAACGAGGAGCTGCACATACCCGTCCAGAGAGGTCAGCGGTGTTCGGATATCATGGGAAAGATTGGCGATCGCCTCTTTGAGATTGTTCTCATTTCTCTCCATGATGATCTTGTCTTCCTGATAGTGGTTACAGATCTCATTGATCCTCGTGACCAGTTCCTTGACTTCCGAATACGGAACTTCCGTAGTCAGTCTCTGGTTTGAAGAATGTTTCTGCATGACTTCCAGCTGGTGGCAGTTCTTCCTGATCTGGGCACGATAGTGGATCAGTGCAATCAGAAGGACCAGCACGATTATAGCTAACAGGATCACAAGAAAAATCATCTTAACTACCTTCCCTGTTATTCTTTCTTTCCGGCGCCGCCGGTGATGGAAAGATAATAATCCTCAAGTGCTTCATTCTTTACGGCGATACTCAAGGTCTTGATGTTATTCTTGGCAAGCTCCAGAACGATCTCGCCGCTGTCTTCCAGACGCTCGAAGATCTGGATCACGCTCTTATCGAGGACTTTATACTCAGTGATTCCCATTCCCTCGATTACGGTAACCGCTTTGGTTGCATCGCTCGGGCGGATCTCGATCCTCTCTCTGCATCGGCGGAGAAGTTCGCCGTGCGTAAATTCATCGATCAGCTGTCCGTTATGAAGGATGCCGTATCTTGTGGCGATCTTGGAAAGTTCCTCCAGGATATGCGAGGAAACAAGAATCGTTATATTTCTTTCTTTACTGAGTCTGGCGATCAGTTCACGGATCTCCACGATACCCTGCGGATCAAGGCCGTTGATCGGCTCATCGAGAAGCAGCAGATCCGGATGACCGATGAGGGTCATTGCGATACCGAGACGCTGCTTCATACCGAGAGAATACTGCTTTACCTTCAGCTTATCGATATTTCTCTCGAGTCCGACATCAGCCAGCAGTTCCTTGATAAAATTGTCATCGTTCATACCGAGGATCAATGACTTGATCTTCATGTTTTCGTATGCGGTCATGTTCGGATATAATCCCGGGCCCTCGATGAGCACACCGATACGGTCACGAAGCTTGGCCGTCTGCTTTTCCGGCTCGCCGAAGATCGAATAGCTTCCTTCCGTCGGCTTGGCAAGACCTGCAAGCATCTTAAGAAGCGTCGTCTTACCGGCACCGTTTCTTCCGATCAAGCCATAGATCTCACCTTTTTCGAGGTGCAGATTCACATGATCGACCGCCGTGATCTTACCGTATATCTTCGTAATATTGTCGGTTTCCAGTAAATATTCCAAAGCAAGCCTCCGTTTTCGCCATTACGCTACATTATAAAGCATTCCCCGGAAGTTGGAAATAGAACACGGTCACTTCCGACCGGGTTCTATTCCAAGCTAAGAGGGTATTATGTTAGTAGAATCTTGCAAAACTAATCATTTCACATCTCTTCTCTGCTGAAGGAGCATGGAACCACCGACAGTAAGAACGGTGTATACCAGGCAAAGGACACCCAGGAAGATGATGGCATTTCTGCCGGCATCCATATCAAAGTTCAGGAACTTGCTGTCGAACAGGAAGTCGGAAGGAACATAATCTGTAGATCCGAATACCTTGTTGAAGAGGAAGTCCAGAAGCTTTTCGATCATGAAAAGGATACCCAGAGAGATAATGAGTGAAGGAACCAGTCCGCCGGCAGAGCTCTTGAACAGTGTCGTGAAGAAGAAGAAGATCGCAGAGAATGTGACCATACCCATATACACGATACCGCATACCTTGGCAAGGGTTGCTAAGCTGCCGAGTTCAAAAGCATTCAGGAACAGTGCGCAAGTTCCGAGATAGATCAGAGAGGAAACTACCATGAGTACTGTCATTCCGATAACAGCAGAGATCCATCTGGCCAGTGCATGCTTCCACTTGTGATTGGTAATACCGATCAGGTTCTTGTCAAATCCGCACTTGTGCTCAGCATTGGCAAAGAGTACTACGAATACGGAAAGGATGATCAGGAAATTCGAGCTGACAAACAGGCTCTGGATAAGATCTGAAGCTACTGAAGACGTCGCCAAAGTTGCCTTGTCTGCTTCACTCATGATATTGAACGGGTCATCTACTACGATCTTCATTACACCGAAATTGAAGAGTGTCAGGAAGATCCATACGATTGCAATTACTTTGGTAGATACCGCTTTGGACATGCGGTACAGGTTCATTTTGATCAGATTATACATTTTTGTTTCCTCCTGTGATCTGGAAGTAGTAGTCTTCGAGCGCATCTGTCTTTACAGCGATCTCATTGGTCATGATGTTTTCTTTTGCAAGAGCGATCGTGATTGCACCGCCCTCGTTCAGACGCTCATAGATGTTGATCGCATCGTCCTTGACTTCCATCTTGGAGAATCCCATCATATTGAGAACTTCCAGCGTCTTGCTGATGTCATTTGTCTTAAGCTCGAGTCTCTCACAGCACTTTGCAAAGAGCTCTTCCTTGGTTTCTTCTTCCAGAAGTCTTCCTTCATGGATGATGCCGTACTGTGTAGCAACTTTAGAAAGCTCGTCGAGAATGTGGCTGGAGATTAGGATCGTGATGCCTCTGTCATTGCAGAGATGGTGAAGGATCGCTCTCATTTCCGCGATACCCTGAGGATCAAGACCGTTGATCGGCTCGTCCAGGATCAGGAGCTCCGGCTGATTTACAAGTGCCATTGCGATTCCGAGGCGCTGCTTCATACCGAGGGAGAACTGCTTTGCTTTCTTCTTTCCTGTATCGGAAAGTCCTACTTCTTCGAGCAGGCCGCGAAGATATTTCTTATCTTTGATTCCGAGAGCGATCGCCTTGGTAGTCAGGTTTTCCATCGCCGTCATATTCGGATAAAGACCGGGAGCTTCGATCAGGATGCCGACCTTCGGCATCATCTGCTCTGTCGTCTCACCGTTTTTTCCGTGGATCTCGAAGGATCCGGAAGTCGGACGGGAAAGACCGCCGATCATTTTCATTAATGTGGTTTTACCGGCACCGTTTCTGCCGATCAGTCCATAGATCCCGCCACGCTGTACGTGGATGGATACTTCGTTGGACGCATTGTACTTGCCGTACGTCTTGGTCAATTCATTTGTAGTAAGAATGTAATCCATTTTTTGACTCCTCCTTGTGCTTACGAATTCATTCTAGAAAACAAATCCTAATCATTCGCCAAGGAGAAGTTTAGTATTACAAAAGAAATGGTTAAGAAAAGGTTAAGCCATCAGCAGCGGACATCTTTTTTCTTAGAAAGCCACAGTGCCAGGAACAGCGCCAAACCGCCATATACCAGCGCTACGATAACAGTGCGGGTCGTATCTCCCGATCCCATGGAAGGAGTATAAGAAAGGTAAACATTATCCAGACAGTAATCCGAAAGACGGAATGCATTTCCTGTTCCGGCAAATGCATCGATCAGGTTCTCGCCGCATGCTTTTGCGATCAAGACATCTATGAGTCTTTCCAATGTCTGAAAAGTACCCGAAGCGATCAGAAGGCCGATAACCATACCACCCGCCGGGCTCTTAAAACGGTTCGTGATAAAGAATACCAGCGTCATCAT
>JAFWSW010000095.1 GCA_017519205.1 Clostridiales bacterium | reverse complement strand
TTATATCAATGACTTTAACCGAAGCGTGATGACGAAGATCTTCAGTGAAGCGGGACTGGAATTTACACCTCTTTTCGACTGCGGGATCTATGCATATATGAGTAAGACAAATCCGCTTGCAAAGAAGAAAAAGGTTACGCTTTCGGATCTCGATGAGTATCCGTGTCTGGTATTTGCGCAGGGAGATTATAACTCCTTCTACTATGCGGAAGAAGTCCTGAGTACCTATGATTATAAACAGATCGTCCGCGCGAATGACCGTGCGACGCTTCTCAACCTGATGGTGGGTATCAACGGCTATACACTCTGTTCGGGCATCATCTGTGAGGACCTGAATGGTTCGGATTATTGTGCGGTGAAGCTTGATACGAAGGAGACCATGACGATCGGATATATCTCCCGAAAGTCATCCGTTC
Organism: Clostridiales bacterium; assembly: GCA_017519205.1. GTDB lineage: Bacteria > Bacillota > Clostridia > Saccharofermentanales > Saccharofermentanaceae > Scatonaster. Next base: position 10,140 of record JAFWSW010000095.1, on the reverse strand, counting down.
TCAGTGAACTTGCCGAGAAGTATGTCGCAGAGCTGAGTAAGTATAAAGAGAACGTCCTAAGCTGAGACCCTGTTATAGATTTTACTTATGGTCTGTGATACAAAAGCGCAATTATTCAAAAAACTGATCGGATGTTATATTCCTATACAAAAGAACCCGGAGGGGGAGCCTTCCGGTGTATGGGGAGAAAGAAAAACACATGGTCAGAGGAATAAATACTCGATGTCTTCACTTAACCGATGAAGAGAAAAATAAGGAACATTACGGATCGCTGAGTTTCCCGATCTATCAGACGGCAACTTATGCGCATCCGGAGGTCGGGAAAAGCACCGGATTTGATTACAGCCGGCTGCAGAATCCGACCAGAGAGCATCTTGAAAAGATCATCTGCGGTCTGGAAGATGGCCTTGATGCCTTCGCACTATCGACCGGCATGGCAGCTATCACACTGCTGTTCGAGCTTTTCCAGCCGGGAGATCACATCATTTCCGAGGCGGATCTGTATGGCGGAAGTATCCGGCTATTCGATAACGTATCAAAGAAGAACGGATATGAGTTTTCTTTCGTGGATTGTTCTTCCGCCGATCTGGAAAAGGAGATCCGCCCGAATACGAAAGCGATCTACATCGAGACACCGACGAACCCGATGATGCGTGTATCGGATATCGAGAAGATCAGTATAATCGCAAAGGCACACGGGCTTCTGCTGATCGTGGATAATACGTTCCTTTCGCCATATTTCCAGAATCCTTTAAAGCTCGGCGCGGACGTGGTGATCCATAGCGGCACGAAATTCCTCGGCGGACATAACGACACGCTGGCAGGTTTTATCGTGACGAAGGATCCGAAGATCGCAGAGAGGCTTCGCTTCCTGATCAAGACGACCGGTGCAGGACTCGCACCGTTTGACAGCTGGCTTTTGATCAGAGGCATCAAGACGCTGGGGATAAGGATGGAAAAAGCGCAGGAAAATGCGATCCGTATCGCGAACTGGCTGAAGGAACAGCCGGCGGTAAAGAAGGTCTATTATCCGGGACTTCCCGAGCATCCCGGGTACGAGATCATGAAGAAGCAGGCAAGAGGCTTCGGCTCCATGATCACTTTCGATGTGGAGACGAAGGAACAGGCACTAAAGATCCTGAAAAGTGTCAGGATCATCAAATTTGCAGAGAGCCTGGGAGGCACGGAGACCTTGATCACATATCCGACGACACAGACGCATGCGGATGTGAAAGAAGAAGTAAGACTTAAAAACGGCATCACGCCCTGTACGCTCCGTCTTTCGACAGGGATCGAAGACGCAGAGGACCTCCTTGAGGATCTGGAAAGTGCTTTTGCCGGAGTATAAATAGGAAGGAAAAAGAGATGCCGGAACGGAATCTGAATTTTGACGAAGTAATTGAGAGAAGACATACCGATAGCCTGAAGTTCGACTTTGCCGTACGAAGAGGCATGCCTGAAGATGTTCTGCCGCTGTGGGTCGCGGACATGGACTTTAAGACCAGTTCCTATGTCGAGGATGCCGTCATCGAGAGAACGAAGCACGCGATCTTCGGCTATACGGAGACCGGCGCAGATATCCATAACGACGCATACTTTGATGCGGTCGCGGGATGGATGAAGCGCCATCACGACTGGGACGTCGATCCGAGATGGCTCGTAAAGACCCCGGGCGTCGTATTTGCGCTTGCCATGGCGGTCAAAGCGTTTACCAAAGAGGGCGATCCGGTACTGATCCAGCAGCCGGTCTACTATCCTTTTTCCGAAGTCATCGAAGACAATAAGCGCGTTATCGTAAGTAACGATCTCGTGCTGGGAGAGGACAACCGCTACCATATCGACTTTGAAGATTTTGAGAAAAAGATCGTCGAGAACAAGATCAGGCTCTTTTTCCTCTGTAATCCGCAGAACCCGACGTCCCGCGTGTTTACCAGAGAAGAACTGGAGAAACTTGGCGATATCTGCTTAAACCACGATGTGCTCGTCGTGGCCGATGAGATCCATAACGATTTCGCTCTTTACGGGGAACACACGGTCTTTGCGAAAGTGAAGAAGGAGTTCGAGGACCACTGTATCGTCTGCACCTCCGTGAGTAAGACATTTAATCTCGCAAGTATGCTCATCAGCAATATCTTTATTCCGAATGCGACGATCAGAAGACCCTTTAAAAAGCAGGTCGATGCAGCAGGTATCAGCCAGCTCTCGGCACTGGGCCTTACGGCGACACAGGCGGCCTATGAGCATGGCGAGGAATGGTATGAGCACGTGATCTCGTACATCAAGGAGAACATTGCTTTTGTAAAGAAATATACAGAGGAGAATCTTCCCGGCGTCAAAGTGATCGACGGAGAGGGCACTTACCTTATGTGGCTGGACTTTCGTGGCACGGGACTTTCGCCGGAAGAAATCGATAGAAGGATCATCCACGAGGCAAAACTGTGGCTCGACAGCGGTGCGATCTTCGGAAAAAATGGTGCAGGTTTTCAGAGGATCAATGTCGCCGTTCCAAGAGCGACGATGGAAGAGTGTCTGAACCGCATCCGTGATCATGTGGTGGAGAAAGCCTGAAGATGGTTAAGTGAAAGTAAAAAGGAGAACCTTTATGGGATCATATAATGATAAAGAGATCCAGAATGTAGTGGATCTGATCTTAAAAGACTACGAGGATGACCGAGTGATCAATGCGATCGATGTGCATCATCAGCCGGATAAAGAGGTGATCATCTCTGTCGTCGATAATCTTCTGAAGATCCTTTATCCCGGATACTTAAGCGATAAGGTATTCCGGGTCTATACCCTGAAGAATACGATGTCTGCTACGATCGAGGATGTGATCTTCCATCTGAAGAAGCAGGTCGCGATCGTGCTGAAATACACTGATGAATTTGCAGCAGCACCGCAGGATGTTCTGGATAAAAAAGCGAAAGAACTGACCCTGGCATTTATGAAGAAGATCCCGGAGATCAGAGCGAGTCTGGAGACGGATGTCGATGCGGGCTTCGAAGGTGATCCGGCGGCCAAGAGCAAGGCAGAGATCATCTTCTCGTATCCGGGATTATTCGCTGTTTCGGTCTACCGTATCGCACATGAACTGCATCTTCTCCGTGTGCCCATGATCCCGCGTATGATGACCGAGTATGCCCACAGCATTACCGGTATCGATATCCATCCGGGAGCCACTATCGGCAGGCACTTCTTTATCGATCACGGTACTGGTATCGTCATCGGTGAGACGACGAATATCGGTGAGCATGTCAAGATCTACCAGGGCGTGACACTCGGCGGCCTTTCGACAAGAGGCGGCCAGAAATTAAGTGGTGTCAAGCGACATCCGACGATCGGTAACAATGTTACGATCTACTCCGGTGCGACGATCCTGGGCGGGGAGACAGTGATCGGAGACGATGTCACGGTCGGCGGTAATACCTTCCTGGTCAACTCGGTAGAAAACGGTACACTGGTCAGCGCCAAGAAACAGGAATTGAAATTCGTAAACAAGAAGGCAGGAGCGAAGAAACCATCAAAGGAGAAGTGATGCCGCTATGACGATACTTCAGCTGAAATATGTGATCGCGATCGCAAGTTCCAAATCTTTCCGCGAGGCCGCGAGCCGTCTTTTCGTGTCGCAGCCGGCACTTTCGTCAACGATCCGTGAACTCGAAGAGGAACTGAATATCCAGCTTTTCGAGCGGACGAATAAGGGTATCCGCCTGACGGATCCGGGAAAAGAATTCCTCGCATATGCGAAGGAAGCGGTCAGCCAGTATGAACTGATCGAGGACCGCTATCTCGACCGGGATCTCGATAAGAAGCATTTCAGCGTGTCCATGCAGCACTATGTATTTGCAGTGCATGCTTTTATCAATGTCGTCAAAGAATACGATAACGGCAAGTACACCTTCGCCGTGCACGAGACAAGGACAGACGAGGTCCTCTCGAATGTCCGCAGCCTCGACAGTGAGGTCGGTGTCGTTGCTTTTTCCAAAACGAATGAGAAAGTGATGAGAAAGCTTTTCCGTGAGTACCAGCTGGAGTTCACTTCGCTTATCACGAGAGAGACGTTCGTTTATGTCTGGAAAGACCACCCGATGGCGAAGGCAGAAGAGCTTTCGCTGGAGGATCTGAAAGATTATCCGTGCATCTCTTTTGACCAGAGCAGCGAGAATGATTTCTATCTGACGGAAGAAGCGCTCGGCGACTATGAATTCGATAAGCTGATCAAGACCAATGACCGAGCTACTTCAGCCGAACTGATGGCAGCGATGAACGGCTACTCGATTGGTACCGGTGTCATGACCGATAGCCTCGCGCTCAAGCGGGATGTCGTGACGATCAAACTGAAAGAAGAGGATCCGCTCACGATCGGGTATATCGTCCGCGCCAATCACAAGTTAAGCGAGATCGGCCAGCGGTATATCGATGAACTTCTGAAATATAAAGAGTGATCCATAGCGAAAAGCACCTGAAAACAGGTGCTTTTTTTGTGATAGAAACGGGTTATCGCAAACGATAAAAGTTAAGCATTATTCAAGACCGGAGATCAATGATATGCTCTTTTCAAGCAGAAAGAGAGCCGGTCGGAAGCAACATGACCGGTGACGAAAGATCACCGGAAGCAACATGGAAACCGGTGAAGAAGATTCGCCGGTTTTTTCTTTCTGCAAAAGTAAAGGGAGGAATGAAACACATGAAGAGAACATTTAGAAAATTATTATCCGTGATGCTTGTCGCGGCAGTAGGTATAACGAGTCTGACAGCCTGTAGCAAGAAAAAGAAAAGCGAAGGAACGACAGCTGCCGGCGGACAGAGCAGCGGCGATGTAGATGTCATCATCGGAACCGCGAACGGTTCGCTCTGTCTTGCCCCTCTTCACATCGCGATCGACAACGGGTACTTCGAAGAGGAGTTCAGTAAGGCAGGGGTCACATGGAGAGTCGAGGAGATCGACCTGAATAATCTATCGGATCTGGTTGCTTCCAATAAAGTCGATGCATCGACACAGCTCGCCGGTGCGATGATCCCCCAGATCGATAACGGACTGGAGATCACATTTACCGCAGGACTTCATACAGGATGTACGAAGTATTATGTAAAAGAAGGTTCGGGGATCAATTCCGTCGCCGACCTGAAGGGAAAGAAGATCGGTGTTCCGGGTATCGGAGATTCCTCGGTCATCGCCCTGAAGAGACTCCTTTACGATAACGGTATCGGCGTGACGACCGAAAACCTCGAAGTCGAGTGGGTCGTATATGGACTGACAGATCTTCCGCTGGCACTGGAAAACGGTGCGGTCGATGTAGTCGCTCTTCACGATCCGGTCGCCTACAGCGCGGAAAAAGAATACGGCTTTAAGAAGATCCTCGATCTCAGTACCGATGAGAAGTTCCAAAATGAATACTGCTGTATGGCATTCGTTACAACAAGACTTGCGAAAGAAAATCCGAAGGCAGCCGCTGCATATACCAGAGCCATGCTGAAGGCTAGTGCTTTTGTACAGGCAAATCCGAAAGAAGCGGCAAGGATCCAGATCGAACATAACCAGTGTTCCGGTGACGTCGAGGTCAATGCATCGCTCCTGGCATCCTATAACTACGGACCGTCCGTAAGTATCGCGGCAGTTACGATCGAGAATGCGGCGACGGAACTCGTAAGGATCGGTGAACTGAAGGCGGCAGATCCGAAAGCATTTATTGATAAGGCATTCACCCGGCTCGAGGGCGTCCCGGATTCATATAAATATGAGAACGGCACATTTGTCGAGGTGAACAATTAACTGATAAAGAGGTTTTCATGAGAAAAAAACTTTTTACAGTTCTGAAGTTGCTATTGCCTTTCATCGCAATAGCAATTTCAGTTCTGACCTACTACAACATCGAAGATAACGGAAAACAGAAGAAGATGGATCATCCGTATTACCTTTATCTTCTGGCAGTGATCGGAGGAGTGATCCTCCTGGAGATCCTGATCGGTCTCTTTTACGACAAGATCAGAAAGAGGATCCTGTATAAAGCCCCATTTCTTACGGGCGTGATCGTATTCCTGCTTCTTCTGAATTATGTAACGACGAAGACCACGATGCTGCCGACACTTTATTTTCCGTCGCTGGACCGTATTATCGGACTTCTGGTGGAAAGCAGAGTCTTCCTTCTGGAAAATGTCGGCGATTCGCTGAAACTTCTGGCAACGGGCTTCCTGTGGGGTGCGACCGTCGGATTCCTGACAGGACTCATGCTCGGTTACTTTAAAGTCGTGGGATACTGGCTCAATCCGATCACGAAGATCATCGGACCGATCCCGACGACAGCGTGGATCCCGCTGGCACTGTCAACATTTCCGACAACGCACGAAGCGAATGTATTTCTTATCGCATTTGCGGTGTGGTTCCCGGTCACGCTGATGACCTCTTCCGGTATACAGAGCATCAATAATGTTAACTTCGAAGTGTCCAGAACACTCGGCGCTTCGACTCTGTACCAGATCATCCACGTGGCGATCCCGGCGGCGATGCCGAGTATTTTCCTCGGTGCCTTCTACGGAACGGTGTCTTCTTTCGCGACACTGATGGCCGTCGAGATGAATGGTAATTCCAGCGGAATTGGCTGGTATATCAACTGGCAGAAATCCGTCATGCTTTACGACGGAGTATATGCCGGCCTGATCATCATCGCTGTGATCTGCTCCCTGACACTGACGATCCTCTTTAAGGTTCGTGACAGAGTGCTGACATGGCAGAAAGGAGTCATCAAATGGTAGGAGAGATAAGCATCAAAGATGTATACAAACAGTTTCCGAATACCGATCCGACAAAGGAAGATATCGTCGCCCTAAATGGGTTTTCACTGGATATTAAACCGGGATCCTTCGTAAGTCTCATCGGACCTTCGGGCTGTGGCAAATCGACGCTTCTCCGTATCATCGGAGGACTCGATAAGGCGACGAAGGGACCGATCGAATTAGACGGCAAAGAGATTAAAAAGCCGGGAAGTGACAGAGGCTTCGCATTTCAGGGAAGCAACCTTTTTCCGTGGCTGACGGTCGAAAAGAATATCGCATTCGGACTGAAGGCCAGACATATTTATAAACAGCAGAAAAAGGATGTTGCGGATTATATTCATCTTGTCGGACTGGAAGGTTTTGAAAAGTCCTATCCGCATCAGCTTTCCGGAGGCATGCAGCAGAGAGCATCGCTCGCCAGAGCACTCGTGGGACATCCGTCCGTACTGCTTCTGGATGAGCCGCTCGGCGCACTTGATGCCTTTACCAGAATGAATCTTCAGGATGAGATCATCAACATCTGGAAGAAACACAACATGACGATGGTCATGGTTACTCATGATGTCGATGAAGCGATCTATATGTCCGATCAGGTCGTCGTCATGTCGGCAAGACCTTCGAAAGTCGAAGCGATCATCGATATCAATCTTCCGCGTCCCCGCGCCCGTGCGCAGGACACTTTCCAGGAATACAGAACCAAGATCCTGAATGTCTTAAATCTCGGCGGACAGGTGGACGAAGTCGAATACTACCTATAAAACTAAAAAGAAAGAAGAAAACACATATGAAAAACAGAATTATATTTGCAGCCGCTTTCGTCCTTTTAGGACTTCTTGTAATACTCGCGCCGACAGTGCTTTTCCCGGTGTGTGAAAGCGAGATGAAGATGGCCTGCTTCTTTACGAAAAAAGCAGAGATCGGCGCAGGTCTTGTGATTGCAGCACTTGGCGTGATCTACTTCTTCCTGAAGAATAAGGATATCCGTCTCGGCATCTCGATCGCACAGTTCCTGAATGCCGGCCTGGTACTGGCTTTCCCGGCGAAGCTCACCGGCCTTTGCAAAATGAGTGACATGGCCTGCCGTGTGAAAACATATCCGGCCCTGATCGTGCTCAGTGTTCTTCTGGCGCTCACCGCAGCTGCCAATATCGTCTTCCTGATAAAAAGCGAGAGTGAGAAATGAGATTCAAAAAAACGAAGAACACGATAAAAGACATCCAAAGACACGCGTTTCTTAACGCGTGCCTTTTGGCAACTGTCGTCATTCTTTCGGTCATGCTTTTTTCCGTTACCGTGATCAGTGTGAGCCTGAAAAAAGGAATGGGCAATATGAGGAAGCGCCTCGGTGCGGACATCATGCTCGTTCCGAAAGGCGAACGCGAAAAAGCGGAGAATATGCTTCTGGAGGGAAGCCGCAGTAACTTCTACTTCGAGGGAGAAGTCTATGAGAAAGTGCAGTCGATCGACGGGATCTCAGATTCCACGTCGCAGTGCTTCCTGAAGTCTCTGTCCGCTGACTGCTGCAGCAGTGAAGTCCAGATCGTGTTCTTCGATCCGGATAGTGATTTTGTCGTAGGACCGTGGATCGAGACGGAGTATAAGCAGAAGCTCTCCGGCGATGCGGTCATCGTCGGAAGTGACATCGTCAGTGAAGACGGAAAGATCAAGCTCTTCGGGCAGGAATATGCGATCGCATCGCAGATGGCAAGGACCGGAACGGCTCTGGACAGCTCGGTGTATTTCTCTGCCGATGCAAAAGCGGAACTCCTCAGAAATGCCGAAGAGAAAGGATCTTTCTTAACCGAGGAACAGAAGAAGGGAGATATTCTTTCTTCGATCTTCATCAATGTGGATGGATCTCATACGACCGAGCAGGTCATCGACTCCGCGCATAAGACGATCGGCGATATCTTCGATGTCGTCTATCCGAAGAAGCTTCATGAGTCTTTGTCCGGAAGTCTTGGGAAAATCACCGGTGTGGTGAACGTGATCTCGCTGTCTCTCGGGATCCTTCTGGTCGCGATCCTTCTGATCATCAACAGCATCATCATGAAGGGAAGAAAACCGGAGATCGCACTTCTCCGGGTGCTCGGCCACAGAAAGAAAGATCTCATCAGAAAGCTTCTTTCCGAGATGGGACTCATCAGCCTCGCAGGCGCGCTGGGCGGAAGTCTCCTTGGCGCCCTGATCGTGATCCCGTTCGGAAGATATATCGGGAAGTCCCTGGATATGCCGTATCTCGGCCCGGGGATCGCATCCGTTCTTGTTCAGATCCTGCTGATCGTAGGTATCGTGATCCTGATCGTATTCCTGGCCTCGGTGTTCTTTATCATACACACGACAAATACTGAGCCGTATCTGGCACTTCGGAAGGAGGAGTGAGAAGATGCTAATCGCAGAAGGTATAAGTAAGAGTTACAAATCAGGAAGAAGAAAGATCCTGGATTCCCTGGAGATCTCTATCGATGAAGGAGAGTTCATCGCTGTGATGGGCGAATCCGGCTCCGGCAAAAGCACTCTCCTTGCAGTCTTAGCGGGCATACTCGACCCGGACGAGGGACAAGTGCTTTTCGAGGGGAAGGATCTGTATAAACTATCTGATGAGGAACTGTCCGATATCCATAAAAGAAGGATCGGATATGTGCCGCAGAGTAATTTCTTTCTTAAAAACTATACGATCCTCGAGAATATCGTGGAGCCGTTTCTGGCTGGTTCGTCCGAAGAGAGACTAGCATACGAAGAGAAGGCGAAGCTGCATCTCGAAAAGCTCGGGATCGGTGATCTTGCCGACAGATTTCCCCATGAACTGTCGGGCGGTGAACTAAAGCGCGCAGCCATCGCCAGGGCACTGGCCATCCGGCCTTCCATCCTCTTGTGCGATGAAGCAACATCAGCCCTGGATGTCACGGTCCAGCAGGAGATTTTGTCCCTGCTGCAAACCCTGCGCAGGCAGCAGGGAGAGGAATTCTCGATTTTATTCATCTGCCATGACATAGCGCTGGTCCAGCAGTTCTGTGACCGGGTGCTCGTGATGTATCAGGGAAGGATCGTAGAGGAAGGGATCCCGGATAATGTCATCCAAAATCCCTCGCACTCTTATACAAAGCGATTGATCGACAGCATTCTCTGACATTGCAGAAAGATCGTCCCGTGCGCATACCGCGCTGCCGGAATCTCTTTGGGAAGAGAACGAAGCGATCACAAGGACTGTCGGGGCTGTACAGAAGCCCCGCCCCCAGTGGGATTTCCAGCTGCTGACAGAAGCCGGATTCGAATGGGTCTGTATCGACAGGGTGTCTATCGCCGCATCTATCAGGAAATCGATGAGTTTTACAACCCGGTACCGGTTTTTTCGATCGCAGCCGG
>JAFWSW010000008.1 GCA_017519205.1 Clostridiales bacterium | reverse complement strand
GACGATCTCGAGGATTTCAATTTCGATCAGACCGAGTTTGATGAGGAGGATATGAAGAACATGTTCCTCTTCGTTAAGTCTGAAGAATCTGCTTCCTATATTATTGCCTATGTTATCGAAGCAACAGACGAGGATGCGGCAGTAACGATCTACGACCATTTCATGACAATATTAGGAACAACGGAGAAGGAACTTAAGAAGTCGGCAAAGAAGCACGATGCCGAGTATGGTTTTGAAGATGATGATGACATGCTGGCTGCCATTATGGCATCTGAAGATCTGAATAAAGCGACCGGTGTATATCTGAAGCGTGACTCGAAGGTCATTTCGATCTGCTACTACGAAGGAAAAACAGATGCTGATCTCTATGAAGAGTATTTCGAGTTCTCAAAAGATGCCGGCCTGACCGACATGGAAGCACTGATGGAATAAGTATTAGTATCAACTGATCGGAGGTAATAGAAATGAAGAAGTTATTATCGTGTGCACTGGTTCTGACTATGCTTTTCAGCATGGCCGGCTGTGCGAAAAAGGGTGGGTACAAGAGTTCTGAAAAGAAGATGATCAGCGCTCTGGAAGCTGTCTTTGATGCCGAGGAAATGAGTGCAAAGACCAAAAAGAAGGTCAAGAAGTCCCGTATGAAAGATTTCGAAGAGTACTTTGACGGTTCTTCGTATGTCATTTTTAATGAAGAAGATTTCGAAGATATCGATGCGGACGAAGATGATATGGGCATGGATCCGGAAAATATGAAGAACATGCTTATGTTCCGTAAGTTTGAAGGAGAATCTTCTTTTGCATCTCTTTTGATCGAGACCACGGATAAAGACGCAGCAGAGGAATGCTTCGAGTATGTGACAAAGAGTATGAACTTAAAGACCCTTAAGAAGCAGTTGAAGAAAGCGAAAGCCGACTATGGTATCGAAGAAGACGATAATAAAATTGCTCTTATCTACGTTTCCAATTCCAAAGTAATGGGCCTCTTTTTTGAAGTAAACGGCACGACCGTTACGATGATCGAATATGAGGGCAACGAAGATACAGACCTCCTTGAAGAGTACTATGACTTCATGAGAGAAATCGGCTACACGGATATGGAAGCCCTGCTCGATGGCGGAGAAGAAGACGACGACTGATTCGAGATAGTCTGAGGTATCCGATGCATATCAGGAATATGAAAAAACTGTCCGTTCTGGTGGCTGTCATTATGACAGTCACTATGGCGGGCTGTTCTTTATTTGAAAGCAAATATAAAAAAGCGGAGAAAAAGATGATCGATGCCGCGGTGAACTGCTGTGATGCCGCGGAAATGACCGCGAAACAGAAGAAAAACGCCATCAGGAAAAACCTCGTCGTAGGAAATACCACTTTCGGCGATGGCGCATATGTTTGTCTTTCCTCGGATGATCTGGTAGATATCGAAATGAAAGACGATGCTCCTATTGATTCTGAAACGGTGAAGCACATGGTGATGTTTGCCAAGACGAGCGAGAAGGAAATCATCAGTTCGCTGGTGATCGAATTCAGCGATAAGGAGACCGCTTCGGATTTCTATGATTACTATCTGGAAATGATCGATTTTAAATCGGTGAAAAAGCAGCTGAGAAACGCAGATGAGGCTGTAGTCGGTGTCGATGATGAAGACGAGGACCGCTTCGCGTATATTGTCTCCATGAACGGTGTTACGGAAGCGGAATATATCCGTATCGACGGTAGAATCGTTACCGCATCTTCTTTCTATGGTGAAGACGAGAGTGACTTCCTGGAGGAATACTACGATTTCATGCGGGAAGCCGGCTACACTGATATGGATGTGCTTCTGAACGGAGACTGATCCTTCTTAGAACTTACAGCGTGTGAGCATGAGTACGACTTTTGTCCTGTCGTGCTCGCCGAGCTTGTCATAGATCGTAGACACGTAGTTTTTTACGGTTCCTTCACTGATGAAAAGGATCGATGCGATCTGCGAATTGGTACATCCTTCGGAAATCAGACGGCAGATCTCTTTCTCACGGTCTGTCATACCATAATCATCCAGATCGATCGTTTTAGTAGATGTGTCCGATACATTTGCTGAAGCGGAAGAAGAACTACTGTCAGAGTTTTCTGCATTACCTGTATTTCCGGACGCCAGCATGGAATTCAGTTTCTCCATGACTTTGGAATCCAGTACGCTCTGACCGTGAAGTGCCTGGGAAATGGCATTCAGGATCGCATCTTTTCCGGAGTCCTTCAGAAGATAGCCACAGGCGCCTCCTGCGATTGCGTGGGAGATGCTTTTTTCATCGTAGAATGTGGTAAGTACGATGATCTTGATCTGCGGGTGTTCGTTATGCACCTTCGGGATCAGCTCGATGCCGCCCATGCCCGGCATGTTCAGATCCACGAGCATAAGATCAGGGATATCCTTCGAAAGAATATCGAGTGCCTCTACGCCGTTTCCGGCTTTTCCGATGATCGTATAATCTCCGGACATGGAGAGGATGATCTCCAGACTCTCCAGAAGAAGCGGTTCGTCATCCACAAGAAGTATCTTCGTCATGTGTTTTCCTCCTCAAAAGGCAGGGACAGGCTTACGGTAAAGCCATCCTCGCTCTCGATTTCGAAGCTGCCTCCGCAGCTCTCGGTATAGTCCTTGATCTTACGAAGACCGAAGCCGTTCGCAAGACGCAGTTTTTTCTCATTCAGGGTCAGCTTTCCCCATCCGCATCCGTTGTCCTGTACCTTGAGTCGGATGTGTCCTGTATCTAAAATGAAGGTGATCACGAAGAGGTCAGCATTTCCGTGTTTGACTCCGTTCGTCAGAAGCTCGGAAAGGGAAGAAGACAGAAAGGATGCCGTCTGGATCGGGATCCTCGTCTTTGCCTTGATCTGTGAGAAGTTGTGATACACCTTATATGTGGTGTCCGACTTAAATTCGTCGATCATCTTTTCCAGTGAAAGCAGATAGTCGTCCATGGCGATGCGGTCGTCTTCCGCATCGAGTGTACGGACGACACTTCGTACGGAGGAGATCGCTTCGTGGACACGGGAGTTGGCTGAGTCGATCTTCTCCAGTGCTTTTTCCTTGTCGGAAGGGACCAGAAGGGAGGCAGCGTCCAGCGTCACGGTTGCAGCCGACAGTGTATGACCGACGTAGTTATGGATGTCTCTGGAGATGCGTTCACGCTCTTCGAGGCGTGCATTGTTTTCGTTGATCTTCTGATTCTTTGCAATTTCTTCGCGGAGAGACCGCTGCTCCAATGCTTCCACAGCTGCTGCGGCGAGCGCCTGATTGAGGCGGCTGTGGGTAAGGGCCGACCGGCGAAGAGAAGTGAGCACGATCTCCCAAAGAACAAAAGCCAGAACAGCGAATCCGAGATGCAGGATGGCATCGACAGGCTCGGGATGAGTAAAGATAAGCTCCAGTATCCAGCCGCCAAAACTAAAGATGACATTCAGGAAATGGCACATGCGGATGTTCCAAAACCAGCAGCAGGAGAGAACGGGAAGTGCCAGAACACCCATAAACCAGCGGGGGAGAAGGATCACGGCAAGGGCTTCCGAAAGAAGCAGCAATATCGAGAAAAACTTCTTCGCGTTCTTTTGGGAAAAATACGACAGATTCAGAAGGATCAGGCTTGCGGCAATAAAGCCGGCGCCCGTAAAAAGACCGCACTTGATAATAAGCGCGATGCTCTGCAAGATCAAAGCGATCATGGCGCCCAACCAGGTGATGTGGTATTCCTGTGAATCCAACTGCATTTACTTCTGCTCCTTTGCGGATCTTTCTACATTATACATGTCTTTTCCACATGAGGGTATGATTGACCAAATATGCAAAAAATGATACCATCACTTCATGTTTTCGGGCAGATCCCGGCTCGGAACATCCATACGCGGATGTGGTGAAATTGGCAGACACGCCAGATTTAGGTTCTGGTACGAAAGTGTGCAGGTTCAAGTCCTGTCATCCGCACCAAAAGTCAGATCCCTTGCTACGTCCTCGACGCGATGCGTCTTCCGGAAGTCCGCAAGGGATTTTCTTTTGTGCTTGAATTCTGTAGTTGCAGTTTCTTTTTTGGGGAACAGAAGTATCCGCCATGTTATAATATAATCAGTAAACGGACTCATCGAAAAGCATCTTTCAACTAGAGACAGATATGAATACAGCATGTAGAAAATTCAAAAAACTGGTTGCCATTCTTCTGGTCGTTGCTATGGTATTTGTCATGGCGGGATGTAAAGATAAAAAGTCAAAAGCAGAAGAAGAACTGCTCGGCTGGGTCGAGAGATTAAATAACTCATTTATAGATGACCATTTTGAGTATGAAAGTTTCCACCAAAATGTTTTGGATGGCAATGGTGGTTACATGGATGGTATGGGTACAGTTGTCGTTAAATCCGAAAAATACCCGGATCAGAAAATCTATATTTCTAACAATTTTAATTCTGAGGGGGAACCACCCTATACAAACTATAACTCCATCCGTTATAAGGAAAACATGGAGGAATATATCAAGGAAGTCTTTGAAGAACATTTCAGCTGCGATTCATGCGAAGTCCAGTACCTCTGCGAGCCAACAACACCGATCGAGTATATGAGCTTTAATACATACTTGCAGAAGTATGCCCGCTTCAGTCATGTCGATGTCATCATATACAAGAAGGACGGTGCTTTTACAGCGCAAGAGCAGACGGTGGATGAACTCATCAAGATTGTTAAGGAGCGAGATGAAACGTGCGAAATCAATCTGTATTACTGTACTGAAGAAGATGACGATATGCTTTCTAACTACGTCTGCTGCTACAGTCTCGTCATGTCGCAACACAACGAAATCAGTTACATCGGAGTAGAAAGAAACAGTGGCAAAGACTTCGAGACACTTGTCGAGAACATGACCTGGTAGTGTCTGTAAAATAAGGTAAGGTAAGGAAATGACAGATTTTGAATCAAAAGCAAGAAATAATCACCGCAGCGGAATGAATTGTGCGATGGCCGTATATGATTCGCTCAGCGCGAATAATCCGAATAAGACAAATCCTCCAAAACCGAGAGAGAATGGCGGAATGTGTGGTGCCGTGCTCGCTGCAGAACAGACCATCCGTGAGATGGGTGGTTCAGATGCGGATGTTGCTGAATTCGAGAAGCGATTTATTGAAAAGCACAAGTATCTGAAGTGTGGCGAGCTTCGCGGTTTCTTCAGCGGGAAATGTAATGACTATGTAGGTTCGGCCGCAGCGATCGTTGAGGAGATGGGTTTCACCACGAAGAATGATTAAGATAATCGTATTACTGTTAGCCGGTTTCATATTCAGCTTTTTCGGCGTGATCGCGAAAGAGATGTACCAGCCTGCTTATCGTGCAAGAAATTTCTTCCTGACGTTGTTTTTATTTCTCACTTTAGCAACACAGTTGGCCGGTATCTATTTCATGGCGTTGAAATTGCCTTTTCTCGCTGTGATCGAGCTCTTTTTCTTTAATCTTTACTGGTTCTATTTCGCGCCTTTCCATCCCAACAGTGATGCTGCGGGAAACGGCATGGCCATGGGATTCCGATCGCTTTTTAATGGCGCTGCGAGCATTATTCTCGGAATAGTATCTTACCTGCTGATCAAGTTTTTCAAGCAGGATGGAACCCGTCATGGACTTTATATCGTTTTAGCTATAGCGGCGATCATCGGCATCCGTAATATACTGGCGAACCAGATTTCATATCTGGACGGCGATGAATTTGCGGAACGCGCCAGATGGGCACATCTGCGTTTGGATGATTATCGAAAATCACTTTTCCGGGCAAGGATGCTGGAGAAAAATGACGAATG
>JAFWSW010000094.1 GCA_017519205.1 Clostridiales bacterium | reverse complement strand
GTCCAAGGTCCTGCCGATGGAGGCAGTCCGCGCTAATGAGAGCTATACACAGACGAGAGACAGCAGGAAATACCATGCGATCGCCACGCGTATCTTCGGGTTCACAGGTGCACTTTCCCTTAAGAATTATCACCGCTACAGAAAAAGATATCTTGCGACCGTGATCTCGATCATGGCCAGTGTTTTCATGATCCTTTTTGCAAACATGCTGGTCCGGTCGGTAACTAAGAATTACAGGGTTGAAGAGGATGAATCCGGGAACGTGATCTCTTACACGAAAAGAACCGGGGAAGCCGGGTTTACCGATGAAGACCAGTCCATGTTCTATAAGCTCGGTTCGGTGGATACAGTGAAGTCGTCCAGACTGGTATTTGTCACGCAGGCAGAGATGCAGTTTGATTTTTCCACGCTGGTATCCGGCGATATCCGCTACAGCATTTTGTCGTCTTCCTATGACGAAAGCTGTGTCTACATGTCGATCGTCTTTATCGATGATGCTACATATCGGGAACTGCTTACCAAGAACGGTATCGATCCGGATCCGTTTCTCGAGTACGGTTCCAATCAGTGTCTGATCAATAACACGTTGACGGTATTTGATGATAATGGAAGTGAGATCTACCATGGGAAGGGTTTTGAAAAACTTCCTTCTGAAATCAGAATGGATATCAATATGTCGAACCGTCCGAGCTTTTTATTCGGTCTTACCCCTGTTAGAGAACTCGACCTGTCCCAGGATCTTCAGCTGAATGAATCAACGATGCAGGTCTATGTCCCGCTATCCCGTCTCGATTATTACCGGATGAAGTCGCTTTCCGGTTATGAAATATTTCTCTTCACTGCGGGAAAGCCTGTCAATGCAGTTGCAGATATGAAGAGCATTCTTGAAAACGATCTCTATCTGACGGATACGCTCACGGATAACGGCATCGATTTCCGCGCACGCCGTGCGGTCAATTCACTCGTACGGATCATCATGTACGGCTATGTTGCGATGCTGAGTTTCATGTGTTTCCTGAATGTCATCATGACCGTTATCAGCAACATCGTCTTCCGTCGAAAGGAGTATATCCTTCTGACGTCTGTCGGCATGTCCAGAAAGACACTTTTCCGCATGGTCATATCGGAGAGTCTGGTGTATTTCTTCGAGAGTATGCTGCTTCTTCTGATGATACTTCTACTGTCAATGCAGATCTGCGTGATGTTTATTTCGCCGACGATCCCAAGCTACATTAATGTACCGTATTTCCTGATCGTGATCTTCGTTCATTTCCTGGTGGTGACATCGACCACGGCGATCGGGCTGTCGAGGATCATGCGCGATGAGATCATCGAAGGCATCCGGAAAGATTACTATTAAAAACAACTAAGAGTGAAAAGTATCTCTTTCTAGGCTCAGACAGTTTTTTGCTGCGCAAAAAAACTCGCCTCGAAGGAGATTTTTCACTCTTTATTTCTTCTGAATGGATATCTTTCCGTATTCCTTCTATTATTTATTGCCCAGCCATTCGTCGGCGGAGAAGGGGCGGCCGTGGGCGGTGAGATACTGGCTGCATTTAAGTCCGATCAGGGTCTCCCATGTTCTGGCAAGCTGGGCTTCATTGTCGACGAAGACAGGAGCGAGGACACGTTTATTGAACTGGGCCGCATCACCGATCAGGGCGACATCTCCGATACGGAAAGAGATCGAGTCTTCCGAATGACCGGGGGTCATCAGGAGCTGGACATCTTTTCCCAGGTATTCTTCGGCAATTGCTTTAGTGATCGGATGTGCGTTCTGACATGCTTCAAAAGGGATAAATGCCGGGAGTTTCGGTACGACATTTCCGGCGGCACCGGCTCTCTTCACATACGGGTGATCCTTTCCCGGACGCTTGCAGGCGCCTTTCTGAAGAGAGATCAGGGCATCCTTCATGCAGTAGACCGGGCAGTTAAAGAGCATGGAAAAGTACTCGGCATTTCCCGCGGTATCGCCATGCACATGTGTCAGGAAGATCGCATCCATATCGAAAAGAAAATCCTTCCCGAGATTCTTCTCGATCAGGTCGCGTTCGGAAAGAGGACCGGCATCGATCATGACGGCCTTGTCCTTACACGTGATCGCGTAGCAGGAGTATATTTTGGTTCCGATATCGAAGATCTGGTAATCTCCGTTATGGCTAATCAGCATAGTTTTTTCCTTTATCTGATCGTGATCACAAACGGCGTTTACTCGTTGTAATCGCTCGGGAGGATCTGCGGTTTTCCGTAGTATTCTTCTAGTGTGGCGATGTTCTTCTCGTACATCTCGGTGGCGACTTCGACGCCGACATAGCGGAAGTGCCAGCCCTCTACACCATATCCGGTGATGTGACCTTTGTCGGCCGGGTAGCGCCAGATGAAGCCGTATTCGTGACCGTGCTCGAGGACCCACTGGCCGGCAGTCGTATAGACGAAGTTGTCGCGGATCTCCGGGTCGCTCTTGATGTTGATATCCAGTGCCAGACCGAGAGGATGCTCGGATCTTCCCGGATAAGCATTCTTACAGACGGCTTTATCGAGGCCTCGTCTGGGGATCGCGTTATTGAAGCTTGCGGTCTGCGTGGCCCAGGATCTGTAGCCGGAGATCAGGTAAAGATCCTGACCGATATCCGCAAGACAGGCATCGTGCATCTCTTCCCAGGCCTTTGCCGCCTCGGGACGGAGCTGCTGGCTGGCAGAGTATTTTGCCCAGACCAGCTCCGGTACATAGGACTCGGGGCTGGCATAGTATTTGTTGACGAGAACGGCGATGTCATCCGGATTGGACACGATCTCTGCACGTACAGAACGCGGATCGACATATCCGTTATACCACTTTGCGCCGTCGGTGATGGTCGGCTCCACATATTCCGGCACCGGCGTCGGAGACGGAGAAGGTGTCGGAGTGGCTGTCGGC
>JAFWSW010000093.1 GCA_017519205.1 Clostridiales bacterium | reverse complement strand
TTGTAAAAAGCTTGACCAGCATTGAACCGGATACGGACAGGGTCTCATTGATCACCTGGTTGAGTTCATCGTTCTTTTCCTGCGTCTTGGTAAGCATCTTATAGCGCTGCTGACCGACATTTCTGGTTGGAAGGATCAAAAGCGGAATGATCATGATACCGACAAGCGCCAGAGGGATACTCAAGGTAAAGAGTGCTACAAGCGTGGTTATTACCGTAGCCAGATTATTTACACAGCTGGAAAGAGTATTGGAGATAACCGAGCTGACACCGGAAATATCCGTATTCATTCGAGTGATAATATCGCCCTGCTTCTCGGTCGTGAAGAAGCTGTGAGGCATCCACTGAAGATGACGGTACATCTCGTTTTTCATATCGAAGATGATCCGCTGGGATATCCAAGCATTGATGTAGCTTTCGAGAACACTGATCACCTGAGATGCGGTAAGAGCGGCAAAAGCCAGCAGCAGAAGTTTGATCAGAAGACCCATATCATCGCCGAGAAGGGCCTTATCAACGATCTGTCCGGTAATGATCGACGGAAAAAGGCCGATCACGGCAGACAGGAGTATCGCCAGAAATACCAGAGCAAACTGAAGTTTATACGGCTTCATGTAGGACGCGATACGCTTCAGAAGCTTCTTATCGACCTTCGGCTTGTTCTTTTTTTCTTCTTCAGTCAGAAAACCACGGGGACCCATTCTCATCGGTCCCGGACCACCCATTCCCATAGCGATTCTCCTCTACTCTGTCTTCTCTTTTATTTCTTCATCTACCTTCGGTTTAGTCTCCACAGGAGTTGTTTTTATGAGTAATACGATCATCATCGCCGTGATCATGGCGCAGACCATCGTTGCGAGGGCATCAGCGAGGATGAAGAAAAGGATCGGCAGATCCTTCTTAAATACCGCAAGCAGAAAGATCATCAGGCAGGCGGATGCATATACAGCCGTTGATGCTCCTGCAAACTTCGCAAAAGGTTTAGACCGAAGCACCGCAAAAAAGATCACTGTAACGGTCACAGAAAAAAGCAGGAAAAATGCAGATAGAATAATTCCTGCTGTCATATACGGATACCCCGCTCATTGAGCTCTTCTTTGATGTATTTCTCGATCTGCTCATAGAGTTCTTCGATCGTTCCGTCATTGACCAGTACGCGGTCGGCAAGCTCCTCGTACTCCTCACGTGTCATCTGCATCGCCATTCTTTTTCTGGCGTCATCCCTATCCATGCCGCGAAGAACCAGTCTTTCGAGACGGATTTCATCGTTGCTGCTGACGACGAGGATCTGGTTGCAGACATCTACGAAACCATGTTTTACCGGGATCGGGACATCGAGGACGATGAGTTTGACCTTACGCTCTGCTGCTTTGGCGATCTCTTCGCCGATCGTTGTAAGCACATAGTGATGCACGATAGCGGAGAGCTTATCAAGTTTCTTTTTCTCGGTAAATACCAGAGATGCCACATATTTTCTGTTCAGGGCGCCGTTTGCCGTGATCGCACGGGGACCGAAAAGCTCGGCGATTTCAGGAAGTGCGACACCTCCGACATCCGTAACCTTTCTGGAAATCTCGTCAGCATCGAGCACCTCGACTCCTTTATCTCTGAAGTATCCGGAAACAGTGCTTTTCCCTGTTCCGATACCACCTGTGACACCTAAAACAAACATCTTCTTCCTCCAATTTTATCAGTGAGCTTCCGCCCACGTTTTGCCCGTTCTTGCTTCTGCAATGAGCGGGACATCAAGCTCAATGACTTTTTCCATCGCCTCGGAAAGCACTTTTGCCGCCTCTTCCGCGATATCCTCTCTTGCTTCAACGATCAGTTCGTCGTGTACCTGAAGGATCAGATTTGCGTCAAATCCCTTTTCGCGAAGTGCCTGATCTGCACGGTTCATCGCCAGCTTGATGATATCGGCGGCAGTTCCCTGGATCGGCGTATTCATCGCGGCACGCTCGCCGAAACTGCGGATATTATAGTTCGCAGATGTCAGTTCCTTCAGGATCCTTCTTCTGCCGAAGAGCGTTGAAACATAGCCCTTCTCTTTTCCTTCCTGCTTGAAGCCGTCAAGACACGGCTTGATCGTAGGGAACTGGCGGTAATACTCTTCAATATATCTTTTCGCTTCGTAAACGCTGATGCCGAGGTCCTGAGACAGGCCGTAATCACTTACACCATATACGATACTGAAGTTGACGCGCTTGGCTGCAGCGCGCATGCCCGCATCGATCATCTCCGGCGGGACTCCGAAGATACCGCAGGCTGTCTTGGTATGAATATCCCTTCCTTCTTTAAATGCCGCGATCATCTCTTCATCATGCGAGATCGCCGCGAGCAGACGAAGTTCGATCTGTGAGTAGTCGGCATCGATCAGGACATACCCGTCTTTCGCAACAAATGTCTGGCGGATCAACGATCCGAGATCCGTTCGTATCGGGATATTCTGAAGGTTCGGATCTGAAGACGAGAGTCTTCCTGTATTTGTCATCGCCTGACTGAATGTCGTATGTACGCGGCCATCCTTCTCGGAAATGCTCTTCTTCAGACCCATAACAAAGGTCGAATCAAGTTTCTGGATCTGCCTGTATTCAAGTATCTTATTGACTATCGGATGCTTATCGCGGATCCTCTCAAGCTCTTCGGAATTCGTTGAGTAACCGCCGCTTGCCAGTTTCTTTCCGGACGGAAGCCCCAGCTTGTCGAAAAGCACTTTTCCGAGCTGTTTCGGAGAAAGAATAGTGAACTCTTCTCCTGCCAGTTCATGGATCTCCT
Source organism: Clostridiales bacterium (assembly GCA_017519205.1). Lineage (GTDB taxonomy): Bacteria > Bacillota > Clostridia > Saccharofermentanales > Saccharofermentanaceae > Scatonaster. Next base: position 6,681 of record JAFWSW010000093.1, on the reverse strand, counting down.
TCTCAAGTTCACGGACTTTACCGTCAAACTCTTTATGGAGCTCGTCGATCTTACTGACATCAACTAGAACGCCTCTTCGCTCCATACGGTCAAGTACCATAACCAGAGGCATCTCGATCTCATAGATCAGCTTCCCGATACCCTGTTTCTCCACATCTGCCTTCTGATAGAAGGACAGCCAGCGCGTAAGAAGCACACGGTAAGCAAAGTCGAGGACATCGTCCTCGGTGATCTCTTTTTCCGTTTCCGAAATACCGTCGATCAGCGAAAACAGATCCTGCTGACGGTTCTTATTCTTTGCGTCATCCTTGGCTTCTCCGTAGCCTTCCAGGATCGGGAACGGTCTTCTTGTACCATGTTCAATCAGCATCTCAAAGGAAGGATCCGCACCCTCGATCTGATTTAAGACATAGCCTGCGATCTCCACATCGAAGACGTGATCAAAAGCAAGTCCGTTCTCCAAAAGTTTGAAATGATTCTTCGCACTGTAAACGACAGGTGCTTTTTCCGAAGAAGTGCCAATACCGGCTTTATTCAGCTCCGAAAGCACCTTACTTATATCGTTTTCTTGGGACCATACATAGATCTGATCCGCAGCAACGGAAAGTCCCAGCACAGGACCGTTCTGATCGGCCATATCGATTGCGACGGGATTGCTTTCGGAAATCAGGGCAAGGATCGTTTTCATGGAAGAGCTGCTGTCTTCATTCAAAAGGATCGTCGGACGTTTTCCGGAAAGCTTCGGGAAAGCGGCCTCTTCTTCGGATTCTTCAACGATCGGAGTCGCTTCGGCAACCGCTGCCTCATCGATATTCCATTTCTTCATCTGCGCACGGAAACCGTACTTATAGAAGCACGCGGCCGTAGATGCATTGTCCAGAGGCTTTCTGACGAGTTCATCGAGTGTGATCCCGATCTCGGCATCCGTGACGATTTTACTGAGCATCAGGGACATATACGCATTATCTTTATCTGTTTCGAGTTTCTCTCGAAGCTTCGGACTCAACTCGGAAAGATGCTCATAGAGACCATCCAGCGTCTTATACTTTCTGACAAGGTCCATTGCACCCTTTTCACCGATACCCTTTACACCCGGGATGTTATCGGAACTATCGCCCATAAGTGCTTTTGCCGTAACAAAATCAGAGGTCGGAATGCCATATCTCTCCTGGAAAAGCGCCTCGTCATAATAATCCGTGCCGGAACCGTCTTTCTTCGTGACCGGCATGATGACCTTCGTATGCTCATCGATCAGCTGGAAGTCATCCTTATCACCGGAAAGGATAAAGACCTCAAATCCGGCATTTACGCCCATTGTCTTGAGCGTTCCGATCAGGTCATCGGCCTCGAGTCCTTCCTGCTCATATCTGGGGAAGCCCATCGCATCGAGCACTTCCTTCAGAACAGGCATCTGGGCAGCCAGATCATCCGGCATCCCCTTACGGGTCCCTTTGTATTCAGAGTATGCCTTATGACGGAAAGTCGGTGCTTTCAGATCGAAAAGCGTACATGTATGCGTAGGCTCCACCTCGGAGATATACTTCGAGAGTGTGTTGAGATAGATGTTCACCGCACCCGTAGGAGTCCCGTCCGGAGCCGTAAGATTATTCCGTCCCGCTGTCGCATAGTAGGAACGGTTGATGATACTGTTTCCATCTACCAGAAGTAATCGTTTGGCATCCGACATAGAGGTATCTCCCTAACGTTATGAATTCTTCTTTTCTTCTTCCTGACGCTTCATTTCCTCGCGGTAATGCGCCGTGCTGACCATCAGCTTAATTCGGTTCAGCTGGTTCGCTTCAGAGGCACCAGGATCGTAGTCGATCGGAATGATATTCGACTCCGGATACTGACGTCGCAGTTCCTTAATCATACCCTTACCTGTTACATGGTTCGGAAGGCAGGCGAACGGCTGTGCACAGATGATATTCGGCACGTCGCTCTCGATGAGCTCGATCATTTCGGCAGTCAGGAACCATCCCTCACCATTACTGTTACCACAGGAAAGAACTGTCTCAGCCTTCTTAGCCATATGGCGGATGCTCTGCGGAAGCTGGAACTTGCCGGTCGCCTCCATCCGCTTGATAATGTGGCTTCTATACGACTGCAGAAGATCGATACCGCGGTTACTGAGCCATGCCTTCTTCTTACTGCGGCCAAGATGTTCTGCCTGCCATACAGGGTTCAGCGTACAGTACAGGAAGAAGTCCAGGAGACCCGGAACGACAGCTTCACAGCCTTCCTGTTCAACAACATCAACTGCATGGTTATTCGCATCCGGCTGGAACTTGACAAGGATCTCTCCGACCAGACCGACACGCGGCTTTCTCGGGATGTCCAGCATCGGGAACTTATCGAAAGTATCGATCGTTGCATCGATCATACGACGGTAGGAAGACGGACGTCCGACCTTCGCGCAGTGAAGTTCCTTCAGAAGATCTTCGACGGCTTTTGTTTCTTCCTCAGTCAGAGGCGCGTTCTTACAGGCCTCCGCCATGATGTACTCAGTCGTAATATCTTCAAACTTCTCCTTCGGGTTGAAGAACAGCTTACCGCAGCGGTTCCAGAACTGATAGAGAGCATTCGCAGAGCCCCTGACCTTCTCATAAGGACGTACACGATAGAGAAGTGTCTGCAGCATATCACCATAGCAGATCGCCCGGAGTACACTGTTAATGAAAGGCAGTGTCGGCTTAAATCCCGGGTTCTTTTCAAACTGCTGCACGGACAGAGCGATGACAGGAATATCTCCGTAGCCGGCCTCACGAAGTGCTTTTCTCAGGAAAGCAACATAGTTTGTCGCACGGCATCCGCCGCCTGTCTGAGTGATAAGAACCGTCGTGTTATCACGGTCTACTTCACCGGAAAGAATGGCATTGATCATCTGTCCGACAACGATAATTGTCGGGAAGCAGGCATCATTATTGACGAAACGCAGACCGCACTCGATATCCGCCTGAGTCGCTTCTTTCAGTACTTTAAGCTTATATCCGTGGTTGTGGAATACCGCCTCAACGAATTCAAACTCGATTGGCGCCATCTGCGGGGCGAGAATCGTATGACGCTTCTTATGCTCTTCTGTAAACGGTACACGCTTGATCGTGTAGGATCTCTTCTCACGCTTCGGCATTGTACCTTCTTTTCTTGCAGTCTCACGCTCATCCATCGCTACCTTAAGAGAACGCATACGGATACGGGCCGCACCGAGATTACTGACCTCATCGATCTTCAGAAGCGTATAGAGCTTGCCCTGGGATTCCAGGATCTCCTGAACCTGATCGGAGGTAACGGCATCAAGACCACAGCCGAATGATGTAAGCTGAACCAGCTCAAGATTATCGTTTGTCGCGACATAAGCAGCAGCTTCATAAAGACGTGTGTGATACATCCACTGGTCGACAACGCGGATCGGGCGCTCGAGTCTTCCCGGAACAGCAACACTGTCTTCACTGAGAACAGCAAGACCGAGAGAATTGATCATCTCCGGAATACCGTGATGGATCTCCGGATCCGTATGATACGGACGTCCGGAAAGCACTATTCCCTTTTGACCGGTTCTGGCCAGATCTTCGATGACCTCCTGACCCTTTTTGCGGATATCCGCCTTATACTCGTCATACTCTTTGTTACCGGCCGCAATCGCCTTAGCCGCCTCAGCCTTCGTCACACCGAAATCAGAGAAGGCAATCGCCATCTGCTCGGCAAGAGCTTCATCATTATCGAGCGGCAGGAACGGATTGAGATACTTGATTCCCTTATCCTGAATATTCTCAAGGTTATTGCGGATAACTTCCGGATAGGAAGCAACGATCGGGCAGTTAAAGTGATTGCCGGAACCCTTATTCTCATGACGTTCATAAGGAACATCCGGATAGAAGATCGTCTTTATGCCCTTCTCGATCAAAGCCTCAATATGGCCGTGAACGAGCTTGGCAGGATAGCATACACTCTCGGACGGGATAGAATCCATGCCCTTCTCAAAAAGCTCATGGTTCGATCGCGGAGAGATAATGACCGAGAAACCGAGCTCTGTCAGTACCGTAAACCAGAACGGATAGTTCTCGTACATATTGAGCGCTCTCGGAATACCGATCTCGCCTCTCGGCGCTTTATCCTTGGCCAGCGGCTTATAACGGAAAGTTCTCGCATATTTGTATGCAATCAGGTTCGGGAGTGTCTCCTTCGCCTTTTCCTTACCCTCACCTCTCTCGCAGCGGTTACCGGAGATGAAACGCTCACCGTTGCTGAAGGTCGAGATCGTCAGCTTACAGTGGTTCGTACAGAGCGGACATGTTGTCATCTCTGTAGTCATATCAAAGCGTGTCAGTTCCTCAAGTCCGAGAAGTCCTGATACTTTCTGGTCCTTGGGCATACGGTTCTTCGCGATGATCGCTGCGCCAAAAGCACCCATCAGACCTGCAACGTTAGGTCGGATAACTTCACGTCCTGAAATCAGCTCGAAGCAGCGCAGGATCGCATCGTTCAGGAATGTACCGCCCTGAACAACGATCTTCTTACCCAGCTCCTGCGTATCGCGGATCTTGATTACTTTATAGAGTGCGTTACGGACGACAGAATACGAAAGGCCTGCGGAAATATCACCGACCGTTGCGCCTTCCTTCTGCGCCTGCTTAACTTTCGAGTTCATGAATACAGTACATCTTGTACCGAGATCGACCGGATTCTCTGCGGAAAGAGCCTCGATCGAGAATGTATGCGCATCCATGTTAAGGTTCTCGGCAAAGGTCTGGATAAAGGATCCGCAACCTGAAGAACAAGCTTCGTTCAGCATAATGGAGTCGATGACACCATTACGGATCTTCATGCACTTCATGTCCTGACCGCCGATATCGATGATAAAATCGACATCCGGGCAGAAATATTTCGCCGACTGGAAGTGAGCCATCGTTTCGATTTCGCCGAGATCTACGCCGAGCGCGGCGCGGATAATATTCTCACCGTAACCGGTCACACAGCTGTTAGCGATATATGTTTCCGGCGGCATCTGTTCATAAAGCTGCTTGACGATATTTACGGCACTCTTTACAGGATTGCCCTGATTACTTGCGTAGTAAGTAAAGACCATCTGGCCTTCTTCATTAATGAGAACCGCCTTCGTCGTAGTACTTCCGGCATCGATACCTAAGTAGCACGGGCCTTTCTGCTTCGAGAGCTGATAAAGATCCAGTGTTGCCTTCTGGTGACGTTCGTCGAACAGTTCTTTTTCACGTGCATTCGCAAAAAGAGGCGCAATACGCTTGATATCCGGCTCAAATCCCTCTCTGGACGCAAAAGAAGCAATAAGATCAGAAAGCTTTACCGGATCTCCCTTTGCACCAAGAGCCGCGCCAAGTGCAACGTAGATCTGCGCGTTATCCGGGATCCAGAAGGACTTGACCTGCTCTTCGAGAGTTCTCTCAAATGCTTTTCTGAGCTCAGAGTTAAAGAACAGCGGACCGCCGAGGAACGCGATATGTCCTCTGATCGGGCGTCCGCAGGCAAGACCTGCGATCGTCTGATTAACTACCGCCTGGAAGATAGAAGCTGCAAGGTCCTCCTTGGCCGCACCTTCATTGATCAAAGGCTGCAGGTCACTCTTTGCAAATACACCGCATCGGAATGCGATCGTGTAAAGTGTCGTATATGACTTCGCAAGCTCATTGAGGCCGTCAGCATCTGTTCGCAGAAGTGTCGCCATCTGGTCGATAAAAGCACCGGTACCGCCGGCGCATGTACCATTCATACGCTGTTCCGGAACAGGGTGCAGATATGTGATCTTGGCATCCTCACCGCCGAGCTCGATGATAACATCCGTCTCAGGGTGATACTTCGTAATAGCAACGGTCTCGGCAATAACTTCCTGAACGAAATCCAGTCCGAGCCACTTAGCAACGGAAAGTCCGCCGGAACCTGTGATCTGAACACGAGCTTCTAATCCCGGGTACTTTTTATTTACTTCTTCAAACGCATTAAGGAGTTCTCCGGCGATATCCGAGTGATGTCTTCTGTACTCGGAATAAATCACTTCTTCCCCTTCAGTGATTACGATTTTAATCGTGGTTGAGCCGATATCCAGGCCCATGTTCCTTATCGTTTCCATACTACCTTCTTTTTCCCTTTAGCTTATTTCTTCTTCGAACTTGTATTCTTTTCTACAGCTTTATCCGCTGTTTTAGTCTTCTTTTCTGTTGATTTCCTGGCACAGGACTTCTTTGCAGGCGCAGATTCTTTTTTCGACTTTGCCTTAGCAACTTCTTTCTCGGCTTTTGCCGCTTCTCTCGCCTGCTTTCTCTTCAACTGGCGCTGCTTCTTTTTCTCTTCCTTTTCCTGTATTTCGGCCGAAGTCTTCTTCAGTTCCTGGAGTCTTGAAGCCGCATTTTTCAGAAAACGCTTTCTGAAATCCTCATGTGTGGACAGGCTCTTTCTAAATTCCGGCTCCAGACAAAGGCAGAGCATCTCATCCGGAATACCCAGATGCAGATCAAAAGGCTGCGCAAACACGTCCTGCGTTGTCAGATGAAGAGTTTCACAGGCGATGACTACATTTCTCTCGAAGTCGGTAAACTCCCCTTTTAAGCCCAGCGGCAGCATCAGACCGGAAAAATTAATATGTACATACGGCAGATTACGTGAAAAGATCAGGTGTAGAGCAAGGAGTTTCATATAAGACTCCAACGTGAT
>JAFWSW010000092.1 GCA_017519205.1 Clostridiales bacterium | reverse complement strand
CGGCGCTCATGTCTGCGGAACGCTGGGCGTCCACTTCGAAGACGTCACAGATCCGGATGCGGAGCTGAATAGTATCTCCAACCGCCCGGACGGCATGATCCTCAGCTACCCTGTCATCACGGCAGGTGAATTTACCCATGAATACTCGATTATCGCGCTTCTCGGAAACGACGCGAAAGAGGAGGAAAAGGATTACTTTTCTCTGGAGAAGCATGTCACCGAGAAGACCCCGCCGGCGTTTATCTGGCAGACGGTCGAGGATGATCTCGTTCCTGTCGAAAACAGCATGATGTTTGCCGAGTCCTGCAGAAAAGCCGGCGTCCCGTATGCCTACTACGCTTTCCCTCACGGATGGCACGGACTGTCCGTCCATAACGAAGCCTTCCGGAAGGGTGATTTTGGCGAGACTTACACGATGGAGCAGGTCATGCGTGCTGTCGATGCGGTAAAGGAAGGAAAGGGTGTCCGCGTTTCCGAACAGCGCTGCAAGGAGATCATCGACCAGTTCTCGCAGGAGCCGCCGAAGATGGAGGGCGAGATGCCCGTACACAAGGATGTTGAGCGTTGGCCGGATCTTGCCGATTCCTGGCTAAAAGCACTCTTCGCCGGCCGCGCCTGATTGCCGTTGCATCTGTCTGGTAAGTGCCGCATCTGAAACCGCGTCCGCGGATTACAGATGCGCCTATTCCTGATTCAGAACACAAACTGATATACGATCGCGAGGAGCTCGCGCAGATAGTTCGCGGGGAGTAACCACCATGCGGTCGGGGCGCCGACGCCTCCGCACGGAAGGCCGAGATCGTGCGCGATGACCTGTGCGCGGAATTCGTGCCATGCATTGGTAACGATGACGGCCGTATCTCCGAGGTTTTCACGCTCCATGATCTCTTTACTGAATTTCAGATTTTCTCTTGTTGTAGTCGATTTATCTTCGACATAAAGACGCTCCGGTGCGATGCCGCGGGAGACCAGAACATCGCGCATGCACTGTGCCTCGGAAATGACCTCGTCCGGGCCCTGTCCGCCTGAGAGGATGCAGTAGCAGTCGGGGTGCTCGATGAGGTAATCGTATGCGGTATCGATGCGCGCCTGAAGAAGCGTACTCGGATGACCGTCTCTGACCTGACAGCCGAGAACGATCACGACGGGCGGACGCTCGGAGTCGGGTGCTTTTTTATTCGAATAAACACACATGAGGACAGATTCGATCGTAAACAGTATGACGCCGCAGACGAATAAAACGGCCAGGATCAGGATCCCCAGACGCCCTGCGCCGCCTCCTTTCCAGATCGCTATGATCCGGTCGTTGACACGCGTCATAAAGACCGCATAACCGAGGAGCAGGATGCACGGGAAGATCCCGATCACTGCGCCGATGCTTCGGGACGCACCGAGTAGTAGAAGTGCGGAAAAATCGATGATCAGGAACGTTGCCCCGAGCCCGAGAATTATTCTTATAATGATCTGCCACACGCCATGACTCATAGATGCGCCTCCTTTTCTTTCTTAGTGTATTGTAACGGAAAATGGAAAGAAGGGCATGACAATACTGTTATAAAACGTTATCGATTCGGAGCAGCCTCGCCCGGTCTCTTCGCCCGGCCTCTTCGCCCGGCGCCCTGCCTGCAGCTATACAGTTTGTTATCTGTGGCGCTCGTGCGTCTTATAGTACTTGCCCTTATCCTCGTACATCAGTTCGTCGATCTGCATGACGAGGTCGTTGGTGCTGCCGTTCCCGAGCTCGAAGACCTTGCCGCCGATAGCGGTGCAGAGCTTGTAGGGCTTTCCGGATGTTTCGTTATATGCATCGACTTTGTCGAAAATACGCTGCTTGTATTTGTCCAGATCGAAGTTCTTGACGCGGAGCATGATGATGATGAATTCATCGCCCGCGAACCTTATGACGCTGCCCTCTGATCCGACCGCTTCCGTCAGTATCCCGGCAAATGCCACCAGCGCGCGGTCGCCTTCTTCGTGTGAGTAGTTGTCGTTGATCGCTTTAAAACCATTTAAGTCGAGCATCATTGCGGCGATCTTTCCGTTCTTTCCGAAGCGGCGCGGCTTAAGGAGTTTGTCGAGTTCGTAGCGGTTATATACGCCCGTGAGTTTGTCGAGGTAGAGCGACTCGTTCTGAAGTGAGATAACGATACCTGCAAACGCGATGGCGAAGCTTACCGGGAGCGGGGAGATGCCGTATACCAGCATCTGTGCGATGTTACCCACAAGGATCGGCATCAGGAACTCGATGACCGGGAAGTACCGGAGCGCGGGATTTCGGATCTTCGCAATGATATAGTATGCGTAGCCGTAAAGGATCAGTACGAATCCGATCACGACGAAAAGCATGTAGTATGAGCCTCTCGAGTAGATGTTATTGTCATCAATTTTGAAGACGACCGGCTTTATAAAATTCGTGATCAGCAGCACTGCCTCGATAACGCACATCAGCCAGAAAAAGATCATGTGAAGTCCTGTTGTCTTTTGCTCGATGTGCTTGACGATCATGTGGATGATGCCGATGCCGATGATGAGATTGTAGAGGTAAAGGTACGTATTTCCGAATATCAGCGTGTAGTAGTATCCCGAGCCGGTCATTCCATCGCAGGTCGTCACGAGAATATCAACCAGACAGTTGATAATCGAAACTACGACCATCCACACCAGGATACGGCTTTCTTCCTTACGCGCAGGGATACGCCATCCTCTCGTGACCAGAATGATCAGAAGGATCGCAATACCGACCGCATCGGCGACATATATCGAGTAAAGGTTCAGTTCAGATCCCATACACTTTCACTCACTTTGCATTTGTTCGCTAAGCATTCACTAAGTTCTTACCAGCTCGCGAAGAGCCCCCCGCCTCACTTTGAATTATAGCACCGTCTCCAAAAGGTAGGGAAGAATTCTTCTCCAAAAGCACCCGCCCACTTTACTCTGTTTTCTTCTCGAAAAGCACCCGTCCCGCATCTTTTGTCTGAAATTTTAAAACCCCTGAACGCCGGGGATAAAGGCTTTCAGGGGCTTTTTGTATGGTAGCCGGCGGGGGTGCGCCGATTACTCGCTTTTCTTTTTCTTCCCTACGAGGAAGAAGATAGAGGTCGCTGCCAAGAGCAGAAGAAGTGCGAAGTACTCTTTGTAACTCGAGCTTTCACCGGTCTTCACGATCTTCTTTCTTTCGGCTTCCTTAACCTGACCTGTCGGTTCTGTGGTCGTCGGTGTTTCGAACGGCTCACTTGTTTCAGATGTTTCATCAATAGTTGTAGTAGTTGTTTCTTCTGTTGTTTCTGCCGGTACAGAGGATTCTGTAGGCTCGGACGGAGCAGAAGGTGTCGACGGCTCAGACGGAGCAGAAGGTGTAGTCGGTTCGGACGGAGTCGATGGTGTTGACGGCTCGGAAGGTGTCGACGGATTTGACGAATCTGAAGTTGAAGGTTCAGACGGCTTTGCCGGAACAACCGGAGCCGGCTTTGTGTATTCATCCTTAAAGCCGAAGCTTGTTGCAGCGTTAGCGTTTGTGCTGACGGATGCTGCAGACTGTGTATTCTCGTTTGTGTCGTAGGGAGAGTTTCCTACTCGGCTGGATACCTTAGAAGAAGTGTAGCCCTTCGCACTCAGATCGTAATTTGTTTCTTCAACCAGGACGCTCTTGCTTGCATCCGGAACTTCGATGACGTTCTTCAGTGTGCAGACGAAGTCATTTCCGCTCTTTGTGATGGTAAAGTCAGAACCGAGTGTCTTGGTAACGGAAACATCCTTACCATCGAGATCCTTGTAGGTGACAGTGAAGGTGAGACCTTCGATGTCTGCCTGGCTCTCTGCGCCGGTAACGGTCTTGTTGATCGTGACATAACCCTTTGTCTTAGTGTTCAGAACAGAGATGGCAACATCGGTGGTGCTGTTGGAACTGTTGAGAACAGATACTCCATTAGGAGTGGATACTGTGATTTCCTTTTTGCTGTTTACCGATACCTGGATCTTACCTGCGAGCTTATCGTAACCGGAAGCTGTTGCGGTTTCCGCGATCTCGTAGGTTCCTTCCGGCAGATTGCTGATGCTGAATTTGTTCGAGTTTCTTCCGAATTCAGTCTCAGCGAAGTTCGTGGAACCAGTACCCTTGATCGTAAACTTGACCTGAGATGCGTCGCCTCCATCGGAGTTAAAGTCTTTGCTGATCGTCAGATGATTAATTCCGTTTACGAAGATGAAGTCCTTACCCTGAACGACACTCTGAACCTTGACGCCGAGCTTCTGATCACATGTTGCATCCGCGATGTGATTCTCGTTGGACGGGATGTAGAAAGCAATCTTCTCTGTGCTGATCGTATAGCCTTCCGGAGCGACCTGGTTCGGATCTTCGTAAACTACATAGATATAGTTCTCACGAATGGTTTTCTGAGTCTGTGTCTGAGGAGCTTCGAACTGGTCTGCCGTCAGTACGTTGTTTGCGACTGTTGTTCCGTTGAAAACGTTGTGTGTCGGGTCACCGTGGAGATCGTATTCATCTGCGATGAACTTGATGTTGCCGAGGAGTGTGCTCGGATCATTCTCGCCGACCTTTTCGATGTAGAACAGCGCATAGTGCGGACGTGTACCGGCACTGGAACTGGAGATCTCGAAGGTCTTGGAGGACTCGATACGTCCTGCTTCTTCATCCTTGTTGCCGGGGTAGGTGAGCGGCAGGGAAGCACTGTTTGTTACTTTACCGGATGTTGCAAAAGACAGCTTGACGGTATAAGAGATATTCAGTGTTACGCCTTCAGGAACACGGAGGACGAGGTCTTTTCCGTTGATCATGAACTCGTATTTTCCTGCGGAAACATGCTGATCGACAACTGTGTCCTGTGTGTAAAGCTTATCGCCGGCTTCATATTCTTTGTTGGTAGAACCAGCCTGCTTTTCATATACTTTCAGAGACTTAACTACATAGTCGATGTTATCGCCCAGAGTATCTACGACGTAGTACGATCCGGATCCGTCACGGCTGAGATTCAGTGCGTACGGGTTAACGGTGATTACGTAGTCCACTTTATCGTAGTCGTGGATCGATCCGACATCCGTCTTCTTGACGATCGGATAATCAACTGCGACCGATGCAGCAGAAGGAGTCTGTACGAAAGGAGTTCCGTTTTCGTCTTTGTTTGTGGAAGTTGCAGTATTCTCTACTTTTCCTTTGTTGACGACCGGATAGATGCTGGTCGGGATCGTGGTGTGATATTCGAAAACGATACGCTCGCCGTTCTTGATCAGATCGCTGAGGTAGAATTCGTTTCCTTTCTTATCCTTCAGCGGGTGATCCTCGTCGACGAAGATCTCGAAAGTACCGTCGCCATTGTCCCTTGCATAAGCATAGTACGGGGATCCGTCCTGGTTGTTGATGATGGTCTTGACCTGATCGTTTCTTCCGCTGGATCCGGTGAAGATCATGCCGTGCAGATCATCAACGATATGGATCGAAGTCCAGTTGTGTCTTTCCAGAACGTGACCGGTGTTGTCGTAGTTATAAACGAGCTGCCATGTTGCATCGCTGGTGGACGCATCAAACTTCACGGAGTGCTTGTTCATGTAGTACACAGGTCCGCGAGTGCTGAAAGCAGCATCCAGGCTCTTATCATTTACATTACCGCCGTTATGGAAGATCACTTCGTTCTCAGCAAGTCTTTCGGTTTTTACGGTTGCTTTTGTAGCGACTTTCCAATAGAGCGTTCTGCCACGCAGAGAAGAAGCATCTTCTTTGGAAACATCCGCTTCGAGGATCGTGCTTCCATCGCTCTGAGTTTTCAGGGACATGGTAGAGGGAACATGTACCTCTTCCTGATTCTCGTTTACATAGTAGATATTTGCTACGGCAGAAGACATTCTGTCAAAGTCGAATGACATACCGGATGTAGCGGCCAGGTAATCGGAGAAGATGATCTCGTCGTCAAAGTTGTAAGGAACGTATGCAGTGATGACCCACGGCATGTAAACTGTCGTGTTGCTGCCTTCTTCGGAATAGGTAACATTTCCGTCGTCGATCTCCTTGTCGGCACGAAGGGAGAATCCGCTCGGGCCGACCACGTCTCTACCGACGCTGCCGATCCAGCGTGTACCGTCTCTCATTGATGCGACATTTGTTACCTTCTGGTCAACAGTCAGGCTGCTGACGTTATCGCCTGCGGTGGTCGTATAAGAGATCTTGTACTGGTCTTTCGGTTCGCCGATATAGATTCCGTCAGAATCCGTGTTGTCGAACCAGGAAGCAAGGAGCTTGATGCCGGGATCCTTGAAAGAATCAATCGTGACACCGGTAACAGTGTGGGAAAGAGAAGGATCCTTGGCATTGGTGATCGTTACCTTGCCGTCGAGAAGTACAGGATTGTTATCTGTGTTGTATGTGATCTCATCGAAAACCACTACGTCGCGAAGATCGCTGTGCAGTGTGCCGTTTCCATTGTTGACCAGGATCGTCCAGCTGTAACGTTCGTTGCTGTAGGAACCTGTCTTGGAGATCTTATCGTAAGAGACATTCGGAGGAGTTACACGGATCGACAGGTCGCCTTTGCTGTTCAGTTCAACAGGTACAGGTGTTACGCCGCCTACCGGTACAGAACTTGCAGTAACGGTGTTTCCGGCGATGTTGTTCTCCTGGGTCTGGCTCTTCATATAGAACTTGGAGTTCAGACGGCAGGTGTATGTGATCGTGGTCGTTCCGGAAGCCGGAAGATCATTCAGGATGAAGTAACGGACGGAAGACGAATTCTTGGAGGAATTCGGATCGATATACTGTGATTCGTAAGATGTTACAGATACGAAGGAAAGACCGTCGTCGAGCGTATCCTTGATCTCGATCGGATTGGAGATGGCCTTGTCGCCCTTGTTGGTAACGGTGATCTTATAAGATACCGTACCTTTATCAAAGTTGAAATCCGTGCATTCTTTTGTCACTTCGATATCGCGGTCGAGCTTTGTCGGCGGATCGATTTTTACATGCGGATTCAGATCATCGGTGATCGGATCGGAGATGAAGGAGAGAATGAAGTCTCCGCCGCCCTCGCTGAAAGCTTCTTTGTTCAGTTCGCAGGAGAAGACGACATATGACAGAGCGGTGAAGCTCTGTGTGTTCTTATCGTAGAGAGTATCGTAGTCACACTGACCCTCTGCATTCTTGGTGAAGATTGCGGTGTAGTCGAGTTCGACGAGACCGTTTTTGTCGAAGGAATACCAGTAAGGATAACCTGCATTGCGAAGCGCGGTCGAATCCTGGGTATTCTTGAATTCGTTGATTTCATTTTCGAATTTGCTGTTGAAGATGGAGTTCTCAATGAGGATCGGTCCTTCAAGTGTGAACTTACTGAAGTCTAAAGCAGATTCATTGTTTGTCGTGAAGGCTCCGCTTGCATCCTGCGAGTATGCCAGGACCTTGGAAAAGTCGTACGTGACGATTCCGTTTTCTTCAGTGATGGAAGAAGGAATGTGATAATCGAGCTCTCCGGAGAAAGCAGATCCGTCCTGATGTGCGCGGATATTAATAATATTCTCATCATGGATCTCAGTGGTTCCTGCCGCTTTGACACTCTTCACATATGGTGAGAATGTGTTCAGAAGCAGAGCTGCAGTTATGAAAACTGCGCAGTTGGACATGAAACGTTTGATTCTTTCGCTCATATTGCACCCCCAATAATCTAGCTACTTGATAATGTCTATTCTTTTAATGTCTTTTATGTCCGGGCGTTTTCTGGTTCGAAACCCGTTTCGAGAGTATAAAACCACTTTTTGACGGGTGCGTTTTTCACGTTTTTAACTTTTTTATCGAAATTTACACCAACAATGTATCAGGATTTTGACATGATATATCAGGATGATGACCGTGGAACATCGGAAAACTCTGAAAGACCGCCATTTCAGAGTTTGGTGGAATGCTCTGGCCGCAGGCGTGAAAGCTGTTTTCTTTAATTTTTAAACAGTGATATAATGTTAAGGAAGTTTGAGGATTTTATAGGAGGAAAAATATGGCTTCGAAGAAGATTATGGGAGTTCTTCTGTCGCTGGCGATGGTATTTTCTATGACCGCGTGCAGCAAGAAGGCGGAAGAAACGAAGAAAAAGACGAAAAAGACGAAAGAAACAGTAGAGGAAACAGAGGCCGAGGACACCGAAGAGGAACCGACGGACGATACGAAGGAGAGCGAAGAGCCGACACAGAGTAACGCCAGCGGAATCCTTGATCCGGATGCTAACATCAAATCGAGTAATGCTGCATCGGGTGTTCTTAATATCCTGGTGGATTCCTATGACGGCTTTATGGGCGGAACATATCTCTTAAGCCCGACTTCGGGAAATGATGCGATGAACAGAGCTGGTTACCGTCAGTACCTGATCCGAAGCATGTTCGGAAATAATGATCACATCGAGATCTATCTGAATGGTGCATCCGATACGCTGGCGGCATATCTCGTACCGCACCATGATAATGATGCGGTATACACGAAAGAGTATGTGAAGTCTCTTCCGGATGAGATCGCAAGAACAGAACTTAAGGATCCGCACGATGCGACATGGTACTGGGGAGATGTATGCCTGAACGAAGAAACCTATGAAGCAGGCTACTACGATCTTCTCTTCACGGATAATGGTGAGCCGGTAGCCAAGATCATTCTCAAGATCGTAAACGAAAGTTTCCTGAATGATTACTCCGAAGCAGCTTATTACGAGATGGTAAAAGAGGATCTCGACAAGCACAATGCGTCTGAGCTCTATAAGGTCAAATTCGACAGGTTCTACGGATGCCTGGAGCAGGGGATCTGGCCGGATGATTACACCTGGAGTGGAAGCGGACTGCCGACACTTCCCTGTGAAAATCCGGAAGCGACGATCACCTTAAATCAGGATGAATCTTTGGTCAATATCGTTGCTAAGCTCATCAGTCAGGATGAAGAAACTGCCTGCGAGGCAATCGATAATGTATTCACTCAGAATGGCTATGAGATCCGATATCCGGACGGCGATTCCGATGCGAACTACCGCTATGTCGATGTCGATATCGAATCTGTTCCTTGTGAGATCTGTTACTGGGGCTATAACGGCGAACTGAACCTCTATATCAGAAATCTGATCGCCGACAATTAAGAGAATGCGGTAAGATTCTCGCGAAGATCTAATCACAGCAATGAACAACCCCCGTTTCTGTACTTCAATGTACAGGAACGGGGGCTTTTTTCTTTATCAGCTCCACTCAGATCCACTCATCGTCTTGAAGCGGAGTGCCGTATTTGTGCCACGAGAGCTGTACACCGTCTTTCTTGAGGTAAACGATCTCGGGACAGATGAAGGGAAAACCATCGACTGCTTCCCGCAATTCATACACATCCGTGACCTCTGACTCCGGAACATACGCCTCATAGAAGCATCCGAACTTATCATTAGGGTCGATCCGCGGCGTTATGCCGGCTGCTTTTCCCTCGGAATCATCGTCAAACATGACATAGATATCGCCCTGCTCCTCCCGGTAGTCCATAACTCTCACCCGGAAGCCCTTATAGATTCCGTAGTTCCATTTTACGCGGTACGCGGATTCGATTTCGTCCGGTGTTACCTTTCGTTCGAAATACTTGCCCTTGTTACTGAACCCAAGAGAAGGGAGATCCGGATAGCCGCCGCGTATTACATGGTCTCGCTCAGAGTACATGAACCCCCTTCCTTTTATTCTCGCTACTATGGTGTAACAGTTCCTGAAAGTCCTCATTGTTTGCCTTCCGTTCAGCCTGTGATCTTAATATCATAACTACACACCACGGAAGCCAGTTTATCAGTCTTGAAATACATAGCATCAGAAACTTTCGTCTGTACTTTGGTGATCATCTTCGGGTGCTCGATCAGGTATTCCGGAGTCAGGCCTTCTTCATCCAGATACTGAACCAGAAAACCATTTATATTCTCCTCCACACAATCGCATATAGTCATGTCGTAGAGATCTTTTATCCACAAGCCGTCTTCTGTCACTTTGTCGAAGATCCCTGTTTTTTTCTGGAACTGTACGACATCGCTGATATGCGGATAGAGTTTCAGTTCATACTGGTATTGTGTGCCATGGTAATCGAAGCTTCCGTTAAAGATCAGATAGCCGCCGCCGGGTAAAATCTCATAATATGTTTCTGTGTCGTTTAAGATCTTGCAGCGATTGCTGACGTTGTAATTCGTGAGCACCTTACCGTCCCGGACACCGACTATTCTTTCAACTGTATACTCTGTCCGGTCACGTTCGACATATTCCCCGACAGTATATTTTTGCGGTCCGGAAATGTGGGGACGCACCGATTCATCTCTGACAAACTGAAGGTTGGCCGGATTGGCAGGCATTGTTTCTTCTGTTTCCGTTTCTTCTGCTGTAGATGTTTCTTTCTCAGTTTCTTTCTCCGTCTCGGTTGCCTTCGTCGTGGAAGCCTTCTTTTCGCTCTCCGTCGCTTTCTGCTTCTTGGTATTTTCAGGCTCCTCGACATCATCCTCGTCATCGAGAATTACGGCGGATTCTTTGTTACTCTTCTTCTGATTCTTCGATTTCGTTTCCTTTTTCGGACTGCAAGCAACAGAAGCAATCATGCTCATCGCGAGCAGAACAACCATGATCGATTTCTTTTTCATAAGCCTTTCCTTTCCTCTATCCCTGTTTTTTTCTCCTCGCCCACAATTTTAGGGAAATTAAAAACATTTGTCTATTTAAATACCCGTGCAGTATCGGGAAATAGAGCGTTCTAATTCATGCGGATGCGAAAAAAGACCCCCATTCCTCGCTCATCGCTGCACAGAAAATGGGGGTAACTTTTCTCTCTCAACCACGCTCCTGCACGACAGCGGCTGCGCGTTTCTGAATGATGTTGATTACCTCATCCAGGCTTCTCTGATCCGTAAAATACCCGGGGGCTTCTTCCTGGATGATCATCAGCGCAGAAGGATCCGTCGCACACGAATCGTGGATATTTTCGATCACTTTCTTAAGCGCATCAACATGTTCTTCATTAAGATGAATGGAGTACAAGATCAAATCTGTCTTTAAAGAAGGATCTTTCTCTTTTTGCTCCCATTCATGCTGATTATATTCGATCGCATAGTTCATATATGCATCAAAAGCCTTCCGATGGACCGGGAAGCCGGGGGATCTTCGGGCATAAGCCATCTGGTAATCATCTTCGAAGAGATATTTCAGGAAGTCCCAGGCTTCTTCTTTATATGGACAGGATCGGGAAATGGCAATGGAAGTGGCATTATCCGCTTTAGCGCCATATCCGACAGAATTCGGATAACCGATAAAGAAAGCTTTCTTATTCCCATATCCTTCGATATCCGCAAAGCTTCGAAGATCACTGAAGGAATAATTAATAGCCACAAGCTTACCCGCAATAAACTTCTGCATGTCATTGAGGACGGTTCCCGTCGTATCCTGATCCTGTTCGAGGTCAAGTTCGCCTTGCGTTTTCGCACTGCCGTAAGTTTTTACCAGTTCCAGGATTCCCGCAAATTCCGGATCCTCAAAGTTGACCGTCCGGTTATCGTAATCGAGAAAATGACTGAACGACCCGTTCATCAGCGTCTCCAGAAGATCCTTCTGCGGCACATTGTTATACATAAGCACATCAGAAGGAAGTGATCTGCTTATTTCCCAGAATTCATCAAATGTCCATCCTGTGCGCTCACTGACATAATCACTATTGACGGTCATACCGGTGACAGCAAAGGTCATCGGCATCTGATAGAGTTTCCCGTTACGTTCATACGCACGGAAAATATTATCGAAGTAGAGGCTTCGATCCAAAGGAGAATCTCCGTCGATCAGGGTATTTAGATCCACCAGCGCACGCTCGGTATTGAACTGGGAAAAGGACCCGAAATTCAGAAGAATGTCCGGCCCGTCCCCGGCTAAGATATCTAAGTATATCTGGTCTGCCAGCTTTGCCTTCTCATCAGTCGCAGGCCCGAATATAGAGCTTGTCGGAAAAGATAAAGCGCTTTGCGCGGAATAGTTTTCTACCAGGATGCGCTGCTTCTTGTTGGGATCAAGATTATAGACGGTGAGATAGTGAAGGAAATTACCACTTAAGCTATCAATATATGCAAGGTAAAGGATGCTCTTCCCTGCGTGAGGATTCTTCTCTTCCCGATGAAAGTGCTGAAGGTATACAGATACCGAACCGGTTTCCGAATTATACCTCTCGCTTGTCATATATATGTCCTTGTCTGATGCAAAGTAAAGCCTCGGATTCTTTTCCAAAATGTTCAGATTGCTGTCCGTTTCGCTCCAGGAAAGGACTCTCTGCGGTTCTTTTCCACCGGGAACATCCACCTTCGAAATGCCCGTTCCATCTGCGATATATACACCATCTCTGCACTGCACCAGTCTGTCGCCGGTCACCCAATCGTTCCCGGCCAGAGGTTCTCCGATCTTTTTACCGGAAGAGGGATCGATCTGCTGAATATGCTGGGTCACTTCCTCCTCATCTGCACTCGCATAATAGTTTTCAACTGTCGCTTGTGCATAATACTTTCCTTCGATCTGTAAGATACTGTGAACATAGAAGGTGACGGCTTCCTGATGAAGAAGCTTCCCCTCCGGACTGTACAACAGAACATGATACGAGTCAAAGGTCAAAATGTTCCCGTTCTCCAGGAAAAGCACTGAACCGGTCCCGGAAGACTCTCCTTCGAGTTTTACCGCATTTACCAGTTCTCCTTCAGAAGAAAGATCATAAATCGTTGCCTTGTTATACCCGTTGCTGTATCTCGAGATGCCCACCTTCGGATTACCGGACGCATCTTCACAAAAATAGGGATAATCTGCATACTGATCTATAGTAATAAAGTTGATCATCCTGCCGTCATAATCAAAGACTGCAATTCCGTTTCGATTATAACTTGAGTACTCATCGTTCAGTTTTATCAAATCTTCTTCTGTTAAGGACGGATCAAAAATCCGATCATCCCATCTCTTTTGCAGGTCGTCGGGCACGATATATTTTTCCGATATAAATAGTAGAACCCGGTCAGCATATACATGGCTATCAAAAATACTACGGCTTTTCAGTTCTTTTCCTTCTTCTTCCGGGACCTCCAGATCCAGAAGGACCTCTTCGCAGCTATAGTATGGATCTGATTCCTGTACGACACGCTGTCTCTTATCCTTATTCTTTTTACAACCCGAAGAAAGGATAAAAGGCAAGCTTAGTATCAAAGCACATATGCGTGTCTTTTTCTTATTCATAGGATCATCTCCTTCGATGAATAACAGCGGCTATTAGGATAGACTCGGAAAGGTTATACTAACCTGTTACCTGTAGTGTAACAGAATATAATTGGAAAGAGAACGCTTTCTCATGAGTTTGCTTCTGTATTCGATTTGTTGTTTTCTTCGATGAAATGCGAAAAGTGGGTTCGGG
>JAFWSW010000091.1 GCA_017519205.1 Clostridiales bacterium | reverse complement strand
GAAGCGTTATGTGAAAAAAGATTCAAATCAAAATCGAAGGATTCTCTTCTTTCCGGTCAATACCCGGTCAATTGTCCAAGGAGAACCGCTCTGACACGGTCAGTCTTCCTGTATGTGACGAAGAGGCGTTCGTATGTGATTCTCATCTGAATCATTTTTCTCAAAACGGCCACACCTTCGATAACTGCCATCACAACTATCCAACTTCGTCACCTCCTTGTTTTGGGAATACCTATTGAAATTATGAACGCCTCAAAAGCAAATGTCAACGCCGTTTTGGTGCTTTTCGCGCCGAATTTTAAATACTGTGTTTTTCCATAAAAATGCATGCGGACGGATATGCGATTTTGGGTTTCACAATCCATCTTTTTCTGTTATTATATTTCCAGTTTAAAATGCCCTAATATGGGTAAATAAGAAATAAATATATAAGCGAGGAAGATACCATGCCAAAGAGGGAAGATATCAACAAGATCCTTATCATCGGTTCCGGCCCGATCATCATCGGTCAGGCGTGCGAGTTTGACTACTCCGGTACTCAGGCCTGCAAAGCCCTGAAGAAGCTCGGCTATGAAATCGTTCTGGTCAACAGTAATCCGGCTACCATCATGACTGACCCGGATGTGGCAGACATCACTTACATCGAGCCTTTGAATCTGGCAAGACTTACCCAGATCATCGAGAAAGAACGTCCGGATGCACTTCTTCCGAACCTCGGCGGCCAGTCCGGTCTGAATCTCTGTTCTGAGCTCTCCGAAGCAGGTGTCCTCGAGAAATACGGCGTACAGGTCATCGGTGTCCAGGTCGACGCTATCGAGCGCGGTGAAGACCGTATCGAGTTTAAGAACACAATGACCAGCCTCGGTATCGAGATGCCGAGATCCAAGGTTGCCTACTCTGTAGACGAAGCGGTCAAGATCGCTGAAGAGCTGAAATACCCGATCGTTCTCCGTCCTGCCTATACGATGGGCGGTGCCGGCGGCGGTCTCGTTTATAATGTGGACGAACTGAAGATCGTCTGCGAGAGAGGTCTTCAGGCTTCTCTGGTCGGACAGGTCCTCGTTGAGGAGTGTATCGCAGGATGGGAAGAGCTCGAGCTCGAAGTCGTCCGTGACTCCAAGAACAACGTTATCACAGTCTGCTTCATCGAGAACATCGACCCGATCGGCGTTCATACCGGTGACTCCTTCTGCTCCGCTCCGATGCTGACCATCTCTGAGGATGTCCAGAAGAAACTGCAGGAATACTCCTACAAGATCGTCCGCGCGATCGAAGTTATCGGCGGATGCAACTGCCAGTTCGCACATGATCCGGTATCCGGCCGTATCGTTGTAATCGAGATCAACCCGAGAACATCCCGTTCTTCCGCTCTCGCTTCCAAGGCTACCGGTTTCCCGATCGCTCTCGTATCCGCGATGCTCGCATGCGGTCTGACTCTCGATGAGATCCCGTGCGGCAAGTACGGCACACTCGATAAGTACGTACCGGATGGAGACTATGTAGTAATCAAGTTCGCACGCTGGGCTTTCGAGAAGTTCAAGGGTGCTTCCGATAAGCTCGGTACACAGATGCGTGCCGTTGGTGAAGTAATGTCCATCGGTAAGACCTATAAGGAAGCTTTCCAGAAGGCGATCCGCAGCCTTGAGACAGGACGTTATGGTCTCGGCTATGCGAAGAACTACCACGACCTTTCCAAGGAAGAGCTGATGCAGAAGCTGGCTTACCCGACATCCGACAGACAGTTCATCCTCTATGAGGCACTTCGTAAGGGCGCTACTGTTGAGGAACTCTACCAGCTGACCAAGATCAAGCACTGGTTCTTAGAGCAGATGCTCGAGCTCGTCGAGGAAGAAGAAGCTCTCCTCAAGCTCAAGGGGTCTGTTCCGGAAGAGGCAACACTCAAGCAGGCGAAGTTGGACGGTTTCTCCGACCGCTACCTCAGCAAGCTCCTCGAGGTCCCGGAAGAGGATATCAGAAACGCACGTTACCAGTACAACATCCGTGAGGCTTGGGAAGGCGTACACGTAAGCGGTACACAGGACGCAGCTTACTACTACTCCACATATCACCTCTCCGAGGATAAGAGTCCTTCTTCCGACAGAAAGAAGATCATGATCCTCGGCGGCGGCCCGAACCGTATCGGTCAGGGTATCGAGTTCGACTACTGCTGCGTACATGCGGCTCTCGCACTCAAGAAGATGGGATTCGAGTCCATCATCGTTAACTGCAACCCTGAGACAGTTTCCACAGACTACGACACTTCCGACAAGCTCTACTTCGAGCCGCTGACTCTGGAAGATGTTCTTGCTATCCACGATAAAGAAAAGCCGCTCGGCGGTATCGCTCAGTTCGGCGGTCAGACACCTCTGAACCTGGCTGCTGACCTCAAGAAGAACGGCGTTAACATCCTCGGTACCACACCGGAGACTATCGACCTCGCAGAGGACAGAGATCACTTCCGTGCTATGATGGACAAGCTCGGCATACCGATGCCTGAAGCAGGCATGGCTGTAAACGTAGACGAAGCTCTCGAAATAGCCAACAAGATCGGCTATCCTGTAATGGTACGTCCTTCATACGTTCTCGGCGGAAGAGGAATGGAGATCGTTCACGACGACGAGATGATGAAAGTCTATATG
>JAFWSW010000090.1 GCA_017519205.1 Clostridiales bacterium | reverse complement strand
TTGATGACATGCTCGGCCACAGAGTCGAAGGTGAACTTACCAAGAAGCTCAAAGCATGCGTGCTCGAATTCCCGGAAGTCTATGGCGTATATGACATCATCCTCCATAACTATGGTCCTGACATCTATCTGGGTTCTCTTCACATTGAGATCGATGACACCATGACAGCTGACAAGCTTGATGCTCTGACAAGAGATATCAATACAAAGGCGTTCAACGAGACGGGAATAATCCTTACGGCAGTCGGAATCTATTCGCGCAACACGAGAGATGATGAGCTCATGGAGATAAGAAGCAAGATCACAAAGCTCGTTGTTGACCACGATCACGTTATTCAAATGCATGGTTTCTACATTGATGAAGCAAAGAAAAGGATTTCTCTTGATGTCGTAATCGACTTTGCCGAAGAAGACCGGGAAGGGCTGTTTAATCACATACTTGAGGATGTTCAGAAGGCTGTACCCGGTTATGAGATCAAAATGGCCCTCGACAGCAATATTAGCGACTGATATCGACAAAAAAACTTGCCGATTCTTGTTATTGAAGAATGATTAAAAAAAGCTGTTGACAAAAAAGAAGGTCGACCATATAATATTCAAGCACGCGGGATTAACTCAGTGGTAGAGTGTCACCTTGCCAAGGTGAAAGTCGCGAGTTCGAATCTCGTATCCCGCTCCAATTAAAGAAGTCCTCGATCAGAAGATCGGGGACTTTTTGTTTTCGCTTTCTATTCCATTTCAGTCTGCCGTATGACTGGAGCAAAGAAATACCGTTCTGGTCATACGAAAAACTCCGGTTTATATGACTGGAGAGAAGAAATCGTTCCCCAGTCATACGACGGGGCACGTTTTTTATGACTAGACAGAGAAAACTTCGTTCCAGTCATATGATTTGCCTTCAGCCATATGACCACAGGACAAAAACTCTTCTCCAGTCATATGAATTCCCGATTTCCGTATGACTACACAGAGGTTTTGTTCTTCCAGTCATACGACACGCAAAAAACCGTATGACCAGATCGGAGAAATTGCTCTCCAGTCATACGGTTCGTTTCTTAAAACAATCGAACGCCCTACTTACAGATCTTAAGGATCTCCTCGCACGACAGTTCTCCGCCGAAAAGATCGAGTGCGGAACCGACAGTGATGTTGACCTTTCCGCCGGACACCTTCTTCAGTGCGCGGATGTCGTCGTAGGAGTGGATGCCGCCGGCGTAGGTCACCGGAAGCGGCTTCTCACCTGCCGCCTTAGC
Source organism: Clostridiales bacterium (assembly GCA_017519205.1). Taxonomy (GTDB): domain Bacteria; phylum Bacillota; class Clostridia; order Saccharofermentanales; family Saccharofermentanaceae; genus Scatonaster. Next base: position 31,423 of record JAFWSW010000090.1, on the reverse strand, counting down.
CGCATCGAAGTATCCGCCGAAGATCCCGAAAAGCACCTGGTCCGGGCCGGCTGCTCTTCCCTCGACATCGACAGCATGCACGAGGAACTCATCGCAGTATTCCTGAAGTTTCAGGAGCACCTCCGCCGTCAGCTTCGTTCTCGTGAACTTCTGCCAGCGGTCGGTCACGATGTAGTATTCGCCTTCCTTTTTTCGGCAGCTCAGGTCGAGCACCACGTGTTCCCGGCCCACTGCGCGCACAAGTTTCCGAAGATTATCGTAGTTGATTCTACCGTCCGAGAAAACATACGAGGTAACAATAACATGGCTCGCGCCTGCTTCTACAAAAGCACCCGCATTGTCGGCGTTGATGCCGCCGCCCACCTGGAGTCCTCCGGGGTACGCATCCAGCGCTTCCATCGCCGCAGCACGGCTCGCCTCATACTCGGGAGTTCCGAACTTATTCAGCATAATGATATGTCCGCCGGTGATACCAAGATCCTTATAGTACTGTGCGAAATAACCGGCGCCCCGCTCGGACACGAAGTTCTCCTTCGCTCCGGAATCGGAGAGCGTGCCGCCGACGATCTGCTTGACCTTTCCATTATGGATATCGATACACGGACGAAATTCCATTACTGCTCCTCTTCGCTATGTTCTGCCCGCGGCCGCGCCTTCCATCATTCAAGCGCCCACCGCCCGTAAATTACTTCTTTCCCTGATCCTTCTTCGGCACCTTATTGGTGAAATCGTGGAACGGATCCTGAATGTCATTGATCTCGCCACCGAGACGTCGGATCGCCGAGAGTGCCTCATAGAAAGTTTCACGATCGATCGTGTGTACGTTTCTGTCGAGATAGCCCTTCAGAAGTGCGATGCCTCTCGGATCACCGTAGTCACCGATACAGATAACGGCGATGACCTTGTTCTTCATGCGGCGGAAACCGGCACGAAGTGCCTGGTAGATCTCATTCTGCTGATGCTTGATGCCAACGTGGGTCAGCATGATCATCATATCTTCATACGGACCGGAAACATCCTCGTCCGAACGGTTCAGCATAAAGTCGATCAGCACCGGAACGGCTTTATCACCAAGTCCGAGCATCATGACCTTTACGGAGTCCGCAATATATTCCTGGGTTCTTTCGAAACTGCAGAAGCGCTCGAGTACCGGTTCCATCGCCGGCTCATACTCAGCGGCGCCGAAGAAACGGATCGCGGATACGCACGGCTGGAACTTCACGAAGAACTCATTCTCATCCTCGCCATCCTCCGGCTGCCAGGAAGTCTCGAGCACCTTCTTCAGAAGGACTTCACATGCCGGCTCGCCGAAACTCTTCAGGCGGTCCACAAGCGGATACGGTGTCGCTTCATCATCGACCAGCATCGCCGCCTCGTCAAAAGCCGCCAGTGCCGTCTCCATATCCATTGCGCCGATGAACTCCTCACCGGTAGCTCCATCCAGATAGTCTTTCGGTTCTTTCCAGAAAGGCTCGGTATTCTGCTCGATATATGGGCGGAATTCCTTAAAGTGTTCCGCCATCTCTGCTTCCGTCGGGCCTTCGCTCGAAGAGACCTTATCGGCAAACTCCTCGCAGACCTTCGAAATCAGTTCATTAAACTCGGTAAAAAGCTGTGTCGTGCGCTCCATCTTGCACCTCCGCGAAATCTTACCTATGCATTATATCATCTTTCGCATCAAAAAGGACCGCCCCGCAAGGCGGCCCTCTTTTTCGTTCATTTCAGAGGCAACTGCATATCCACCGAAGCGGAAGAAGCACCGGAACTACAGTCTTCCGATCTCCGTCCAGTCCGGGATGAGGCTCGGGTCGATCGCCGGTCCGCTGACACCGACCGTATCACCATACTGATTCTGATATACATGATCGGAAACGACAGAGTGTTCGACGGTCGTGCCGTCTGTCCGCACATAGGTATTCACTCCGCGGATCGCCTCACTTCTGGCCTGACTGATCCTCGAATCCGAAGCCATCTTCTTGTCCCACGAATCCATGATCATATCACTCATCGCCCGGCTGTTATCGGCAAGCGTCTGCTGAAGACGCGCCTGGTTGATCGCCAGCTGCTGCCGGTTGATCTCGACCTGCGCCTGGATCGCCTGATTCTTCGCCAGCATCCCCTGGTTATACTCATCCGCTTTCTGGAACTTTTTCTTATAGATCGATTCATCAAAGGTAAAGGAAGAGACCATCTGCATATATGCTGTCGTTACCTCATTCTCATGAGCCGCATCAGTCATGCACATGTAGATATTCTCACTTCCCCAGACCACATAGTGGCCATGCCATTTTCTCGCCATCGCAAGAAGACCGATCATGCCATAGGCCGCTGCACTTGAAGTCATATTCTGCTCGTATTCCATGGAAGTCAGATCCATCCCTACAAGGATGACCCGGCCGTTACTTCTGTATTTTCGAAGAAGGGATTCTTCCCGATCTGACAGGAGTCTTGCCTCGGACACAGGATTCGGATACGCCATATCCCATGATTTCTGGTAATCAAACTTCGCCAGAAGCTGCTTCTTGGCGATCCCGGGATTCTTTCCGAACACGCTCGGGAGATGCGCATCCGCCACCGCCTCCAGAGGTCCGCCGTTCAGTGCTTTTGCCGTAAAAGCATTCATATAGTTGGAAAACGGAAGCTGACGACGCATCATGAGCGGAAGATTCTTGTTCAGTTTTCCGTCGGAAAAAGCATCCGTCCGCGATACACGGTCAAAGGATTCGAGAACATCCAGGAACATCTCGCCGGTCCGTATCAGAACACTGGAACTTCCGTCTTTCGACCTCGCCAGGACCTGTGCCACGAAGGGCTTATCTATCCCCTGATAGATATCCAGGGTAAGGCCTCTTGCTTCCCAACCCTCCGGGATAAACATCTTTGCCAGGGGCTCACCGGTCAGATCGTTTCTGATCACAGTCAACATATACCGCACCTCCGTTCCTTTAGATAGTTTCATTCTAAAGAACGAATGTTGACGTAATATAAGCAAACTGTGAATTCGTATTTATTTCCCGTAGTGGAATGTGAATGTATATCCGGAGTAATCCTCGCAGATGACATCCTTATTTTCTCTGTCCATACCGACGTACATGGCTCCGCCGCCGTGACTTATGCCCCAGAGTTCTTCGTAACGATTATCCGTTGCAGAGAAAGTCATGTGTTTCCAGGTCTCATCACCATACACGCCGAGACAGAAGGTGTCCTTCGGGATCGTGTAATAGATGTAGCCCGTCCCGTTTTCATACAACGGTCCTGTTGCTAAAGTCTCATCCACAAAGTAATCTCCCACCGGGCAGAAATGCGAGGCCAGATGTCCGATGACCCATCTATAGGTATTCTCATCCGGGCACGGGAACGTATCATCCCCGTTTCTCACTGCATCGATATACGCATAGAGCGCTTCTTTCGTCTTTCCGCCGAATTCATTCTGATAAACCGTACTGAAAACATGCGGCCGGAATTCGTGATGTCCGTCCACATTCGTACTGTTGTTCTCATACTTCGGCGCGGGAGAAAGTGTCGGGGTGGGGGTGAAAGCCGGCGTAGGAGTATTGGCTGGCGTTTCTTCACTTGTTCCGGAGGTTAGAGTATCGGAAGAAGTATTGTTGATATCGGAGGTCGAACCGTCAGTGACCGCGTTACCGCCACTTCCATCTTTCCCCTTTTTCTGCGCACCGGCCTGACATCCGCTAAGGAGGACTGCGGTCAGGATCAGTGCACTGACACTTCTTTGAAATCTTTTGCTTGCCACTTTTCTTATTCTCACTTTTTATTTTCTGCGGTCCCAATGCTCCACGTCTGTATTCTAGCATCGCGTCTTCCTGATTCTCCTAACTATCCTGTCACCCGCGTCAAAATTGTCTGATAACCTTTGGAGGGATCCGCGCCCTCCGCCGGCGAAGGATACCTTCTTCCGGGCGACAAAAAAGGAGTCATCTTCCGATAACTCCTTCTCATTTGGAGGCACCACCCGGATTTGAACCGGGGATAAAGGTTTTGTAGACCTCTGCCTTACCACTTGGCTATGGCGCCATTTGCATAATCAGCGAATGAAATAATACCATCTTCACCCGCCCTACGTCAAGTGTTTCCATGATTTTATGGCAAAAGCACTGATACTATTTCTTTATCGCATGTACTTGCCGTCGTTGGAAAAATCCGTCAGCACGAGCCCGCGATCTTTGTCGGCAGGTTCGCCATGGCATCCTGCACGTTGTCATACTGTTTGAGCACGCCGATCACACCGAGATCCGGGCGCGGGAATATAAACGGAAGATCGGTCTCACCAAGTCCCGGACGTACCGGGAATGCGAGCTTTTCTTCATCGAGAGAGAACTGCGCATCGACGCCCTCTTTATTTCCTCTGGCATCCAGACGGATCCATCTTCCAAGGGATGCGAAGTATACGGCATTGAGTCCGTGAAGGATCAGGGGCGAGGAATCATCGTTCTCATCCAGGCGCAGATACTGATAGCAGAGTCCCGCCGGGATCCCCGATGCACGCAGAAGTGCACAGAGAAGGTGCGACTTGCCGAAGCAGAGGCCCGTCCTCTTGTCGAGTACGTCCGATGCACGAAGGACGAGTTCTTTTCGCCCGGCATCGTTACTGTGCGAGATCTCATCTCTTACGAATTCAAAAGCACGCGACGCGAACTCGATCTCCGGGTCGAGATAGCCCATCTCTTTCCCGTCGTTCATGTCCTTGAAGATCTTCTCCATCAGGTAGTTCGCCACGATGACGACCTTGACGTTGTTATGGTTGATATATTCGCTTGTTTCGAGATACTCTTCGAAGTTCTCCGCTTTGGTGATCAGTTCCATGAGTCCGGTCCGCCTTCCGCCGTATTTGCAATTATTGTAGCATATTCCGCGGGCCTTCGCGTACCGGGAAGAACAGCCGTCTTCCATCCTTCTCCACGACCTGGAACTCCACACCATATACGTCCTGCATAAGATTCGGCTGAAGGACCTCGTCCGTTTCGCCTTTGGCAACAAGATTTCCTTCTTTCAGCAGGACCGCCCGGTCACAGTATCTCTCGACCATATTGAAATCGTGCATGACGACGATCACACTGAGCCCGCCCTCGCGGACGCGCTTGTTCAGAAGGTCGAGGATCCCGATCTGATGCCGGATGTCGAGATTCGATGTCGGTTCGTCCAGAAGGATCCACGGTGTGGTCTGCGCCAGCGCTCTGGCGATCAGGGTCCGCTGCCGTTCACCTCCGGAAAGCGAAGTAAAGTTTCTTCTTCTAAGCTCCCACACGCCTACTGTCCGCATGGCTTCTTCCGCGATCTTCCGGTCTTCCTCGGAGTCGCCCTCCCAGGTGCTTTTGTACGGGTATCGGGCCATGAGAACAACTTCTTCCACGGTAAAAGCACTCTCCCCGATGCTGTTCTGCGGTACCCACGAGATCTTCCGGCTACGCTCCTTCGGTGCATAGTCGAGCGTGTCCTTCCCATCGATCAGCACCGCACCCTCCGGGCACTTGATCTGCGAGAGGAAGTGCTTGAGAAGCGTGGTCTTGCCGGATCCGTTCGGTCCGAGAAGTGCCGTCATATGTCCCTCGGCAAAGGAACACGACACATCGGCAAGGATCGGCTTTCTGGCAGATCCCGGCTGATAGGTCAGCTCGCGTACGTCGATGCCGGATGCCGCACTACATTGATTCAATGCGCCACCTGAAGCGGCTGTCATGTTGGTCTTTTCCTGACTCATTCGCGTTCCTCCCTTCTTCTTTCTTTCCACAGAAGGTAAAGGAAGAACGGTGCACCCGTGACCTGCGTGATCGCACCGACGGCGATCTCCGTCGGCGGCACTGCCGTACGGGATACCATGTCACAGAGGATCATGAAGATCGCGCCGCCCAGAAGTGAGAGCACGATCAGGCGCCGGTTCTTCGGTCCGACCAGAAGCCGCATGATATGTGGGATAATAAGGCTGACAAATCCGATGATGCCGCTGACCGATACACTTGCCGCGACAAGAAGGGATGTGGAGATCACTGCGATCGTGCGGGTCCTTTTGACGGCGACGCCCATGCTCTGCGCCTCCTGATCCCCGAAGGAAAGAAGGTCAAGATCTCTTCCCAGAATACCGAAACAGATGACCGCCGGAACCAGAACGGCCGTCATAAAGCCGACCTTGATCCACGACGCCGCGGAGAAGCTTCCGAGCATCCACAGATAGATCTGCTCAAGCTTCTGCCGGTTCCACATCATGAGAAGGGTGATCGCCGCAGTGAGCATCGAAGAACATGCGATGCCAGCCAGAAGGATCCCCGTGATCGACCGCGATGTTGCGATCCTTGCGATACGGAAGACCAGCAGCATCGTCAGGATCGCGCCCACGAAGGCGAACATCCAGATACTGCTTATTCCCATTACGGTAAATGTGATGCCGAAGGCGATTGCAATCGCCGCACCAAATGCCGCACCCGAAGAGATGCCCAGCACCTGCGGATCCGCCAGAGGATTTCGGAAAAGCGCCTGCATGACGACACCTGCCGCCGCCAGGCCTCCGCCGACAAGTCCTGCCAGGAGCACACGCGGAAGGCGTATATCCCATATGATCAGTTTATTCGCCCGGGGGATCCCCTCGAGCAGTTTTTCTTTGTTTACGAACGGCAGTTTGGAAGCTACGATCTTCGCGCTCTGCAGAAAAGGAACCGACACCGACCCCACTGCCGAGGCCCAAATGACAACAATGACCAGAAGGAGAACGAGTCCCCCTCCGGTCATTGTGAATGTCGATCTTTTAAGCGGTTCTTTTTTCATGAAACTGCCTTCATCTTGATCGCCCGAAGCGATCGTTCATCCTGCTTAAGCTGCCTTTTCTTCTTCGAAGCACTCAGGGAAAATAAGCTTAGCCAGCATCTCGACTGCATCTGCGTTTCTTGCGCACTGGCGGTCCAACATGTCTGTGCTTTCCAGAACGATGACATGTCCTTCCTTAACAGCAGTCAGGTCCGAATACGGAGCTGTTGTCTGGAATGTGCCATCTGCCCAGGACGGGATGATGATGATATTCGGATCCTGAGAAACCAGATCCTCTACGTTGTAAGCCCAGCCGGAACCGCTCTTTGCAGCGTTCTCCGCGCCGGCCAGTTCAATGATGTTGTTGATGAATGTATCACCGGTAGCTGTCCAGTCGCCGCCCTCACCGAAGCCGACTACATAGTAAACAGACGGATGATTCTTGAGATCCTTGAGTGCATCCTGCACGTTGTCGATCTTTGCCTTCATTTCAGCGTTAACCTGTGCAGCTTCCTCAGTTGCGCCGAGGATCTTACCCATGTTCTCGATCTTGGTATATACACCGTCGACTACTTTTTCCTCGTTGAGGATAACGACAGTCACACCGAGACCTGTCAGCTTGTCATATGCTTCCTTCGGGAAGATGGAATCAGCGACAACAACGTCCGGGTTGAGGCTTACGATCTTCTCGACGTCCGGTGCATTGATATCACCGATGGACTCGATCGAAGCAGCAGCTTCCGGATAGTTGCAGTAGTTGGTGCGTCCAACCAGTTTGCTTTCCTGTCCGAGGGAGAAGATGATCTCTGTGCAGGCCGGGCTGCAGGATACTACTCTCTGCGGTTCAGCCTTGATTACGGCCTTCTGACCGTAGATGTCTGTCAGCTCGACCGGATAGCCTTCAGCAAAGGTCTCTTCGGAAGAAGCTTCCGTCGTCGGCTCAGCAGTTGTCTCTGTCTCACTCTCTGCAGTTGTCTCAGACACAGTGGTCTCAGCCTCTGTCTCCTTTGTCGTCTCTTTCTTATCGGACTTCTTACAAGCCACAGACGCACAAAGCATAGTGACGACAAGAGCCAGGCTCATTGCCTTCATTAATTTTTTCATGGTTTGCTCCATTTCCGTCCTTTTCCCATCCCCGAAAAGAACTAAAAACAATAAAACTCGCCGGCAGGTCTCCTGACTTACCCGTTTTCCCTCTGTCCTTCGCCTTCTCAGCCTCCGGCTTCCCCCCCTCCCGCGTTTCCGCTTCTTTGGCAAAAGCACCTGGCCAATGACTTTTTTCTGGACTTCGTACCGGGTTACAGTAGTGGGGGCTGCTGCGGATTTTCACCGCATTCCCTATTCTCCTCTGTTACAAGGCACCGACGGCCACAGCATATTATAATGTTCAGACTTCAAATCCGCAAGATTTAGCCAATTTATAACAGGTTTCTTTTGTTTCGGCTATGATACGGAAGATATAACCCGAGTCATAATCGAAGATCACGCCCATTCCTTCATGTTCACCATCCCCGATGGCGACTCGCAGACTGCCTCTTTCTTCGAAGGTCAGGTCGATAGCTTCAGGAGCCGCTTTCAGTTCTTCAAAAGTCTTATCCGGATCCGTCGTATTCGACTCCATATAGATGAGCAGCACGACGTCTTTGTATTTTCCGCCTCCGCCCAGGATCATGAAGCCGCGGGAATCCTTCGTCTGGCCCTCCACCTGCATAGCATGTGTGGGGATCTCCTCCACGATACTTCCCTCTTTATACATATCGGCCAGAAGCGCCTTCGCTTCATCGTTCTTCATGTCGATCTGCGGGACCTTCTTCGCGACTCTTGAGACCCCTTTTCCGTCCGGATAGTCCGGATCGTCCGCGAACGGCATGGTAATATTGTTTTCCGGGATAATTCCCATTTCAAAAGCATACGCATTGCAGCGGCTTCCCTTGTCTTCCGGTCCTTTGTAATAGAGGATCTTGTAGTTCAGAGGATTGATGACCAGATACTGGAAAGCACCCTGTGTTTTGCTGTCGGAGTGCCAGATCACCTTGCCGAAGTTGACGCGGATCCTTCCGCAGTACGGATCAGGAAAAGCCTCATTATCGATTTCTTTGATCTTCTCTTCTGTCTCAAATTCGCCGTAGAAATAAAACTCCTCGCCCTTTTTCGCACAGAAAGCATTCTTCGCATCTTTATAGTTTTCGGTATCGACACCGTCTGTTCCATCCGTGATAGTAAACCCCAGATTCTCCAGATCCTGCTTTACGACCTCGATCCCTTCTGCATCCGGATCGGGTTCTGTCGTTGAAGTATCTACGGTATCCGAGACTTCTTCTGTCGGCTCAGACTTTGACTTCCCCTTGTTCTTTGATTCCTTCTTCTCTTTATTGCAGGCGCATAGAGACACCGTGAGCACAATTGCTGCAAACAGTGCTGCTACTTTCTTCATTCATCTTTCTCCTTCTCTTTTTCCTTTTCCTCTTTTTGTGGAGCACCCATGTAGGATTCATCAGAACTGAACTTCTCGCATACGGCCTTGACCTCATCGATCGCCGCCTCAAATGCAGCTACGACCTTCGGATCGAAGTGCTTGCCGGCGCCGTCAGTAATGATCTTCAGTGCTTCCTCATAGGTAAACGGCGGCTTATAGGAACGCTTCGACATCAAGGCGTCAAAGACATCCGCTACGGCCATGACTCTTGCCGACAGCGGGATCTGCTCGCCGGAGAGTTTCAGCGGATAGCCGGAACCGTCCCATTTTTCATGGTGATAGTGCGCCATCTGCTTAGCCTCTTCGAGGTAGCCGGAATATTCCATATTCGCGATCGCCTTCTCGATTATCTCATAACCGGCGTTGGTATGCCCCTTCATGATCTCGAACTCTTCGTCCGTAAGTCTTCCCGGGCCCGGTTTATTCAGGATCGCATCCGGCACATTGATCTTACCGATATCGTGGAGAGGCGCCGCCTGGATCACGTTAGCAATGTATTCATCTGTCAGGATATCGGTAAACTCGCCCTGCTCACGGAGCTTATTCAGAATGATCTTCGTGTAGGCGGCTGTTTTTCTGATATGATCGCCGGTGCACTTATCACGGCTCTCGATAATGTCAGCAAGTACCATGAGGAGTCCGCCCTGCAGTTTCTCAATCTGTCTGGACTTTTTACGGAGATCGTTAAGATACTGCATACTCTCTTCAGTCGTCTGCGCATAGGCAGTGTAGAGATTCTCGATCTCATCTCCGGTATGGATGTCGAGGTCCTTGATCCGCTCGACACTCGCGTTACGGTCTTCCGTCGATGTATATGCAAAAGAACTCGCCCCGTGTGACATCGAGTTCAGAGGATAAATGATGTGATAATCCGCGAGCCATACGACGAGGCAGAGTACCATGATAAAGATACCGAGGAAAAGTGCGATCTCCTTGGCAAGATATGCATGTGTCAGATCAGATAACTGGTTCATGGAGATATCGACGCAGGAATAGGCAACGCATCTTCCATTTTCATCGAACATCGGCTCATAGATATTCAGCACCCATCCGTAGCGGCTGTCATTACTGATCGTCGGATCGACTTCTTCGCCGGCCAGGAACTTATCGATGTTCTTCGCGATGTCCTCCGGATAGCGGATGACCGATCCGACCTTATCTGCCTTAACATCTTCCGTATCCATATCGAAAACGACATGACAGCCGTCTTCCTCGACGCGGTATACATACATGAAACGGATATTCTCCGAGCTGATGAAGGTAAGTTTCAACTGCTCGGCAACTTCCTTATATCCCGGAGCATTTTCTCCCTGCTCCAGGTAGGTATCGATCATGTTCGGATCGATACAGTCTTTCTGATACTTGACGATCCCATGTGCGAACTCGGTATGATCCTTGATCGTCGTTTCGCGGAACAGGTAGTAGCCGATCGCGATCGATACTACGGCGATGACCGTTACGGCAAGAGAAACCAGAAGAAGCAGCTTCGTACGAAGTGAGATCTGTCGGACCGAGGTCTTGTTGATCGTCCGAAGTTCCTTGAAGCTCAACGGTTTCTGGCGCCAGCCGTGGATATGGAGATTGTTCATCATACTCTTCGGAACCAGAAGAAGTCCCAGGAAAGCAAGCACTACAGAGATCGCCTTATCGCCCAGATCGATGCAGAAGTCAGCGGTGATCTGCGAAAGGATTTTACTTGCAAACAGATGGTTATAGAACCAGGTCGCCAGATCCGCACTGATACCTTCTCCGGCAAATCCGAAAAGGAACCATGTCAGGATGGATCCGAGGACGCCGCCTATAAAAGCCAGTACGAAGATCAACGGGATCAGGATACGCTTCTTCGAGCGGTCCCAGGTGAAGCTGGCCACTGCTACGGCGATCATGACATTCAGCGTGCCGTAGTAGATCGACGGCCAGTCGGAAATGGATTTCAGAAGATTGGTGGCTAATCCGACGATAATGCCGGGAAGCGTTCCGCCGACTGCCGCGGCGAAGATGGTGCCGACAGAATCGAGATAGAACGGGAGCTCCAGTTTGGTGCTCATGGAAGACAAAAGCATGTTTACCGCGATGCCGATCGCGCATACCAAAACCAGTTCAAGGACCCGCCTTAGGCCGAGCCCTTTCTTATTCATTACATTCTCAGTCATACCTCTACCCCCGTGTCGGACCTTCTCATCCTTCGGTAAGACTTAAAACTCTTTGATTTTTCACCTCTCATTATAGCACTGAGTCTCCCGTTCTCAATAATCAAGAACGAGAGACTCAGCTTCAATTCAAAATCTTTTTCGATTTTTGATCCGGGGCTTACTTCGCCGCCTTTGCCGCCAGAACGTAGATGAACGGCGAGTTCCAGTAGATTGCTACTTCGTTGATCGAGTAAGCCGTATCGTTATCGCAATAGCAGCGTGCCGGTGCTTTTCCCGTAAGAACACTGATTGCGTACGGATCAGCCGGATCACCGTTCGGTCCGCCGACGACCATACCCGGAACAGCGTGTGTTTTTGCCTGAGAAGGTCTGTGGTGCGGATGCTGTGCCGAATTCTCTCCATAGCAGGTCAGGAAGCTGATACCGCAGACGTTCATACCCATGATGTAGTCTACCTGGTAGGAAGAAAGATCCTTGTAAGCCTTATCTCCGGAGATGAGGTATGCCAGGTTATAGAGGATACCGTTGTTGGCAACCGTCAGGTTACTGCCCCACGGATAGTTCGTACCCATAGCGCTGTAGTAACCGTCTTTCGAAGCGAGCTCGAGATCCGCTTTCGCCTTATCCAGAACTCTGGTCTTCAGTTTCTCGGTAAACTCTGCATCCTTCTTGAAGGAAGTCTCGGTTCTTAAGTAGGAGTGGATACCGTAAAGACCCATCTCGATCCAGCCGAGGCCAAGTTCCATGGAATCGGAGTACAGTTCTTTTGCCTTGGCAAGATATGTTTCTTCGCCGGTAGCCAGATAGAGCTCTACTGCTGCCCAGAAGAATTCATCCTTATTTACGGCATCCGGATATTCACCGGTGGATACGTCGGAAGGATTCAGGAATCCTGTTGTATCATTAGCCGCATTTGCTTCCATGTAAGCATATGCCTTCTTCGAAGCCTCGAGGCACTTTGCCGCGAAGTCCTTATCGATGTCCTTGTAAACGACGGAAGCCTTTGCCATAACAGCGGCGAAGTCACCTGTCGCAGTTGTGGAGACCGGGAGAACCAGGAGCTGGTTGGTCTCTTCTTCCGGCATAACGGTTGCCGGGAAGTTATCGCAGGTTACCTTATGGTATACACCGCCGTCCTCTGCCTGCATCTTGAACATCCACTCGAGTTCATATCTTGCCTCATCGAGGATATCCGGTACACCGTTGCCGCTCTCCGGGATACCCAGGTCGTCAGCCTTATAGCCGGTGTCCTGATATGTCATGAATAGGTCAGCGATGGTCTTCGCACCCGGAACTACATAACGGCCGTAGTCACCTGCATCGTGCCAGCCGCCGCTGACATCGATCATCTTATCGGTGCCGTAGATCTTAGCTTCCGCTGTATGGCAGGCAGGATGTACGAAATCCGCATATGCCTCACCGATGTCTGCCTTTACTTCGCAGCCGCAGCGCTGTGTATAGAGCATCAGGATCGTTGCCTTCAGTGCATCGTCATATACATTCTCGGCGATCGTGAACTTATATGAGTCACCGGAAGAAGAAGTACGGATAAAGTAAGTGCCCGGAGTCTCGAAATCAGTAAAATCACCGGAAACGATATCCGAGCCTGCGCCGGAACATGCAAACGGTTCAGACAGTTCACCCTCATATACTGTCTTAAATGTGTCGGCATCAACGATCTTAAATGTCTTACTCATTGTACCGTCAACAAAAACCGTCTTGGGATCTTTCGGCTGATAACCGACCTGGTTAACGGATACCGGATTGATCGCCGGACCGTTAGAGATCTTTTCTGCAGAAGAGCAGTCAAGGATCTTCAGTGTAACGTTATCGATATAGACGTTATGTGCTCCGCTGACGGTGCCGTCTGTACCGAGGTTAAAGCAGAATCTCGGTGCCGGGTCACTGTCCTCTTCCATGGTGAATTCCTTCGTTACATGTGTCCAGGAAGTGGTGATCTCCACATTCTTTTCACCGGCATAAGCGTGATAGTCACCGCCATTTAACTGGAATCTCCACTCAAACTTTCTGGCAACATCACTCTTGATATCAAAATCAAACTGATACTTCGCATTCTTCAGGAGAGCCACACCATCAAAATACAGCTGGCAGGAATACTCCTTACTGCCTACGTTTGAGATCTTTGCGACCATTTCACCGTCCTCGCAGACGAGCTCCCACTCTCCGCCGGACTCGGTATAGGTCTGCCATGTAAATGTGCTCGGATCGCTAAAAGCCTCATCCATCATGTAGTTACCGTCTGCAACCTCATCTGTTGCACGGGTACCTGCATCCGGATCCTCCGGCGGCTTCGTGCCCTCCGGTTCTGCTGAGCTTTCTGCGGTCGTCTCCGAAGTCGTAACTTCGATGGACTCATCCGTAGCCATGCTCTCTGTCGTGCTCTCTTTTGTGCTTTCCGATTTCTTACAGCCGACGGCAATACCTGCGACCATGGAAACCGTAAGCAGTAATGCCACGATTTTCTTCATACGTTTCCCTCCAAAATATGAATTTTCTTACCCCCATAGCGCCCTCATCGTGCACTTCCTCTATTATACGGAGAAAAATCTCAAATGAAAAGACACCATATTTTGTCATTTTTTAATGCAAAAAAATACCTCGAAGCATTTCTGCTTCGAGGTAATCATTTCTGGTGACCCGTAGGAGAATCGAACTCCTGTCTACGCCGTGAAAGGGCGTTGTCTTAGCCGCTTGACCAACGGGCCGAGAAATGGTAGCGGCAGTGGGATTTGAACCTACGACCTGCCGGGTATGAACCGGACGCTCTGGCCAACTGAGCTATGCCGCCATTTTCTCGCGTTTTTTGACGCCATTAAATATTATCAGCAGAAGCACATGATGTCAAGCATTTTCTTGATTTGCCTGCACCCTTTTCCAAAGTTGCTTCTTTCCCCCGAAAGAAAGAAGCTGTCCCGAAATGGAGACAGCTTCTTTTCGTTTCTTTCAAGATAATTGCGAAAGGGGATCTTACTTGATCTCAACCTCAGCGCCAGCTTCCTGAAGCTTAGCAGCAGCTGCATCAGCCTCTTCCTTGGAAACGTTCTCTTTAACAGCCTTCGGAGCGTTGTCAACGAGTTCCTTAGCTTCCTTCAGGCCGAGACCTGTGAGCTCACGAACAACCTTGATAACAGCGATCTTCTGAGCACCAGCACTCTTGAGGTTAACTGTGAACTCTGTCTGAGCAGCAGCACCAGCACCAGCGTCACCGCCTGCAGCAGGAGCAGCAACTGCTACAGCAGCTGCAGATACGCCAAATTCTTCTTCGATACCCTTCTCGAGCTCGAACAGTTCCATAACGGACAGTGTCTTGATTTCTTCGAGAAGCTTAGTAATTTTTTCACTAGCCATTTTATTATTCCTCCATTAATTTTTTCATAAAAGCCTTACGGCATAACTAGTAGGTCGCCACGATAGAGAATCGCAGCGTGCCGAGATTACTCAGCAGGTGTTTCTGTTGCTTCAGCAGCAACGGCAACCGGCTCTTCTGCCGGAGCAGCCTCTTCAGCAGCCGGTGCAGCTTCCTCTGCAGGAGCCTCAGCCGGAGCCTCTTCAGCCTTAGCCTCTTCAGCAGCAGGAGCAGCAGCGCCGCCTTCTGCCTCGAGCTTTTCGGCAGTAGCCTTGGTGAGCATAGCGAGCTTTGTAATAGGGAAGAGCAATGCATAGACGATCTGGCTGAGCAGTACATCCTTGGACGGAACAGCTGCGAGAGCCTCGACCTCTGCAACAGTTGCAACTTTGCCCTCGATGATTCCGCCCTTGATTGTGAGCTTCTCGAAATCATCAGCAAACTTCTTGCTAACCTTAGCAGGCGCCATCATATCTTCTTTGGAATAAGCAACAGCTGTCGGGCCCTTGAACATATCGTCCAGACCTTCGATACCGAGCTCCTTGAAGACGAGATTCAGTGTCGTGTTCTTAACAACCTTGTAGCAGACGCCGTTCTTACGCATTTCAGAACGAAGAGCAGTATCCTGTTCTACTGTCAGGCCACGAGCATCTACGAAAACAAAGGACTGAGCTTCTTTGTAGTTAGCTACCAGATCAGCAACGATCTTCTTCTTTGCTTCCAAAATCTTTTCACTTGGCATGATCTTTTTACCTCCTTATATTGATTACTAAAATACCCCACGCTGTTTCGCGAGGGGTATCAAGTACTCAATACGGTTCCTCACCTCGGCGGGACGACTTAACGTTTACGATCGCTCTCCCGCTGTCTTCAGCAGTGGATATTTTATTAAGTTAGGATATCCATCCCGGAATGTTCTTTCCGAGTAGGGAGTGGATACGCCCCCTGAACGTTCTATTCCTTACAGCTTAGCTGCGTTAACACGGATACCAGGACCCATGGTGGAGCAGATGGAAACGTTCTTCAGATACTGACCCTTAGCAGCAGACGGCTTCGCCTTGATGATAGCATCCATGATGGTCTTGAAGTTCTCTTCGAGCTTCTCCTGACCAAAGGAAACCTTGCCGATCGGGCAGTGGATGATGTTTGTCTTATCGAGACGGTACTCGATCTTACCGGCTTTGATGTCTGTAACAGCTTTAGCTACATCCATGGTAACTGTGCCGGCCTTCGGTGTAGGCATCAAGCCCTTCGGGCCGAGGACCTTACCAAGACGGCCGAGCTTCGGCATCATGTCCGGTGTCGCGATGAGAGCGTCAAAATCGAACCAGTTCTCATTAGCGATCTTATCGATGTACTCTTCAGCACCTACATACTCTGCGCCAGCAGCCTGAGCTTCATCAGCCTTCGGGCCCTTAGCGATAACGAGTACGCGCTTTGTGCGGCCTGTACCATGAGGGAGAACTACAGCACCACGAACCTGCTGGTCAGCGTGACGGGAGTCAACACCCAGACGAACGTGAAGTTCTACCATCTCATCAAACTTTGCTTTACCTGTTTCTACAACCAGACGAACTGCTTCGGAAGGATCGTAAGAAACAGATCTGTCTACGAGCTTAGCGAGCTCTGTATATCTCTTTCCTCTTTTCATAGTAACTCTCCTTCAAATCAGTCCTCAGTAACAACGATACCCATGCTTCTGGCAGTACCAGCTACCATGCGTGCACAAGCGTCGATGTCTGCGGCATTTGTGTCAACGATCTTGATCTCCGCGATCTTCTTGCACTCAGAGAACGAAATCTTAGCGACTTTGTCCTTGTTCGGCTTACCGGAAGCCTTCTCAATGTTGCAAGCTTTCTTAAGCAGTACCGGTACCGGCGGAGTCTTTGTAATGAAAGAATAAGAACGGTCAGCATAAACTGTGATGATAACAGGAATGATGAGACCTGCATCCTTTGCTGTTCTTTCATTAAATTCCTTGACGAACTGGGCAATGTTAAGTCCATGCTGTCCAAGGGCTGGTCCAACCGGCGGCGCTGGTGTTGCTTTGCCTGCAGGGATCTGAAGTTTTACGTACCCTACAACTTTTTTAGCCATAAGTGGCCACCTCCCAAATAAATTTCTTGCCGGCCCGTCTTATCCCGGTGCCGAATATTCTTTCATCTCCGAAGAGATGTGATAAGCAATTAATTAAACTCTTACGACCTGTGCGAAATCGATCTCTACAGGTGTCTCTCTTCCGAACATCGAGATTCTTACACGAACCATGTGCTTCTCGAGGTTCATCTCTTCGACTGTTCCTACGCAGTCTCCGAAAGGACCGGAGATGATACGTACGGAATCGCCGACTTCGTAATCCACGGACGGAACCCAGCTGGATTCGAGGCCCATGAGCGCGAGCTCCTCATCAGAGAGCGGCTGCGGCTTGTTGGCATTCGGGCCGACAAATCCGGTAACACCACGTGTGTTACGAACGATGTACCAGATCTCTTCGGTGTAGACCATCTTGATCAGAACGTAACCCGGATAACGCTTCTTCTGCGTAACCTTCTTCTTACCGTCCTTTACCTCGACGCTCTCATCCATCGGGATGGAAACTTCCTGGATCATCTCCTGAAGTCCACGGTTCTCGATCACCGCTTCCAGCGTGCTCTTCACCTTGTTCTCATATCCCGAATAGGTATGAACTACATACCATTTCGCCTCATATGCCTGTTCTTCAGCCATGTCTCGCTCCTACTATTATCATGGAAAAGCACTTCCGGCCGAAGCCTTCCGTTCTTTTCCTCCACCTACACTATTAAGATTCAGACGGTGCTGTCGTCTCTTCAGAAGCAGCCGCTTCAGAAGTGGACTCCGTTGCCGACTCAGCCGGTGTGGTATCCGAAGCAGATGCATCGGATGAATCAGACGGTACTGTATCGGAAGCAGTGGTCTCGATCGCCTGATCGTAGAATCCAACTTTCTCAAGTACCCAGCCGGCGCCCTTGTTGATCGCAGTCAGAAGGATCGTGCAAACAACAATTACGACCAGAACCACAGCAGAATTCTGGATCAGCTTTTCCTTTGTCGGCCAGATTACTCTCTTGAGTTCCTGGCGAACATCCTTGAACTTCTGTGCTATACGTTTGAAGATGTTCGGTTTCTTCTTCTTGTCAGCCATTGGTCATACCCTCTACTTGTTTCCTACGAAACGATTAATTACTTGGTCTCTTTGTGTACAGTATGCTTACGGCAGAACTTGCAGTACTTCTTGATTTCCAAACGATCAGGATCGTTCTTCTTATTCTTATATGTCTGATAGTTTCTCTGCTTGCACTCTTCACAAGCCAGTGTCAGCTTGTCACGTGCTCCTGCTTTGGTTGCCATGTTCGAACACCTCCAAAAATATCGTGCTTATCCGCGTCTTCTCACGCGGTTTTTCGCGCATAAAAAATAGACCTAAACGGCGATAGCAACGGATATGTTACCACAGAGTCAATAGTATGTCAACGAGAAATGTAGATTTCGAACGCTTTTTTTCAGGGAACTTTCTTTCCCGTTCATAAAGAAAAGAAGACTGCCTTGGTCCGGCAGTCTTTTGGTGTCTGTCGATTTACTCTCCGGAAGCGGAAATTATCTCTTCTTGAGTTCCTCTTCGACCTCTTCCGGTGTGATACCGAGCTGAGCCATCATGACCAGTGCGTGATAGAACAGGTCAGCGAGTTCCTGAACGGTATTCTCCTTATCGCCCTTGGATGCGGAGATGATCGCCTCGATCGCTTCTTCGCCGACTTTCTTGCCGATCTTCTCGATTCCCTTATCAAAAAGATAGTTGGTGTAAGAGCCGTCTACCGGGTTGGCCTTTCTGTCGAGGATCAGGTTATACAGGTCTTTGCTTACGTTTGTGCTGTTTGAATCCATTGTCTGTCATATCCTTTCTTATCTAAAAGCACTCGGCCGCGCCCCCGGCGCATCCTTCGTGCAGTATTTCAGATCTCCAAATCAGTAAAGAAGCAGGAGTGGTTGCCGGTATGGCATGCTGCTCCGTCCTGGTCAATGTAGAATAACAGGGTATCGCGGTCGCAGTCAAGAGATGCTCTCTTTACATGCTGGTAGTGACCGGACGTCTCGCCCTTCAGCCACAGGGAGTTTCTGGATCTGGAGTGATAGTACATCAGCTTCGTCTCCATCGTCTTCTCGAGAGCTTCGTAGTCCATATAGGCCATCATGAGGACGTCCTTGGTGGAATCTTCGACTACGATCGCAGGAACGAGGCCCTGCTTGTCCTTCTTCAGGGACTGCCAGAGCTTGAGTGCCGGGCTCAGTTTTCTTACCGGGATGCCGCGGCCTTCCAGATACTCCTTAAGGTCTTCGATCTTGATCTCACCGAAGTGGAAAAGGCTTGCCGCGAGGACCGCGTCTGCTCCACCGTCGATAATGCCGTCATAGAAGTCTTCCATCTTTCCGGCTCCGCCACTGGCGATGACCGGGATGGATACTGCGTCTGCGATCATTCGTGTGATCACGTTGTCAAAGCCGCTCTTCGTGCCGTCACGGTCGAGGCTCGTAAGAAGGATCTCACCTGCACCAAGTTCTTCGACTTTCTTCGCCCACTCCAGTGCATCCAGACCGGTCGCCTTGGTGCCTCCTGCAACGACGACTTCATAGCCGCTCGGAAACTTGCTGTTATCTTCTTCACTGGCGTTCTCATCGATGCCCTTGAAATCAGCATCGGTTCCGGCGATACGGATCTTACCGCCGGTCCTGCCGCGGACATCGATTGCAACGACGACACACTGGGAACCGAATTTCTCACTGGCACGTCTGACCAGTTCCGGATCCTTGACTGCCGCAGAGTTTAGGGAGATCTTGTCTGCACCTGCATTTAAGATCTCGCGGATATCTTCCAGAGAGCGGATGCCTCCGCCTACGGTAAACGGAATGAAGACCTGCTCGGCCACACTCTTTACCATATCGACCACAGTACCTCTGCCCTCAACCGTTGCAGAGATATCGAGGAATACCAGTTCGTCCGCACCCGCTTCGTTATAGGCCTTGGCACATTCGACCGGATCTCCGGCGTCGCGCAGCGCAATAAAGTTCGTGCCCTTTACGACACGGCCGTTCTTTACGTCCAGACACGGAATGATTCTTTTACTGAGCATTGTCTTCTTCCTTTCTTTTACAATGATTATCTTGTCTGCTTTGCCCAGCGGTTCAAGATCGCAAGGCCCGCTTCACCGCTCTTTTCCGGGTGGAACTGGCAGGCAAACACGTTATCTCTTTTGACACTGCAGCAGTACTCGATACCATAGTTGACCGTTGCTGCAACATCTTCTTCTCTCTCCGGTACACAGTAATAGGAGTGTACGAAGTAGACATATTCTTTATCCGGAAGGATCGCATTTTTCGAAGAGAGCTCATTCCATCCGATCTGCGGGATCTTAAGTCCCATGTCGGAGGAGAACTTTACGACTTTACCGGGAAGGACCGACAGTCCTTTGACCGGCTCGCCGCCGAAGGATTCTTCGGAAGTATCGAAAAGCATCTGCATTCCGAGACAGATCCCGAGGAAAGGCTTTCCGGTCGCAACATACTCGTGCACGACCTTATCGAGCCCCTTCGAAGTCAGAGCCTCCATGGCCGCGCCGATCGCACCGACGCCCGGAAGCACGACACCGTTCGCGCTCATCACGCGGGCGGGGTCATCCGTGATCTCACTTTCATATCCGAGAAAGGCCAGTGCTTTCTGCACCGAACCTAAATTTCCCATTCCATAATCGATAATGGCGATCATGCAAGTTCCTTTCCGGTCAGCAGGCGATAGCACTCTCTGTACTTCTCGGCTGTCTTGTTAATGATCTCCTCCGGAAGTGTCGGAGCCGGATAGGTCTTATCCCAGTCCAGTGTCTCCAGCCACTCACGCAGATACTGCTTGTCGAAGCTCTTCTGTGCACGGCCCGGCTCGTAATCGGAAAGATCCCAGAAACGGGAGGAGTCCGGTGTGAACATCTCATCGGCAACGACGAGTTTTCCGTCGATCTTACCGAACTCGAACTTCGTGTCGGCAAGGATCAATCCTCTTGTCAGCGCATACTCGGAAACCTTGGTGTAGAGAGCAAGAGCTGCGTCCTTCAGAGCTTTTGCGTCTTCTTCACCAAGAAGATCAACGAGCTGCTCGTAGGTGATATTCATGTCATGGCCTTCGTCCGCCTTGGTGGAAGGAGTGAAGAGCGGCTCAGGGAGCTTATCGCCCTGCTTTAAGCCCTCCGGCATCTTCATGCCGCCGACGGTTCCGTTCGCCTTGTACTCTTTAAGAGCAGATCCCTCGAGGTATCCACGTACGATGCACTCTGCAGGAAGCATGTTTACTTTCTTAACCAGCATGGAGCGGCCGCGGAGTTCTTCCTCGTACTTATCCAGTCCCATCGGGTATTCCTTCGGGTCAGTGGTGATGACGTGGTTCGGGATGACATCCTTGGTGAAGTCGAACCAGAAAGCGGAGATCGAGCTTAATACCTTGCCCTTGTCCGGGATGCACTCGTCAAATACGACGTCGAATGCGGAGATACGGTCGGTAACGACCATCAGGAGAGAATCTCCCAGATCGTAAACGTTTCTGACCTTACCCTTCACGAACACCGGAAGATCGATAAAATCTGTGTCTCTTAAAGTAGCCATGTTTATATCCTCACTTTTCAATAAAATACTTATTCATCCTCGCCCTTGATCTCACCAAGGACCTCCATGTTGTCGAACTCATCGACAAACATACTGACTTCTTTTTCAATTCCGCTCGCCACGATCCCGACGATCATATCAAGCGCGATACCGTCATCCGTCATCTCGGCGTAGCAGCGGAGTACGGCGATCTCTGCGGGACGGAGCTCATATCTTGAGTCATCGTCCACGGTCAGATCGGAAGAAGAAAGAAGATCACAGATCTCCTGTCCTTTCCCGTTCAGCCACTCGATCCGCTGACGGAGCTCCACAGTACGCTTTACAAACTCCAGTTCATCTCTCGCCTGCGCGAGTACCGTGACTTTCTCATCAAGGATGTCCGACGGGACCTCCCACGCTTCGAAATCTTCGTTATACGGATACTTATCGATCATGATCAGAGCACTCCCTTAGTGGAAGGGATCTGATCCTTGAACTTCTCGTCGATACCGACTGCGATGCGGAGCGCTCTGGCAAAAGCCTTGAACATCGCTTCGATCTTGTGGTGGTCGTTCGCACCGTATTCGCACTTGAGGTGCAGTGTCAGTCCGGCGTTAAAGGATACCGCACGGAAGAACTCCTCTACGAGTTCAGTTGCAAATTCACCGACATACTCACCGCCGAATTCCGCCTGAAGTACCAGGAACGGACGTCCGGAAATATCCAGCGAGCACTGGGCCAACGCTTCATCCATCGGGATGGATGCGAAACCGTAACGGTTAATGCCGCGCTTCTCGCCGAGAGCTTCGGCCAGCATCTTACCGATCACGATACCGATGTCCTCGGTCGTGTGGTGTCCGTCCACATTGAGGTCGCCATCGCAGCGGATACTCAGATCCATACCGCTGTGACGTGCCAGCAGGTCGAGCATGTGATCGAGGAAACCGATGCCGGTATTGATATCACTGACACCATTTCCGTCAAGATCGATGGAACCCTTGATCTTTGTCTCTTTCGTGTTTCTTTCTGTAGAAGCGCTTCTGCTCATGCGTCCATACCTCCCGTGATCTGATCGATCGCCTTCACCAGCTCGTCCATCTCCTCATCCGTTCCGACGGTGATACGGAGATACTCGCTGATACGAGGCTTATTGAAATACCTTACCAGTATACCTTTCCCGCGAAGATTTGTGTAGATGGCTTCTGCGGTCATCGCCTTCGGAGAGGCGAAAAGGAAATTCGTCTTCGAAGGAAGTACATCCCAGCCGCGGGAACGGAGTTCATCCGCGATACGGTCACGGGTCGCACAGATCTTTCTGACGTTCTCCATGACCCAGGCATCCTCAGAGACCGCGACTGCCGCGACTTTCTGCGCGATGCAGTCGACCGGATAGGAGTTAAAAGAGTCTCTGATCCGGGTAAGTCCCTCGATCAATTCCGGATCTCCGACGGCAAATCCGAGACGGAGTCCCGCCAGCGAGTGGGACTTACTGAGGGTTCCCGTCACCAGGAGATTCTTATACTTCGGAAGAAGAGATCTGGCCGTCACTCCCGAGAATGCCGCGTATGCCTCATCCACGAGAACGACGTGATCAGGATTTGCCTGAAGGATCTTCTCCACATCGGAAAGTTCAAGAAGGAGCGATGTCGGCGCATTCGGATTGGCAAAGGCTACTCCGCCGCCGTTTCCTTCGCAAAAAGCACTCACGTCGATACTGAAGTCATCCTTCAGAGGGATCTTCCGGATCGGGATACTGTAGAGATCCGCATAGACCGGATAAAAGCTGTAGGAGATATCCGGGACCAGAAGCGGGGCCGCTCCTTCTCCGGATTCAAAGAAGGCCTGAAATGAAAATGCCAGGACTTCGTCGGAACCATTTCCGCAGAAGACCTGTTCTGGGGTCACTCCAAGTACTTTTGCCAGCTCTTCCCTAACGATCAGAGAAGAAGTCTCCGGGTATCTGGCCAGCTTCGGTATATCGACCGTATCCAGCACCTCCCGGACTTTCGGAGATGCCGGATAAGGATTCTCATTCGTATTCAGTTTGATGATCTTCTGCCCCGGCTTCGGCTGTTCGCCCGCCACATAGGGCTCGATGTTTCTCGTTTTCTCATTCCAGAAACGGCTCATGGTTTCTTTTCCTCATTTCTAATTCTTTTGCCGGGCGGGTCATTCTCCATCCGTTGCCCCGGCATTCCGGTCATCCGGCCGCCCGAAGCATTTTTCAGGCGGACCGGACTTCCCGAATTATTCTTCAAATCTTACGCGGATCGCGCTGGCGTGACACTCGAGGCCCTCGGCATCCGCAAATGCAGCGACATCCTTGTAGCACTCACGAAGAGATTCTTCGTTATAGCGCAGTACGGAGATCTTCTTAAAGAAGTCACCCGTATTGAGCGGCGAGAAGAATCTCGCGGTACCCGATGTCGGAAGCGTGTGGTTCGGGCCGGCGAAGTAATCGCCCAGCGGCTCCGGTGTGTAGTTTCCGACGAAGATCGCGCCGGCATTATTGATGCGGCCGATGTAGTTATCCGGCTCCTCGACACAGAGTTCCAGGTGCTCAGGCGCCAGCTCTTCGCTGAATGCAAGAGCCGCTTCCATATCGTCTACGACCAGTATCGCACAATAGGTGTCCAAAGATTTGGACAGGATCTCTTTTCGAAGGCTCTTTTCCGAACGGCGGTCTACTGCTTCGTAAACAGCGTCTGCCAGTTTCTCACTTGTGGTCAGAAGGATCGCGGAAGCGAGAACATCGTGCTCAGCCTGGGACAGGAAGTCCGCGGCCACGAATTCCGGAACTGCGGAATCATCCGCGATGATCAGGATCTCACTCGGGCCTGCGAACATATCGATATCGACCTGTCCGAAGACCAGACGCTTCGCGGTATTTACATAGATGTTTCCCGGGCCGCAGATCTTATCCACACGCGGGATGGATTCTGTACCATAAGCCATCGCGCCGATCGCCTGGGATCCGCCGACCTTATAGATCTCGGTCGCACCTGCAATGCTGGCCGCAGCCAGGATAACCGGAGCGATCGTTCCGTCCGCACGCGGAGGTGTGCACAGTACAATACGCGGGCACCCTGCGGCTTTTGCCGGGATCACGTCCATGAGGACCGTCGACGGAAGCGGAGCCGTACCGCCCGGTACATAGATACCTGCAACGGAGATCGGACGGACACGCATACCGATCTCAGCGCCCTTAGCCACATCCATCTTAAAGCCGGTCTCGACCTGTCTCTCGTGGAAGGCCAGGATATTTGCAGCCGCTTTCCTGATGACCTCGACCAGGTTCGGATCAAGAGATGCGATCGCGTCAGCGATCTCCTGATCGGTCACGCGGACATTAGACGCATCGATGTCTGCCTTATCAAACTTCTTCGTGTACTTGAAGACCGCAGCATCTCCGTTCTTCTTAATATCATCGAGCACATCGTTGACGACGTCGATGATCGGACCGAGCTCCATCTTGCCGCGCATACCGAGGTCTTCACAGATTTTCTTCAGGTCGCCCTTCTGGGCTTTGATTTTCTTACACTTCATATATATACCTTTCTAAAAGCACTTCTGCGGTGCTTTTGCTTCAGAGGATGATCTTACTTTTGTGCCGCTTTCTCAGCGTTTCTGATCGCGACCTGCTTTCTTAAGGCATCCAGCATCGGGACGATCTCGGATTCCTTCATCTTCATGGATACGCGGTTCACGACGACTCGTGCACTGATGTCCGCAACGACTTCCAGTACATCCAGTCCGTTCTCCTTCAGTGTGCGGCCGGACTCGACGATATCGACGATGACCTCCGACAGACCGATGAGCGGTGCAAGCTCGACGGAACCGTTGAGCTTGATGATCTCGACACTCTCCTTCTTCGTTCCCTCGAAGTATGCACGTGTGATGTTCGGATATTTCGAAGCAACACGCTTATTCGGGATCTGGTCGAGCTTGCCTTTCAGGGAAACCGGTCCGCATACGCACATTCTGCATGCGCCGAATCCGAGGTCAATTACCTCATAGAGGTTTCTTCCTTCTTCAAGGAGTGTATCCTTTCCGACGACACCGATATCTGCGGCACCATACTCAACATATGTCGGAACGTCCGACGGTTTCGCCATGATGAATCGGAGTCCCGTCTTCTCATCTTCCAGTATCAGTTTTCTGGATTCCTCTCTGCCCGCAGAGACGTCATATCCCGCAGCCTCGAGAAGGTCCAGTGCTTTTTCCGCCAGACGGCCTTTAGATAATGCGATCGTGATCATGTATTTTCTTCCTCCGTGTCTTCCTCTTCTTCGATAAATACCACCTGGTCGATCCCGTGCTCTTCGGCATAAGCATCGAGCTCTTCCTCGCTTCGATGTTCCGTGTCGACGATAACCTTATTGCCCATGGCGCGGAGTTCTTTTGCCGTAGCAAAAGCAGCCTTTCTCATTCCTTCACCCTCGGCATATCCGACGATGGCATCGAGCTCCACAAACTCCGGAAGCTTGTCCTGACGGCGGAGTGCGATCAGGATCAGGTTGATGCCCAGGGAGAATCCTACAGCAGAGAGGTCTCTTCCGAATGTCGAGATCACCTTGTCATAGCGTCCGCCCGACAGGATCGGGAAGCCGACCTCATAGGTGAAGCCCTTGAAGATCACGCCGGTGTAGTAGTCGAGGCTCCGGAGCATACCGAGGTCAATGCTGACATACTGCAGAAGTTCGTAATCGGAGAGAACATCCAGGATCTCACGAAGGTTCGCAAGTGCTTTTTTAGAAGTATCGTTATTGATCTTCTCGGCAAAAGCATCGAGTACATCGTAGGTTCCAAACTTAGAGGAGATCATGTCGAGGATCTCCTTCGCGTTATCGGAAAGGCCCAGTCTTTCTGCGGTCTTCTCGATGCGGACGATGTCCTTCTGATCGATCGCGGTGGACAGTTCCGATGCATCGTCTGCGGAGAGTCCCCACTCCTCGGCAAGTCCCTTGAAGAACTCGACCTGACCGATCGAGACCTGAAGATCCGTAATTCCTGTCTGAAG
Source organism: Clostridiales bacterium (assembly GCA_017519205.1). GTDB lineage: Bacteria > Bacillota > Clostridia > Saccharofermentanales > Saccharofermentanaceae > Scatonaster. The sequence goes on along the minus strand of JAFWSW010000090.1, from coordinate 5,010 downwards.
GACCGACTGGATACCCAGTGCGATCACCTCGGCATCTGCTTCCGAGTTCTGAAGTCCCAGAAGCTCAACGCCTGCCTGGGAGAACTCACGGAGCTTACCACCGCCAGTTTTCTTGAAGCGGTACATGTTGCCGATATAAGAAAGACGAAGCGGCGGCTTCTCATCTTTCAGAAGAGTCGCAGCGAGTCTTGCTGCCGGGATCGTACCGTCATAGCGCAGAGAGATGATACGACCATCCATATCCGTCATCTTATAAAGATCTTCTGTGGCCACGAAGTTCTCACTTGCGTATACATCGTAGTATTCGATGCCCGGTGTCTCAACTTCGCTGTAACCGTAGCCGGAGAAGAGTTCTCTGAGATTGCTCTCGATCTCTCTTTTCACGCTCGCGTCCTGTGGCAGGATGTCGATCACGCCGTCCGGAGTGTGGAATCTATAATTGCCCATGAGGTAGTCCTCCCTATATTTTTCATATATAATAATTGTGCTGCGGCAAAGGATACTTCCTATTCAGTTTCACCTTTCCCGGTGTCACTTTATCGCTTTATCTTGCTAAAGTGATAAAACACCATGTGTGTATTGTATGCGAGGTACCTTTATTTGTCAAGGCATTGCCGTATATTCGCGGTATAATGAGATAAGATAGTAATGCGTAGGTAAAACGGACGCAGAATAAGGGGCAGGGGCATGAAGTTCATTTTTGAATTTATATATCAGTATAGTATTCCGTTTCTGGCGGCTTTCATTCTTATGAATCTTCTCACTTTCGCCCTGTTCCACTCCGATAAAAGAAAAGCGGAGAAAAATGCCTTCCGCATCCCGGAGCGCGATCTTCTGGGTTTTTCCGCATGCTTTGGTGCCCTCGGCGGCATCCTCGGCATGATCCTCTTTCACCATAAGACCAGAAAACCGAAGTTCTTCCTGCTGGTTCCGTTCTTCGCGATCGTCCAGCTGATCATCATCAATCTCGTCTTTAAGTGGGGACCGAAAACATGAAATACTTTATCGCATCTGACATTCACGGGTATCCCGAATACTGTGAGAAGATCCTCTCCGCCTATGACAGAGAGCAGGCGGACCGACTCGTTCTTCTCGGCGATATCCTCTACTTCGGTCCGAGAAATCCTCTCGGCGCTACCTACGATCCGAAGGGTGTCATTGCTCTTCTCAACGAAAGGAAAAACGACCTTCTCTGCGTCCGCGGCAACTGCGATTCCGATGTGGACCAGATGGTCCTTGACTTCCCGATCATGGCAGACTACGCCGTGCTTTCTCTCGGGAAGCGCCTCGTCTACTGCACTCACGGTCATGTATGGAATCCTTCCCACCTGCCGCCGCTGAAGAAAGGCGACATTCTCCTTACCGGCCACACTCATGTCGTTGCCTGTGAGGAGCTCCCCGGCGGCATCCTCTACCTGAACCCCGGATCTCCTACTTACCCGAAGCAGGACACCCACAGAGGCTACATCATCCTTACCGAGGAAAAAGCACTCTTCAAAGACCTCGACGGCAACACCATCATCGAAAAACAACTCTAATGACACTCCGAGAAAAGGTCGGGTATTAAGGCCGGCAGTTTTCCATGCAATAAAAACGAATAAACCCTGCAGGCACCTCCGCAAGGCTATGCCCGAGGACCAGTGCCGTAAGGCTTTATTCGTTTTGATTACTAAGAAATGCCGGACTTAGTATCCGCGCTTGCCCTCGAGGGATTCGTCGTTATCGATCCAGTCCTGTACGAGAACTTCTCTGTACTCATCCTTGTTATCACGGACGATGACTTTCTCGATTCCCGCGTTGATGATCATCTTCTTGCAGAGGGAACAGGAATTGGACTGAGCGATATAATCTCCTGTCTTAGCATCATATCCTGCCAGATACATCGTACCGCCGATCATCTTGTCACGACTCGCACTGATGATCGCATTCTGCTCAGCATGAACGCTTCTGCAGAGCTCGTATCTTTCGCCTCTCGGGATCTGAAGCATCTCTCTTACGCAGGTGCCTCTGTCCGTGCAGTTCACACGTCCTCTCGGTGCACCAACATAACCGGTGGAAATAACTTCATCATTCTTTACGATGACCGCACCATAATGTCTGCGAAGACATGTACTTCTCTTCGCGACGACCTCGGCGAGATCCAGATAATAATTGATCTTATCGCGACGTTCCATAGGATCTTATGCCTCTGTAATGACTACGGAAATCGAATATCCGGAAGTTACCGAAGCGTTATACGTTGATCCGTCTCCTGTTACCAGGAAGGACTTGGAATAAGAAGCCGTAAACGGATGATCGGTCGTAATTGTGATCGTCGGATCGTTAGGATCCTGCGTCTCGGTCTTGCCCGGAAGCCATGTGCCATCAACAGACTGACCTGCAAAAGATCCGGTTACCGGAACATAGCCGGTGGTAGTGTTCGTTCCGGAAATAGTGATCGTAACGATATACTGCTTTCCATCTGTCAGTGTCGCAGAACCGCCGTCAGCAATCTGAACCGGAGCTTCCTTCACTGCCGGAGTCGGAGTCGTAACATTCAGGTCAGGAGCAGCACACAGTCTCTGCCATGCTGTATCATCAGCAGTCTTCGGCTTCCACTGGATCTGGTCTTCCCATGCGATCGGTACCGGGTTATCCGGATCTGTATTATCGTACTGGATCGGAACCTGCGGAACGAGTTTCAGATCGATATCCATTCCGATGTCACCCTTGAGGTCGGAAAGCGGAACCAGATCATTCCATCCGCTATCACCGTCGTACTGCCACTGGATATAGCCATTGCCCTTCTGGAGTTTGACCTGCTTACCGTCGTTACCATCTCTACCATTAGTACCGTTAGTACCGGGTTCACCACTCGGACCCTGCGGACCTGTCGGACCGGGTTCACCACTCGGGCCCTGCGGACCTGTCGGACCCGGATCACCCTTCTCACCCGGAATACCGGTCGGACCTTCGTCACCGCGGAGAGAAGCGAGAGACATGATCGGACGCCATGCGGCATCGGATTCACCCTTATATCTCCAGGAGATCGTTCCGCCGACATTATCAAACTCGACGGCGCGTCCGTCCTGACCATCCATACCGGAGATCGCGGAGAGAGCTACGAGAGTCTTCCATTCCTGATCACGGCCATTTGTATAGTGCCACTGGAGGTATCCGCCATTGGAACGGAGCTCGATATCACGTCCATCTGCACCCGGATCACCTTTCGGACCCTGCAGACCCTGAGCACCCTGAGCACCTGTAGCACCGGCTTTACCCTGTGCACCGACAAATGCTTCTTTCTTCATGAAGTTGACCCACTCGCCATCTTCATTCTTATACATGATGTAACCGTCTTCTTCTTTCCACTCGATATCACCGAGGTCTCCGCCTTGGTCAACAGCCTCGACCTGTACGAATTCCTGCCAGGCGTTATCATCTTCACCTTCATAACGGTATTCGACGATGTCACCATTTTGACGGAACTGCATCTTTTTCTGTGAATTATCCTGCTTATTGCGGGAAAAGAAAACGTAAATACCTGCGGCACCAACGACGCCGAGGCAGACAATACAAGCAATAATGATTTTTACTGAGTCTCTCATATGCCGACACTCCCTAATTTCACTAACTATTATTGTATAATAACGATTTCTATGTGAAAAGCACTTTTCCTAAAAAATCTCTTGAAATTTTGCGGTTTCTCTGAGTTTTTCCCGCTTACTTGTGATATTTTTCCCTGTAGTGGATCTTAAATGCCCGATACACCTGCTCGAGAATGATCAATCGGGTCATCTGATGCGTGAATGTCATAGGTGAAAGGCACAGTCTTTCATTGGCTCTGGCAACCAGTTCCGGGGACAGACCATTCGATCCGCCGATGACCAGAACCAGCTCTGCGCCGCCCTTTTCATAACCGGAGATCACATGTTTCGACCATTCTTCCGAGGAGAGTTCTTTTCCATGAAGATCTAAAACGATCACATAGGAGGAGTCCTTGATCTTCGACAGGATCTTCTTTCCCTCCTGATCCAGTGCCTGCGCTTCCGGGATCGAGTCCGGTGCATCCGGTACCTCGATGATCTCTACCGAAGTATATTTCGACAGACGTTTGACGTACTCGGCGATGCCGTCATTGAGCCATTTCTCCTTGATTTTCCCTGCACAAACGATCTGAAGTTTCATAAGCTCTCTCCGTTTTTCGGGGCGTCAGCCCAGCTGCATCGGCTCTGTCGGCACATAGCGGTTCGCGATCCGCAGCGTGAAGTCTCTGTCACGTACGAGATCGGCTTCTTCCAGTGCCCGGAGTACCGTTCTCTCTGCAACCTGGGGAAGATTGTTTTCCTTACTTAAATGTCCGAGGATAAAGTGCTTCGTACCGGCTTTACAGAGCGCCGCGATCGTGCTGGCGCAGTCATCGTTACATAGATGTCCGTTATTTCCGTCGATACGCTTCTTCAGATAATACGGATACTCGCCGTTCCAGAGCATGTCCTTATCGTAATTCGCCTCAAGGAGGATACCGTCGCAGCCTCTAAGGTGATCGAAGATCACCGGCGTCATATAGCCGATATCCGTTGCGATCGCTGCTCTGTTCGAGCACGTGGAGAAGCAGTATCCGCAGGATCCTGTTGTGTCATGCGGTGTATCAAATGCGATAATATCGAAGTTTCCGATCGAAAAGCCCTGCTCCGGGATGACCTCAAAGTCAAGACTCGGAAGATGCGGTTTCTTCTCCGCGCGGTGGATACCGGACCAGGTATCCTTCGTTGCATAGATCGGAATAGAGAATTTTCTGGTAAACACATCCAGCCCGGAGATATGGTCCGAGTGGTCGTGTGTGATCAGGATAGCAGTCAGATCAAAGGGATTGATCCTAACCATATTCAGCGCTTCTACGATCTTTTTGCAGTTCATGTCGGCATCCACCAGGATCCTTGTATCCTCGGTGGAAACCAAAATAGCATTACCGGAACTTCCGGAAAAAAGCGGTGTAATGGTGATCGGACGGGATAGTTTTTCTGAACT
>JAFWSW010000089.1 GCA_017519205.1 Clostridiales bacterium | reverse complement strand
TTTTTCTTAAAGAAAACGACGATAAAGATGAGGCAGATATTCGAGATATTGAAGAACACACCGGCAATCGCGGTTACCGGAAGCTTCACTCCCTGCACCGTAATGAAATCCGTCGATCTGGAAGTGATAAAAGTAAAGACAGACGCAGCTATATGTATTGCCAGAAGCAGTACCAGAAGAACGATCGATTTTTGATTTTCAGACGCCTGTGCTTTTCGCGCATCTTCGGAAGTAATTCGCTGTTTCTGCATAAGACGAATCAAACCCCACCAAGAAATACTTTCAACAAATATATTATACTCCCCCTAAAAGGAGAATGTATAAAACTTTTTGTGAATTCATTTAGAAGCAGATATGTCTTCTGTCGTCTTCGGCTCTTCCGGCTCCTCGTCGTGGTGAAGGTTCCAGTACCAGCGGAATACCGCCATTCCGATGATGATCACGTAGCCGCAGATGCTGAGCGTCGCGGGGATCTCGGAAAAGAAGATGAGACCGAGGATCGCGGAGAATACGACCTGGGTATTATCGAATACGCCGATCTTTCTGGCCGGCACGAACTTATATGCCGAGGTGATGGAGAACTGGGCGATCGCTGCGAAGATACCTGCGGAGATCAGGCAGATGAGCTGCCACGGCTCCATCATCTTAAAGTCGAAGATCATGAACGGCAGCGACAGCAGGCAGGAAAAGAGCGAGAAGCAGAGGACGATGATCGATGTTCTCTCTTTCTTCCTTCCCAGAAGACGCACGAAAGAATACGCGATACCGGCACCGGCACCGCCCCAGATACCGGCAAGTGCCGGGATCATCGAGACATCCGGAGACGGACGGGCGATGAGGATAACACCGGAAAAGGCAACCACCGTGGTCATGATGTCGATCTTCGTCGGTTTTTCTTTCAGGATCGGGATCGAAGCCAGGATGGCAAAGAACGGCGAGAGCTTATTGAGCATGTTGGCATCCGCCAGCGGGAGATGGTCGATCGCGTAGAAATTACAGAGAAGCCCTGTCGTACCGAAGAGACAGCGGAGGAATACATACTTCCCGTTTCCCTTCTTCATCTTAAACTTCTCTTCGGAGCGGAGGAGCGCCACCGCGGCAATGACCGCAGCAAAGGCATTCCGGAAGAATGCTTTTTCCATCGTCGGGACATCACCGGAGAGCTTAACGAAGAAAGTCATCAGTGCGAAACCCAGTGCCGCCAGCAAAATGCAGGCGATACCCTTCGCATCTGAACTCTTAAGCTTGATCATGACAGTCCCTTTCTTTCCGCGTCCGGAGAACGCAAATAGTAACGTTTCACATTGTTACATGCCTATTTTATCGCATCATCCTCATATTTCCATATCGAAGTGATGGCATTTACTTCACGACTTTTCTCTTTTTTCTAGACAATAACTTATAAAATGGTACAATACCCTTGATATGTATTCATCGGCAAGGATATTTAGGAGGAAATAATCATGAGAAAGAAACTTATCGGATTCGTATCTATCGTAATGTGCGTCATGATGTTCGCAGGCTGCAAGAACACACTTGAAAAGAAAATCAGCAAGAAGACTCTTCAGGCAATGAACGATCAGGCTTATGAGCAGTATGTAAAGAACGATCCTACCATGAAGGACATCAAGATCGAGATCAAGGGCAACGATATCACCTACAAGTACTACTTCGCAATGGAAGTTTCCGACGAGCAGGCTGAATCTTTCCAGAAGACTCTCGAGACAAGCGGTTATGAGTCGATGATCGACGATCTGAAGGACAACATCAAGAAGTCCAACGGTATCCGTCCGAGCACGATCACCTATGTTTACTATGACTCTACAGACAAAGAAGTCGCTAAGGTTTCCCGCTGATCAGTCATAAAACAGATCTTTCAAGCCGCCGCCTCTATTTCGGAGACGGTGGTTTTTTATTTTTCAAATTCGTCGTATCATAGTTGTGACGTTTATGACCCGGATGCTGATTACTAGTGTGAAGGTTAAATCGGAGGATGAAAAAACATGCCGACCATTGATGACAATTCCATCGTTGATCTGTATCTTCAGCGCGATGAAAGTGCGATCACACAGACATCCGGGAAGTACGGCGCCCGTCTGCGCCACATCTCGTACGGGATCACCTCTTCTCACGAGACGTCGGAGGAGTGCGAGAACGACACGTATATGGAAGCCTGGAAAAGGATCCCTCCACACGAGCCGAGAACGTATCTTCTCCCCTTCCTGATCCGCATCATCAGAAGTATCTCGATCAACCGCTGCGTCAGCGATTCACGGCTCAAGAGGAAGGCCGAGATCAGCGAGCTTTCGGCCGAGATGGAGCAGTGTATCCCGTCTTCTCTTTCCGTGGAAAAAGAACTCGAAGCCAAACTTCTTGCTGAGGCCATCAGCCGGTTCCTTCACAACCAATCCGAAGAAAAGTGTACAGTCTTCATGCGGCGCTACTTCTATCTGGACACCGCCGCATCGATCGCCAAGCGGTACGGCTATAAGGAAAGCGCCGTAAGAATGATGCTTTTGCGCATGAGGAACGATCTTCGTGCGTACCTTGAGAAGGAAGAGATACTATGAACGGAAAAGATCTACTCGATATCATGGGTCAGGTGGATGATGACCTTATCCTGAAAACGGAAGTGAAACCGGAAGATAAAGCGGTCATTTCTCCTGTTCCTGCCCGAAAAGCTCCCGTCCGCAGACCATGGATAGGTGTCGTCGCAGGTCTCTGCGCCGCCGCAGTCGTCTGCATCGGATTTGCCGCGTGGAAAACAAACTGGTTTGGTCTTGTGCATGAGCCGACCAACACGATGGATATTTCTACGACGGAACCCACTCCGGAAAGCACGATGATGACGACCACGCCTCCGGAATCGACCGCGGCATGGACTCCGACGCCTACTCCGACACCCGCTCCGACCGAAGTGACCACACTGCCGGAAGAGAGCACGGACCTTACGCGCCCGCATCAATCTATCGATCCGGATCAGGTCCTCTACGCACCGGATATAAAGACCGGAAATGTTCCTGATGATTTCGAGAGTCCTGCCACCGACGAGATCCAGATGCCGGCTTCTCTTGAAGAAGAGTTCTCCAAACCAGAGAACAGAGACAAGTATTTTGCGGTAAGTATCAATATCTCCCACTTCGCATGCGTGGATGAATACCTGTCCGGACATAAGCCATATATTCCGCAAGAGGAGCTTATAGAAAAGTTTGCCGATGAGATACGCACAGAGGCACACGAAGAAATAGATCGTCTCACAGGCCTGGGATACGATATCTATCTGCTTCCTTCCTACGAGAATGAAAAAGATCCTTACTGTGTCTTCGATGGTCATGAAGATCAATACCGTTATCATATCTATCACGGTTATACCGTTTCCGGTTACATGACCGGCGAGCAGCTGGCCTCTTTCCGGACTAATTCTGCATATGGCTACCGCTTCACCTGGGATTCAAAGGAAACACACATTGATAAGAGCGAAATATAGGAATCCCTGAGTGCTCTTCCTGCCCCGCTAACAGTCAGATATTGAATTGAAAATTCCCTCCCCGTATGATACCTTGAAACTATCAATCATCGAGGAGGGTCTTTCTTATGTCTAACCCCGGAATTCTCTTCCGCATCGCGGATATGAACAGAAAAGCTTTCATCAAGAACTGTATCGATTGCGACACACCGCGCATGGATGCTACCGTCTTCCCGGAAGGTGTAGACGTCGAATCCGATATCTCTTACGCGGAAGGAAAACCTCTCCCCGCACCGATCATGCCCGACTCCGCCTCCGACGGATGTGCTCTTTGCTGCTCGGACAGAAACCTCGATATCTATACGCCGAAGGATGCAAAACCGGGCGAGATCTTCCTTCTGATCCATGGCGGTGCTTTTGTATATGGATGCAAAGAATTAGATAAAGAATTCGGCATGTACCTCGCGCTGAAATCCGGAATCACGGTCGCCAACATCAACTACCGCCTCTTCCCGCGCACGGATCTTCAGGGTGCACTGACAGATATCTTCTACGCGATCTCTTATCTCTGTGAAAAGGGCTACACGACATTTCATACCGTAGGCGATTCGGCCGGCGGATATTTCTGCCTCATCACCGCGATCCTTCTTAATTCCGAAGAAGCCAGAAGAGAATGCGGCATTATAGACTTCAATTACGAAGCCACATGTAAGAGCACCAGCCCGATCTGCGGCGATCACTTAGAGAGCCCGAGACAGTTCGCCGGTATCTACTTCGACATCGACAAAAAGATGCCTTCATACATCTACGATCTCGCCGAGATGGCAGGAAAGTTCGGATGTCCTCCGGTCGTTCTTACCACAGGAGATCAGGACATGATGCTCAAGCAGAACGAGCTTCTCTATAAGAGACTTCAAGATCTGAAGATCCCGGTAGAGTACTACTGCGCGGAAAGCACCGAGGAAGACCGTCCGATGCATCACGTGTATGCCATCGTGCATCCGACCTGGCCAGAGGGCATTAAGACCATCGACATGACGATCGAAAACGCAAGAAGATAAAATCACAAGATGCTATCCAAGAAACAGAAGAGGCGCCCCGGAGATTCGAGGCGCCTCTTCCGTTCAAAGAATGAAGGTAACTATGAAAACAATGACAAAACACTCAACCAACTTATTTCGTCCTTCAAGCACTCAGGATCGGCTGCGACGCTCTTCGCACCGCTGATCTTTCCTGCACGTTTCTTCGGATCGGTTTCTTATTCGGAGCATACCCATATCCCATCACGCTCGAAGAACCATATCCGTTTCTCATCCCATACGCCGGGTCATATCCATATCTCATGTTTCTCGACCGGTCATAACGCGCCTGTCTCTCTATTTCCGAAAGCGCGGCATTTCTTCTCATCGCCTGTATCTGCGCTCTTCGACGAAGTTCAGCATTTCTTCTTGCTGCAGATCTCATCTGTCTCTCTCTCGCCTTCGCTTCCTTCGCCATATCTCTCGAACCCTTCATTAGAAAGATCACACCTGCCAAAAACACCAACACACTCCACATACTTGCTTCCCTCACTTTACTTGTCTCAGCCTTTCCTTAGCGGCTTCGTTTCTCTCATCTTGGCTAAATGATACAAAAAGTGCTGTCCAAATAATTGGACAGCACCGGAAGGTTTTGATTGAATAATTGAAGAAGTAAATGCAAGAAAAAGCATTGTTTTAAGGCACTTTTTCAGGCCGGTATGCCTCTTCAGCTCATCCGAGCTTGCCGCCGCCCCACTCGACGAGTACGAAGCCTTCACGCTCGGCAAGCGACGGATTCATCACTGTGAGATCCTGTTCTTCGATATTCACATATTCATCTGCTCCATAGAACAGCATATTCACGCGAACGACCGTATCCGGAAGCGGGTCAACATCCAGCTTCGCCACGTCCTCATAGTTCTCTGTCTGGAACGAGATCACATTATAGGGATTCTCCTCCAGCTGCGGAAGCCAGTACATAATGAAGGCATTGGCTTCCGTATCCGAAAGACCCAGGTCGGCGAGTGCTTTTTCCAAAAACTCGGCCGAATCCTCTCCGCGTACGCAGAAACCCTTCGTGAAATCCGGTTCCATATCCACATCCGCTTCCCAGTAGAGATACTCATACTGACGGCCGTTTGCATCGGTCAGGACACCGTCCGGGGATGTTTTTACGATCCAGCCGGTCTCCTCATTGTAACGAGGATAGGTGCATGTCAGCTCGCCTTTCAGATCCAGTTTAACGGTCGCCTCGCGCTCCTGCTCATCGTAAAGATAGATGATCGGCGCGTTATAGTGGATTTCTTTGATCTCACCCGGTTTTCTGATATCCTGATATACATAGTTGCAGGCCAATACGGAAACAGCTATAAAAGCAAACAGTGCTATCGAAAAACCACTGCTCATCAGAGTCCTCTGCTCCTCTATGTTTACCAGGACAAAATACAGAAGGATCGCAATTCCCGCGAGCATGATATCCACGGTTATAAGGACCCTGAAGATGACAGCCAGATCACTGCCTAATTTCTCAGAATTCGCCTCACGGAGTGAGGGTTCATCACTAACCAGTCTGGTTCTCGTTGAAACAACATTCTCTGTATATGTCTTCTTAGAAACCGTATTCTCAGTAATCGTTCTCTTCGAATCAGATTGGCGATAGTTACCGGAAGCACACAAAGCGAGTGGAATTTCTTTCGTAACTTCAGAAGAGACATGACAGGGATAGATCTTGTTGTACACTCTGTTGCATCGGATCTTACTCCCGCCATCAGCTGACAGGTACGAGAAAACAAACATATCCACGATACATGTGATAATGATCCATACTTTGATGTAAGTTCTCATCTTTCCACCCTCCATTTTCAGATAAGTACTTCACCTATTAGACGAGCGCCGCGTCCTTTATGTTGCAAAAAAAGACCGGTCATTTTTGACCGGCCTCTTTAGGATAATTCGTATCAACTTCGGATCAGAAATTCTCTGCACAGATCTCGAAGTAGGACTGCGGGTGGTTGCATGCCGGGCATACGTCCGGAGCCTTGGTGCCGACTACGATATGACCGCAGTTTCTGCACTCCCATACCTTTACTTCGCTCTTCTCAAATACGGAAGCCGTCTCGATATTTTTCAGAAGTGCACGATAGCGCTCCTCGTGATGCTTCTCGATTGCCGCAACAAGACGGAACTTCTTAGCAAGTTCCGGGAAACCCTCTTCCTCAGCAGTTTTGGCAAATCCCTCGTACATGTCGGTCCACTCATAGTTCTCACCATCAGCAGCTGCAGCAAGGTTCTCTTTCGTATCGCCGATACCCTTTAATTCCTTCAGCCACATCTTCGCATGTTCTTTCTCATTCTCTGCCGTCTTCAGGAAGATCGCAGACATCTGCTCATAGCCTTCCTTCTTTGCCACGGATGCAAAATATGTATACTTGTTTCTTGCCTGGGACTCGCCCGCAAAAGCCGCCTCTAAGTTCTTTTCCGTCTGTGTTCCGGAATACGGATTCTGATTTGCCATAACATTCACCTCACAAAAAATGGATATGCATCTGTATTTCAACAAGACGCATATCCATTATATTTCTTTGGACCGGATTATAAAAGAGTATAATCAGTTCTCCATCTGACGGAGTTTCTCGTACATATCCGGAATGCCGCGAGAAACAGTATCATACACGATAGACAAGTTCACATATCCATAATCATGGACTATTCTGTTTCGCATACCTTTGATCGCCATCCATGGAATCTCCGGATGCTTTTCAATGTATTCCTGTGATAGTTTACTGTTATTCTCAGCGATTTGGATTATTCGAAACATGATCGAATCA
>JAFWSW010000088.1 GCA_017519205.1 Clostridiales bacterium | reverse complement strand
CGATAATTCTCACCTTTACCCAACCTTTAGCATGCCTTAACCGATTCTTTACCATCTGTATGGTAAGATGGACTACGGAAAGTGAGGATACGAACATGAAAGACAAAATCAATGTGAGCATTTCCGTTTTCGAGAAGAACTTTAAGATGGCGAAGCATGCATATACGCTGAACAGCAGCATGGAGGCAGCCGGATGTGCATCCGCCTTTATCGGGGACACTGAGCCGGTTTCGGAGGATCAGTTCCTTCGCGCCAAGCTGATCGTGAAGAAGAATACAAAGATCCTCTCCACACTGGGCAACGGCAACGCAAGACAGATCGTCGCTGCAGCAGTATCTACCTCGGTAGATCCCGAGAAAGCCATGAAGAAGATCGCTGAGATCCATAGAAAGCTCGACAAGAAGTTCTTTAACTCTGACTACCTGGTCCTTTCGGCCGTCATGATCTATAAGAACGTGAGCGAAGACAGATACGAAGAAGTGATCGACCGTACCAGAAAGATCTACAGTCTGATGCGTAAGGATCACCCCATGATCACGGGCCGCGAAGACCTGATCAATGTCACCCTCATGGCGCTGACGAATGTCGCGGTCGAGGCTATCACCTACCGCTGTGAGCAAGACTTCCAGGCGCTGAAGAAACACTATCACCTGAAGAACAACATCCAGTATCTGGCCGGTATGCTCAGCATCTTTGACGGCGCACCGGATGAACTGGCCGAGGGTGCGAAAGAGACCCAGAAGAACCTGAAGGAGCACGGCGTACGCTTCGATGCTTACGGACTTCCGATCATCGGTGCGATCTCCGCTCTGATCAGCAAGGCAGACAGAGATCTGGTCTGCAGACAGATCAGCGAGGTCAGCGACCGCCTGAAGTCGATCCGCGGCATGGGCTCCTGGGGCGCAGGCAAGCGCATCCGCAACATGATCGCTACCGCGATCGTAATCGATGCATATGCAGAGGATAAGGATTCCCGGATCCGTGCCTCTGTCAGCGCCGCCATCGTCTCCGCTATCATCGCTGCGGAAATGGCCGCGATCGTTGCCGCAAGTGCAGCTGCATCTTCTGCCGCAGCATCCAGCTCCTGATCGAGCTGCATAACAAAGAAGCACAAGCCTTACGGCTGGTGCTTCGGAATAAGAAAACGGAAAAAAGAACTCCAGATTCTCACTCGATGAGGGTCTGGAGTTTACAATTCGGGATACCTTCAGCCCAGAACTCTTCTCGGGGTCTTTTCTTTACCTGGCTGGTGATGCAGGAATTTGTCGCTCCGTGCGCCACGATCAGGACATCTTTTCCTTCTCTTACGAGGGGATAAGCCACTTCATTTAAAAACTCCCCGGTTCTTTCGTAGAGATGATCGAGGGATTCGCCATCTTGGACCGGAGTCGTGTACTTCTCCGGATTCCAGAAGAGGACATTGACCGGACAGTCCGGGATCGAGAAAGAATTGGCGATGCCTTCGTAGATACCAAATCCCATCTCCACCAGTCTCTCATCGTAGATAATCGGTACGTCTCTTCCTTTAAGGAGAAGCTCGGCAGTCTCTCTGGCACGGATCAAGGTCGAGCAGTAGCAGACATCGAAATGGATGTCCTTATACTCTTCTGCAGCCTCGATGGCCATCTGTCTTCCCTCTTCGTTCAGAGGAATATCGGTCCTACCCTGGATACGGCGTTCGTTATTCCAGTCGGTCTTACCGTGACGCATGATGTACAGCAAGTTACTCGATCCCCCAGTTCTTCAGGATCTCCGGAAGGATCGCGTGGATGATGGAGTCGAGCTGCTTGGCTGTCTCCATATATACCAGATACTCACTGCCGTACGGGTCGGTGACATTTCCGTCGATATTCGGGATCGCCAGGTCGTTGATCACTTCCTGCAGAGAGAAGATACGGTCACTGATATCGGAGAAATGCTCACGCAGGAAGCGTGACAGGTCATCCGTCATGCAGAGGATCAGATCCTCGTTGATCAAGCGCTCATAGATCGCGATCTTAGAACATCCGTTAGAGATATCTTCGTCATACTCATACTGAGCAATTCTTACGGTATAAGGAGTATATGGCTGCTCTTCCCCGGCAAACGCTCCGGCAGAGGATACTTCGATAACTGCTTCGGTCTCCGGATCGTCAATCAGGTGATGCGGGCCGGTCTGACGGTACAGCGAACGGAAGATCGCTTCCGCCATCGGGCTTCTGCAGGTATTTCCGGAACATACGAACATTACTTTACGGGTGGACTTCTTCTGGTCTTTCGGAGAAGCGTCGTTCTCTGATGCAGCTTTAAACAATCGATTCATGTACGCAATACCCAATCCTTCCTCCGGGAATGCCGGTGCCAAGATCACTTTGCATTTTTCTTCATCCAGGGTACGAAGCCCGTCGAATAAATGGTGCGAGGCCGCTTCCACATTCTCTGTTTCCCCATAGATGTAGTAGATGATCTCGTCTTCTTTATTTGCAAACATTATCCTCAAGCGTTCGGCGATCTCTTCTCCGACGAACAGACCTATCGGTGTGTCATTGGAAAGAAGATGCTTCATCACTTCTCTTTTATAGTACTCGAAATAGTTATCAAAGTCACGGTCCTGCGGATTTTCATATACTTCCGGTACGATCGTGGAGGTAAGTTCATCCGGCTTATTGTCCGGATCGTCCTCATCTGAAGAAGGAATGCCGATGATCTTTACCGGACAGGACGGCGCATAGTGGCGGTACTTCATGCCCGGTGCACGGGGAGTCTCATCCTCGGCAACTGTCGGTCCCTTTGCCGGGTCAAATGCAGCTGCGCCAAATTCCGCGCCTTCAAGGATCGCTTCCGTATTGGTTTCTTCCGTCGGTTCTGTAACCTTATTCGGGTTTTGGATACCGGCCGCTTCCAGTGCCTGTTCCATCTCATCGATCGTGATAGCGCCGGGTCGTAAGATCACCGGCCAACTGCCTGTTGCATCTACTACGGTGGACTCCAATCCGACCAGACATTCGCCGCCGTCAATAACATACGGGATACGGCCGTTCATGTCCT
>JAFWSW010000087.1 GCA_017519205.1 Clostridiales bacterium | reverse complement strand
GCGAGTTCTTGCCGCTCGTCCCAAGCCTCCAACGCAGCATAATAATCTTTTCGATCTTCCTGGTGGATTATGATCGGGGGATGACCGTTTATCACCAAAAAGTAGTTCATGGTTAGGCGTCCCGTCCGCCCGTTTCCATCAGCAAATGGATGAATATTCTCAAACTTGACATGATAATAAGCTGCTGCGAGCAGGAGCTTATCTGCGGGGATGTCGTGCATCTCGTCCAAAAGCTCATGCATTTCATCGGGTACATCCTCCGGAGCAGCACCGATCTCATTCTTCCCCGTCACAAAGTCGTGATGCTTGTATTCGCCGGGACGTTCACCAAGCTGATAGCGGCGTGTGTCATAGGTGTTTAGTGTAAGGCACTTTTGAAACTCTTTAACAAGTTTTTCATCCAGCGGGCGCCTTTCTTGAAAAGCTTGCAGAAACAACTCATTAGCTTCCTTAGCGTTGCGGATCTCGAACAGTGTCCGCAAATCGCCGGTATAGGATGTCACGCCGTCGTGATCGAAGATTTCACGCGTATCGTTATAAGTGATGCGATCATTCTCGAGGTTGCCGGAGTGGTATGCAAAGGAAAGGCTATACCCGTTCAGTGCTTCTGCGAGTTCTGCATCTGTTTGCACTTGCTTGTGTTGCCACAGGGTCAAGGCTTTTTCATAACGATCCATACGCGTATCTCCTTCGTAGTGTGAAGGTATTATATCACAGATTATCATTACACATCACTTTTACTGTTTGAACGAAAACGAGATTATGTTCTTATGTTTTCTAGGGTATTTTGTTTAGAAGAACATCTTCATTAGGTAAGATACGGATACTTCTAAAGCACCGCAGATGATCATGACCAGAAGCGGACTGACCTGCCATTTATAGATGACTATGAAGGCGGCCGCAGTCATGAAAAGAAGAAGATAGTCGATCTGAAAAGAGATACCGTTCATGAGAAATATCGTTCCGGACATCCGCAGGATGGTGACAAGGATCAGACCGACAGCCATGCAGCGAACAGCGAAAAGTACTTCGTTGATAATATCCAACTTGCGGTATTTGTGAAGCAAAAAGATCAGAAGCATGGTGATCACACAGGCAGGGGCTATACTACCGAGAGAGGCGGCGATCGCTCCGGGGATCCCGGCGATGCGGGAGCCGACGAATGTTGCGCTGTTGATCAGGATGGGTCCGGGCGTCAGTTCATCCAGGGCGAGGAGGTTTCCGAACTCTTCATATGTAAGCCATTCCTGCACTTCCACTACTTCGCGCTGTACAATGGGAATGGAAGCGTGGCCTCCCCCAAAGGAAATCGCGCCGATACGGGCGAATCCGAAAAATAACTGGATCAGCGTTTTCACTTGGCGCTTTTCTCCTTTCTGATTTTGGTGATAAAGGTAATACATCCGATCAGGATGCATCCTATTACAAGCAGGATCGAAGAAAGATCTGTAAGGAGCGAATAAGCCATGGCAAGTGCCATGATAGTCAAAGGATAGATCTTTTGCTCCTTTGTAGCGTTTTTGAACAGACCCAGAACGAGATTGGCAAGCATAGCGATCACGCCTGCTTGCATCCCGTGGAGAAAAATGTCTATCCAGGGATTACCGATGATCGCGCTGTAGAAAGCGGTGACAAGAAGCATGATCACCAGGGGCGGGATCGCGCACCCGATAACTGCTGCGGCGGCTCCCAACAGACTGGCAACATGGTATCCCACCATCATGGACATGTTGATCGCGATAGAGCCCGGTGCCCCCTGTACCAGAGCGATATAGTCCTCCATTTCCTCTTCCGTGATCCAGTGGTGTTTTCCGACAAAGTTCCGGACGACGACGCTGAGAATAGCGTATCCAGAGTTAGCTGTGCTGCTGATCACCATCATGGTCGAGAACAGTATCCAGCATTTTTTCAGTTTGCTCAATTGTTTTGATTCCTTCCCAGATTTTTGGGCTGCAACCCCTTGTTTGATCAGGATATGATTCTCCTGTGCTGTTCCCAAACAAACACGGTCAAGTGAGATAATACCGTGATCTGTGGTCCATTAATTACGTTAAGCGCCGAACTCCTTCCTTGCGGAGAGAAGTTCGACCCGAAGAAACAGTTAGGCGCTTCACTCATGCCTATTGATTTTAAAGCGGATTAACTTATAATTAAATTATAAATAATGAATGTGTTCCATAAATTTTACTTATAGGTAATCAACGATGACATTGAGACATTTTCAGATCTTTCAGGCAGTATGTGATACGGGAAGCGCAACAGGTGCATCCGAGCGCTTGAATATCAGCCAGCCTGCGGTCAGCATTGCGATCAAGGAACTTGAGGTGTTCTACAGTACAAAGCTTTTTGAGAGGGTGGGAAGGAAGCTACATCTTACGGAAAGCGGAAAAGTGCTGCGTGGACACGTGAACAACGTGCTGGAGCAGTTCGATGAAACGACAACAGTGATGAAAGATCAGATCGGACAGACTAAAGTTAGGCTCGGAAGCAATACCAGCGCTGCGGAGACGAAACTTCCTTCCCTGATCGACTCGCTGAAGGAATCTATACCGGATGTGCGGCTTACTGTCAATGTGGATAATACCGAGGCGATACTGGAGAAGCTGCTGCGGAATGAGATCGAT
Source organism: Clostridiales bacterium (assembly GCA_017519205.1). Classification (GTDB taxonomy): domain Bacteria; phylum Bacillota; class Clostridia; order Saccharofermentanales; family Saccharofermentanaceae; genus Scatonaster. The sequence goes on along the minus strand of JAFWSW010000087.1, from coordinate 1,293 downwards.
TTTGCGCTGATCAATGAGCAGACCAACAACGATCAGCTCGTCGCCATTCCTATGTACAGGGAGGAGATCCGGATATACTGTTCACCTGCTCTTTACGACAAGGATACAATCACCTTCGAAGAACTCAGAAAGATGCCTCTGATGCTTCGTGAGAAGGGAAGTTTTGTCCGTGAGACGATCTGCTATGCAGCGGAGAGATATAGTTCTCACCTGAAGCCTGTGGTGGAGAGTACCAGTACCCTCAGCCTGATCACATTGGCCAAAAGGGGGATGGGGTTTGTTTTTCTTCCTTACCGCTTTGAAAAGCAGTACGACATGAGTGGCCTGCGGTCAGTATCCATCGACAACGAGTCTTTCAGTTCGGACTATTATTTTGTCTACCACAGAAACAAGTACCTCACGAACACGATGAAACAGGTTCTGGACTATATTCAGAGCATGTAACGAAAAAACGATCGCCCGAGCGATCGTTTTTACATATATGGGTCGTACCTATTCCTGTCTTCTGGTCAGGGTAAACAGGGCAGCACCTCCGGCGGCTTCTTCATCTGCTCCGAGAAGTGTGAGAGGAAGCTGAAAAGTGTCAGCGATCAGAGTCTGAAGTATGAGGAACTATCTGTGACAAAAAATCATATGCTAGAAATTCACGATGTCCACGATGGTAAGGTGTTCTGCTCTATGATCGACAATGACTTTGGGCATGGGGTATTCATGGTAACTGACCAACTAGTAATTTATGATACAGAACAATCTATAGCGGAAATTATTAATTATCCTATTGGTAAGATTGCAGACGATTGGTTCATTCATATGACATCAAAATACTCAGCCGAAAAAGAGGAACTTCGCCGCAAGATTCAGGATATCCAGGAAGAGCAGCAGTCTCTCGAAATCAATGAAGCCAGCCAGGAACACTTTATTTCTTCGGTTCGTAAGTTCATGAGAATTGATAAACTTACACCAACTCTTATGAATGAGCTGATTGACCGAATCGAAGTCTATGAGGCAGAGGGCAAAGGGAAGAACAGGACTCAGCGCGTTGTAATTTTCTATCGGTTCACGGGAAATTTCTTTATTACTGGGAGAGAAGATTATTCACTGACTGTCGATCCACAGAAAGAAATCCAGGTTCACTATACTGTGAATGCTGTCTCAGAACAGGCTTCATAAATTATTAGCAATTTTTTGACAAAAAAGAAAGAAGAGTACTAGCGATACTCTTCTTTCAAGTCGAAAGATTAAAAACCAGACGTTTTTTCGGACTATCAAGTCCTTTATCCTTCTCACTATGGT
>JAFWSW010000086.1 GCA_017519205.1 Clostridiales bacterium | reverse complement strand
GAGAAAGATCGCGCTGTCCATAGAAAGGACGATGGCCGTCTGCCTGTAGTAAGGCTTCTTGCTCATGGTCTTTCGCTCTTCCGGGGATGCATAGATGTAGGCGTTGTGGAAGAGGAACCCCTTCTCAAGGAAGTGAATCACCGCCATAAGAAGCAGGACACCTGCAACCACAAACAATATGATCGATGTCACAAGTCTCGCCGAAATCATCTTTCTTTTTCCTTTTTCTTTTTCACCCGTGAAGCACTTCTCCTGTGCTTCATGAGTCCATCTTACCGATAGATGGTAAAAACATCGTCAACCAAAGTTTAAGAAAAGGTAAAGAAAAAAAACCGGTCATCAATTTGGCGCTACATCTTCCGCCAGCACATACGAGGATCCCGGATACAGCTGGAAGTATTTCCGTTTATCATCATGTTCCGCGGAGATCAGGTAGTACAGGCCCGGCTCATGATAGTTTTTGTACATGTATTGTTCGACCTGAAGTTCCACCTCACGCTCGCCGTCCATATAGTAAATAAAATAATAGTGATCGGTTCTTCTCCTGGAATGATAATCTCTCCCGACCACCTCGATCGGGTAAACATGAAACGTCACTTCCTGATTCTCCTTCTTATAGCCATCCGCTAAGGAGAAAAAGGAGATCAATACTACAAAAAAAGCAATAAAGATGATCCCACCGAGAATGATTTTGATGTCGGTTTTCTTGGCTTTATTTTTGTATCGCACACAAACAACTACAAAAGCTATGATGCAGGAAACTAGTATAGATCCCGCAACCCCCAGGAGAACCGTACTTTCCGGGACACTCGTAAAGGTCTTTTCGTATTGTTCATGAAGAGTTTCCTCCGTCAGAACGATCTTTGTCTGGCCCATTATGTTTGCTTCAGGTCCTTCTGTTCCCGGCAGGATAGCGTCCGGAGCAACCGTTTCCGGAACCTGTAACGCTTCTTCCGGAATCGGAGTATTTTTCGCGGAGATCCTTCTTCGATCGAGCTTTCCGAAATTCGGGAATTTCACGTATGCCACGATGAGAAGTGCAATGATCACAAACCCGATGGCAAGGATGATCAATTCCTTCTTTTCCAGTTTCACATCCCCTATCTTAACGATCCATTTTTCGTGGTTTTCTCCTTTTTCAGGACTCATCTTTTCTTATGCCCTTTCGCGCCATTATGCGCGTTCTTCCCCGAATGGGCTGCCGCTCTTGTCCGGTTCGTGATGATCTCATCGATCGTCGATACCGTGATAAAAGCACCGCCCGGGAAGTCATTGATCTTCTCTCTGAATTTCTGAAGTTCGAAGTATGTGACATAGCAGATCAGGGTCTTATTCTCACCCGCCACAGCGCCTGCGGAATCCATGACAGTACAGGTCTTCTTCATGTCGTCCTTGATCCATTTGATGATCGGATCCGGGTGTTTCGTGATGATCGTGACCTGCTTGATCGCCTCGAAGCGGTCGGTGAAGTGGTCGATCACGGCAGTCGCCACGATATATACCAGAAGGCTCAGAAGCGCACTGTTTCTGTTGATCAGAAGGAATGCCGCGGAATAGACACATGCGTTAAATGCGATAAGGATGCCGGTCATGCTCATGTTCCGTCCGCTTCTCTGCTGGAGCTTACTGACGATCATGGCAGCCAGGATCTCCGAACCGTCGATACATCCGCCCGCGCGGAGGATCAGGGAAAGACCTGCACCTAATATCGCACCACCGAAGACGACCGCAATAAAGTGCTCAGTGTTCAGTTCAAACGGGATCCTTTCAAAGAGCTCCAGGCCGAGCATATAGGCGCCCGATCCGAAGATCGCCTTGATCAGGAATTCTTTGCCCAGGGCAAAGAAGCCGAGGAAAAGAAACGGCAGGAATACGAAGAAGACCGTCTGCGACAGATTCATCCCCGTAAGCTTACTGATGATAATCGCGATACCTGCTGTACCGTAGTCGATCGCATCGTTCGGAAGAAGGATGCACGCGACCGCAAACGCCGCAACAAGCGCGCCGAAAACGATCACAAATATGGACATGATATTTCGAAATTTGAGTTTAATAGCACTTCACCCCGATTCATATATTATTGTACCGCAAATTGTTTACGCGGAATAGCAAGTGTCATCTCCGTAGATCTTACCGATCTTCGGAAAGATAAGCATGAAAAAGCCGCCGGAAACATCTGAACCGGCGGCTCTTTATTTTCAGTTAATGCGGCAGGATCAGATTAGAATCTGAAGTCTCTTGCTCCGCCGTTCTTGATGAGGTCCAGTCTCTCCTTCACCGTTTCGAGGACTTTCGGATTCGAGATATCCTTGAAGTTATCCACGATCAGTTTCTCACCCAGTTCTCTTGTTGCAGGGGCCGCATAGTCCACGAGGTACTCTTCGAGAGTCATGAGCGCATTCGGCAAACAGCAGTTCTGGATCTGCTTCGCCTTACAAAGAGACATGAAACGGTCACCGGTTCTTCCCTCACGATAGCATGCGGTGCAGAAAGACGGAACATAGTCCATCTCCATCAGCCAGTGGATGACCTGATCGAGTGTTCTTCTATCGGATACTTCGAACTGTGTCGTATCCTCCGGACGCTCCTCGACAGTGTAACCGCCGACGGATGTACGGGAACCGCCGGAGATCTGGGAGATACCCAGATGCAGTACTCTTTCTCTTACCTTCTGCGACTCTCTTGTGGAGACGATCATGCCGGTATAAGGAACGGCGATACGGATACAGGCGACGATCTTCGCGAATGTATCGTCATCGATCGCATTGGAAAAAGCACCCACGTCGATATCGTCTGCCGGGCAGATACGCGGTACGGAGATCGTGTGCGGGCCGACGCCGTGAACCGCCTCGAGATGCTCGGCATGCATCAGGATACCGGCGAACTCATAACGGTACTTATCCAGGCCGAACAGAACACCCAGTCCGACATCATCGATGCCGCCCTGCATAGCACGGTCCATCGCCTCGGTATGGTATGCATAATCGCTCTTCGGTCCTGTCGGGTGAAGCTGCTGATAGGACTCCTTGTGATAGGTCTCCTGGAAGAGGATGTAGGTTCCGATACCTGCATCATGGAGTTTCTTATAGTTCTCGACGGTCGTAGCCGCGATATTGACGTTTACACGGCGGATCGCGCCGTTTTTGTGCTTGATCGAATAGATCGTATCGATACTCTCGAGCACGTACTCGATCGGGTTATGGATCGGATCCTCACCGGTCTCAAGTGCCAGTCTCTTATGACCCATATCCTGAAGAGCAATGACCTCGTCACGGATCTGCTCCTGTGTCAGCTTGACTCTCGGGATGCTCTTGTTCTTAGCGTGATACGGGCAGTATGTGCATCCGTTGATGCAGTAGTTCGACAGATAAAGAGGTGCAAAGAGCACGATTCTGTTTCCATAGTAAGCGAGCTTGATCTCGTTAGCGAGCTTATAGATCTCCTCGTTCTTCTCCGGGATATCGCACGCCAGGAGCACCGATGCGTCTCTGTGGTTTAAGCCCTTCGCTTCTCTTGCCTTCTTCAGGATCTCATCGATCACCTTGACGTTGCTCTTATTCTCATCCGCATATTTCAGCGACTCGAGCACCTCGTCATGATCGATAAATTCCTCTGCCTTAAGTGATTTTGGATTATACATAGTAAGTCCCCTTTCTGATCTTACGTTTCTTTTCAGATTATTCTTCAGTACCTCTTCTTGAAGAAAAATCAGTATTTCTTTTTTGCATAGACGGTATTGGTCGTTACTCCGTCCAGCATGCCGAGTTTTCCGCCGAGTGAGCTGATCACTTTTTCCGGCGCATCCAGGCTGACATTGATGATGCAGATGTGCTTCTCGCGATACGGTACACCCATACGTCCGATCACATACTCTCTGGCATCGTGAAGGATCCTGTTAACATCCTCGATGGACTCTTCGTTCTCGACCACGATACCGATCAGCGCGATCCTGTTTTCCATGAGTATTCCTCCTGTTTATATGTTTTCGCTGCCGGTGCTTTTCAAAAAGATACCGTCACGGCATCAAAAAAGGAAGCACGCACACGTACTTCCTCTAGCAAGCCAACAAAAACAGACAGCCACACGGGGCTTTCTCTTATTTCATCGCCTTTCCGGTCGGAACGGATCCTCCCGCGTCAGTACGCATGAACAAGTGTACCACCGAAGTGGCTTGATTTCAAATCAAAAATACTTTCTATGATATAATCAAGGAAACGGAGGGGTATATATGTCAACACTATGTAAGAACTGCGCCGCACCGATCGTATTCGATCCGAAGAGTCAACGGGTCGTCTGCCACAGCTGCGACAGTTCCTTTGATCCTCAGACAGTAGATGTCCATGAGGAATTTCCGGACCTTCAGAAGGTGGACGAAGATAAGGCTCACCTGGATGACCTGTACAAGCAGTTCATGGCGTGCAGGGTATATACCTGTCAGTCCTGTGGCGGCGAGATCTTTATCCACGGATCCGAAGCCTCTACCAAGTGCATCTACTGCGGGACCTCCAGCGTAAACTTCAGTCATATTTCCCGGGAAAAAGCACCCGACCTCATCATCCCCTTCAAGGTGACGAAGGGTGAAGCTGTGACCAACATTAAGAAGGCCATGAAGCACCGTCCTTTCATCCCGAAAGCAATAAAGCATATCGAACCGTCTATCGTTCGCGGCATCTATGTTCCATTCAAAATCGTCAACGGTACGCATTTCGAAGCAGCGATCATCGAGAACCAGATCGGCTACGGAGATAATTCCAAAACGATCTATTCCATCAGATCGGGCATCATGAATCTGAAGAATCTTCCGGTAGATGCTTCCGTGATCCTTTCAGATGAGAGTTCCCAGAGACTGGAACCCTATAATCTTCTTGATGCGAAGCCCTTTAAAGAGAGTTACCTTCTGGGCTTTTATTCCAACGCTTCCGATATCTCTGACGAGACGCTCCAGCAGGCGGCAAACGTACGGGGTGTCAACGCATTTAACAGCCAGGCGAAAAAGATGGTGGACGGACACGATGCGCGGGTACTCCACTGCGAATATGAAACCTATGTGGATAAAAACAATATAAAGTACGCCCTGTTCCCGGTATGGTTCGTGACCTACTTTTACAACGGGCAGCATAACACCATCATGGTCAATGGACAGACCGGTAAGGTCGTCTGTGGTCTGCCGTGGAATGAACCGATGGTCAAGAGCATACACTTTGGACTCTCCGCCCTGCTCACGATCCTTTTGGGAATCGGATATCATGCTTTGCTGGCATCAGAAGGAGCTCCGAAGGACTTAAGCGATGGGCAAAAAATGCTGGGCATTATTCTTTTCCCGACCATCTTCGGAATGTTTGTATGGATCTTAGGTCAGATGAAGATGAAAAAGGTCCGAAAACAGCTGGATCTGACACAGGCAACATCCATCTATAACTTCACAAAAAAGAGACAGGAGTGACGGCTATGACACTATGGTTTGCAGCATTTCTATTATGTATACCGCTCGGTGTCGGACTGTCCGCACTGTTTATAGCCAACATTCTCAAAAAGTCGAATGTTATCGGCGACAGCAAATCAAAGACCGAGCAGATCAGTGATCCGATCATCGTGTATTCCAAGCATGATGACCAGGTGATCAATCTTGGTCTGATGGAAAACTATGCCAAGCTTCATTTGGAGCAGTTAATGCAAACTCCGAAATACGCAAAAGCGAAACAGGACGGACTGGATGTGGATCTGGATCTCTGTGCACAGGGGATCGCCATGCGGCAGGGCGAGGTCCTCGTTACCGACCAGATCGTCAATACCATTGTGGACATGAAGATCGAACCGGTCACTGACGAAGAGCTTAAAGCCATGAATAAACGCTCCTGGAAAGATGCCGTCGATGACTCCTTCATGGACATGGACGAGATCGAACCAGAAGATAACAGCTGGCACAAATAAGAAAACCCTCTCTGCTCACAGAGAGGGTTTTCCCTTATTAAATCAGTTCATGAACTTTTGCGAAATCAGAGCACTTCAATCCTGATTCCCATCTGATACCAGACAGAAGTCAGAGAATTGTCTCTTGCCTGGATGAGATCCTGTCTCCATCCGCCCCAGTAGATTCCCTTATTTCTCAGGAAGCTGGTAGCACCCGGATTGTTCAGTACGAATACCGGATATCCCCAGTTACATACCTGGAAGACCACTGTGCCGTTCGTCGGATGTGTGAACGTATAGGTCGAATTTCCGCTGTACTTCACGGTCCAGCCATTCGCTGCGCTGATCCGGTACGTCTTTCCCGCCATGTTACCTGTGTAGACATTCGACGGAACCGGCGTAGGTGTCGGAGTAGCTGTCGGCTTCGGCGTAGGTGTCGGAGTCGGTGTTGCTGTCGGTACCGGAGTCGGCGTCGGGGTAGGTGTTGCTACCGGGAGCTGATTCAGTTTCCAGTGATCGATCGGAAGCGGCTCGGAAAGTGCATAGTCCGAGAAATCAGTAACAATCGGCGTGTCTCCGTCTGCCATGATGTATCCGTGCCAGCCCTGGACATTCGAATTGTATGTCACTCTTCCATCGCCCATGTCACGCTTCGTTCCGTTCACCGCGTCAATAAGATACGGTGTGTCCGTATCAAATGCCGGGATGCATGTCAGCTGGTTTCCGAAGCAGTACAGCGTATCGAGTTTAGGATTTCCAAATGGAAGGAGTTCCTTCATGTTGCAGTTCGCACAGTCGATGTTCAGAAGACGCGGATTCCCACAAGCAATCAGCCACTTCAGGTTCGGATTATTCCTGCAGCTCAGGTTAGTAAGCATCGGCATTTCCATAAAGACCAGAAGCGAAAAATCATTGTTGTCGCAGTACAGCGTATGGATCGATGTGCAGGAAGTTACATCCAGCGCCGTCAGGTGGTTGTTGTAGCAGTACAGCGTAGAGAGTTTCGCATCATTCTCGATGTCGAGCGATGTCAGCTCATTATCATCGCAGTACAGCGTGCTGAGATTTGCACAGTCCGAAGCATCCAGAGTGACCAGATCGTTACCTGAGCAGTCCAGCCAGGTAAGATTCGGCATTTTGGAAACATCCAGAGTAGTGAGATCATTGCTTCTGCACTGGAGACTTCTGAGATTACGGAAGAACTGAATTCCCGAAAGAGATTCGATGTTCATATACTGAACATCGATATTCGTGATCGCCAGTACCTCTTCCGCCGTCAGATATCCATCTGCGTCAGCGTCAACATTCTCGGCTACCCAGGCCCTAAAGATCGGATCCGGCAGGATCGTTTCGTCGATGATATGATAATCACCGGATTGCGGCTCGAGTTCAGCTGCGGAAACACTCGACACTTTGTTTCCGGTCCCGAACGAAGCCGTCATGACAGCAATCGCACTTAGTGTCGCGCAAAGTGTTTTTGCTCTTGGAAATTTCGTTTTCATTACCCAATTACCTCCTTTACTTCATTTCCAAAATCGCACAAAAAGCCAGCTTTCTTATTGCGATATAATTGTTATACCATTTTCAGCCATAAAAATCTTCCCAAAAGCGGACGAATTAAGGTCATCCATCTCGCTCGGGTCACTTTCTGAATTATCCATATCTTGTCGTGGAACTGCAAAGAACAGGTGACTGTTCCTTTTTTCTCATACCCACCGCCAAATACAAAAACCGCTTCGGAAGTTATCCGAAGCGGTTTTTGTCGGCAAGTGTATATAAGTACTGATCGATTAGATCATCGATCTACTTATCAGGTTAATGTGTCCGGAAATATGTCTCTGCGGACTTTCCGTAAGTGAACAGATATCGGAGTACCGATTTCAGCGATTCATCCTGGGACTTCTGCATACGGTTATATACATACGTTTCGATACTGTAGGAGAGTTCATCACTGATAAGCACAGTACCATCGTAGATCTTTGCAGTGACCACACAGGACATATCCTTCGCAGCGATGATGTCGAGTTTCGCCGTATAGGTACCGGTTTTACTGTCGTAGATGAACTCGGAAGACGGGATCGTCTTCTCCATCGAAGCGCCTCCTACTGTCGTATAAGACAGTACAAGTTTCACGCTGCTAGCCGGCTTCCCGGAATCAAAAGTCATGTAATACTTAAGATCCACACTGCTTCCCAGCACCAGATTCTTACCGTAGAAATGTGCTTTGGGAGAAGAATGGGAAACATGGCTTTCCTGATTCACCGGATCCGGCATCGACGATGCGAGAGCTCTCTGAGCCTTTGTCAGGTCCTTGTTGGCAAGTTCGTCCGTATGGTATCCGAAGTACTTCTGCGACTCGGATCCATAGTTCAGCATGTCCACAAGGAGCGTCTTTAATCCGGCATCGTCCGACTTCTCCAGACGGTTCATCGCGTATGCTTTTACACTATACTCATCCACCGGCGAGTGATAGGTCTTCCCGTTCTTATCGAGGTACAGTGTCGCACGTACCTGATCGCCGATCTCCTTGGCTGCGATGCCGTCAAACGGGAAGCGGACATATCTCACCCCGTCGATCGTACTGAACGAGTAATCATTTAAAGAGTACTCTTTCCAGGTGACCGCGGATGAAGTCGAATCGAACACCTGCTTTTCCAGTACGAGACGATAGGTCTCATATCCGGTCAGCGATTCCATCGGAATGTAGTAGTTGATGGACAGGCTGTTTCCGACCGAGCAGCTGTGCGCGAAACGGATCGGAAGGATCGAATCATCAAGATGTACACGGATAACCTCCGGATTGATCCTTCTTTCATCCACCGTCACGGCCGGATCGACTGCCGTCTCGGAGAACCAGATATCCAGAGAAACCTGCCCCTCATAGTCACCGAGGT
>JAFWSW010000085.1 GCA_017519205.1 Clostridiales bacterium | reverse complement strand
CCGCGGCGTCGCTCAGAAGGGCGCACGGAGTAGGAGATGTGACCGCCGTGCTTACTCATGTAGTCGTTGAGCTCGTGCTTGATCTCGATCATGCCTACCGGAATACCGTCGGACATGCGGAAAGCAACGAACGGGGTGGACGGCATATAGTAAGACGGTGCCGTCTTTCTGGAGCCCAGTGTGTCGACAAAAGCGAACCACTCGGCGATATCTTCAAAAGAAGCCAGAAGGGCGGATCCGAAGATCTCCTCCTCGCCCCAGTTAATGTATTCGTCTCGGAAATCTTCCATCTCATCGGCGAAATCCGTGGTAGGAAGTGTCAGGATCAGGGCGTCATCCGGAACGAAGGCGACGCAGGTCATCGGATCGGAAAAATCGAATTCGTATACTTCGAACGGAGCTCCCGGCATATGACCGACGACGAAGATGGTGTTTCTGTCGGCGTAGTATTCCGCACCGCACCAGATAAAATCGGAATCGTTGGCATATGCCTCGTCGGAATAGTAGCGGTGCTCACGGAGTGTGTTGAGATTGAAAACAGAGAACCCGAAGCGGTCGCGGCGGAAGAGATAGTAGACATTTCCGTCGTTGTGGGAGATCATCTCGCTTAATGCATGTTCGCTATCGAGACAGTCGTAGCTTAATACCAGGTCGTGATTCGGCGTGAAAAGGGAATAGCGGGCAGCCATACGGTGCTCGCCGTCGAGCTCGCCTTCATAGCTCTCGCAGAGGAGAAAATAGCCGTTGGCAAAACAGCCTTCTTCCTTAGAGCGGCGGTTGGCGTCGCGGAAGAGGATCTTGCTCTGTTCTTCGTACCTTTTCGCATATTCAGATGAAAATGCGACGTTCCTCATAGATTCCCTACTCTCTTAACCGGATCTCCGGATTCTTTTCTCCTTCCTTCCGAAAGTGAAAAATGAGCCTAGTTACCCAGTTTTAATATGAATATTAAAAGTGTAGCATACTGAAGAATAATTGACAATCTAACAAACAAATTTTATATTATAGAGTGAAGTAGGAGGGTTAGATATGGAGATAGCATTTCACTGCCCCAATTGTCTGGCAGACCTTATATACGATGAATCCAAAAAATACACATGTTGTTTTTGCCACAATGTTCTTACCGAGGAAAACGAGGTAAAAGAACTCGAAGGCGGCTACTATGTAGGCGATGCCTGGAATGATAAGGCATATCACACGTTTCACTGCGAAGACTGCAGTACTGATTTTATAGCTAAACCCGGCACAGCGAACCTCGCTTGCCCGATCTGCTCTTCCACTTCACTTTCCGACAATGGAGGAATCATTGGCGCTATGCCGCGCCGCGCGATCCCGTTCACACATACCCGTCAGGAAGCCCAGGAGAAGTTCCTGGATTATATCCGCAATAATTCCGCGGTTGGCCGTACATTGGCAACCGATGAGAACAAGGATCTCCTTCACAAGGTATATGTGCCGATCTGGCTGTTTACCTACGAAGTCCTTGCTCATGCAAAAGTGACCGCCAACATCAGAAATAAGGCAACCGAGAACAAGACTCTCTTCGGTATCAACGGTACCGAGGGAATCGCCGAGTCACTGTCCGCGATCCGTTCTTCCTTCTCGCGTTTCCAGTCCAATAGAAAAGGTGCTCCCAAAGAGCCGGCAGGCGATCAGCCGTCCGAGCACGTTACCGGGGGTGTTCTTTCCTGGCAGGGAATCCCGTTTGATGCATCCGGCATTCTGCCGAGCAACGTGATCAATAACCTGCAGCCGTATGACCAGAGCAAGATGGTCCTTCTGAACGATAAGGTCCTGATGGATACACCGGTCCTCGTTATGACGAAAGACCCGATCGCCTGCATGCAGGAATTCATGGACCGTATCAAGAAGTGGACCCGTCAGATGATCATCGACGCACACTCCGATTCTTACGATATCTCCTATTTCCAGGACAAGACCGACTATCCGCTGGGTATCGGTGAACTGGTCCTGTTCCCGATCTGGTACATGAAGGGCGAATACATGGGAAGAGAATTCTTCTATGCCATGAACGGCCAGAACGGTGAGGTCGATGCCAATATCCCGATGAGTAAGGGTACGACGAAGAACGCCGGCATCACCTATCAGCAGTACTGGGATAAGTCCCGCTGCACAGCACTGAACGATACACACTTCGAGTTCAATATCCACGATCCGAGCATCGAGATCCTCGACTACTCTTTCTTCGAGAAGCCGAAGGAGTCGAGAGTAACTCCGAACGGACGTCTGGATCTGGATACATCGAAGGAAAGATCTTCTCTGGATTCCGTTTTCGAGACCTCTTCCGACGAGCCGAAGGAACCTTCTGAAAAGACGAAGAAGAAGTTCTCCGAACTCGAGATGGAATACGGATTCGGTAAGAGAAAAGATCCGGATAAGAAACTGACCAAGGAAGAAGAGATGCAGCGTGAGCGCGAGATGATCGCGAGACTCGCTGTGGCCGCAAAGGAAGCACCGAAGGGTGATATGGAAGCGGCTTCCAGTGTTCCTTCCTGGGCAAAGGCAGTAACACCTCCGCCGTCGGCAACACAGTCTTCCGCACGTCCGGCAAGAACAAAGAAGGTCGGCGCCAGCAAGTCTAGTGCGGCATCTGCCGTTAACAAGCCGCTCTGGGAAAAGACCGAGGAAGAGCTCGCTGCTGAGAGAGATGCAAGATTCGAGAGACCGTCCTCTATGGCCAGCCATATGGCAAGAGGTGCCGAGGAAGCTGTTTCTCCGTTCATGGCTAATCCTGATTTCGATGCTTCCGATATGTCCATCGACGATATCGACAAGTTCCCGATGCCGCAGGACAATGGCTCGAAGTACATGAAGGTACCGGACAAGTATAAGACACCGGCACCGGCACCGGAGGAGAAGGCATTCCGCGAGCAGATCGCTTCGACCTCTTCCCGTGATATCGAGGAACCGGAGTCCTATGAGATCCCGATGCCGAAGATCGCAAAACAGAAGAAGTCTCCGTTCAAGCCGCTCGTCGAGGAACCTGTCTACGAAGAGCCTGAATACGATGAACCTGCTTATGAAGAGCCGATCGTTGATGAGCCTGTTGTGGAAGATATTCCTGTCGAAGAGACACCGGCAGAGGATATGGTCGCAAACATCACTTTCTCCTTCAACAAGAAGAAGCCTGTGATCGAAAGCGAAGAGAGAGTCACAGACGCTGCTTCGATCCCGAGACAGCTGGAAAAAGCACCGGAAGAGCAGCGTGGCATGGCCATCATGAACAGCGAGTACGATTCCGGCGTGCTTCGTCATATGGAAGTACAGCATGAAGTGGACGAGGGTGAGGTCCGTGAGATCCTCCCGAAGGCACAGACCAATGCGACAGAATTCTATCGTGGAAGCGAAGAGAACGATCTCCCGCTGAAGTACCGTCCGGCAGCTCCGCTGGCACAGGCACGCTCCACCATGAATATCGAAGTAAATGACAGATCTGATCTGAATCCGGAGGACGATCTCAGCAACCGTCCGCTGGCAAACCGTCCGCCGGCCCCGCTGGCAAGAGCGACCGAACAGGGCCCGAGTCTCGAGTACCTGACCGATCAGCCACTGGACGAAGAGATCCATCCGATGCACTCCCTCGAGGCAGACAAGCCGAGATGGGGCGAGATGCCGGAAGCCAAGGAGACACCTTCCTGGGCAAATCCGCAGGAAACATCCGTATCTCCGAGAAACAGAGGAAGAAACTACTTCTCCAAGGACGAGCTCCGTGCCGCTGAGGAAGAGGCAGTAAGACGTGCCAGCATGGCTCCGCGTTCGACCAGAGGTCCGAGATCCCTGGCAGACACCAAGCAGGAGATGGCACAGTCCGGAGATATGAGATCCAGAGGACATATCGAACCTGAAAATAACGGTCCGAGAATGCACGAGAGAGGTTCCCGTGAAGTCGAAGCAATCGTACGTGCTTCTGTAGGTGTTAACAGAGAAGGCCCGAGAACGATCGCAAGACCTCCGAGAGATGAGAATGAGCGTCCGGCTACAAGACCGGGCTTCAAACCGGCACCTGCTTCGGAGCCTGAGGAAGAAGCAGCAAGTCCGTTCAGAAGACCGGCTGCACAGCCTCAGGAAGAAGCAGAAAGCCCGTTCAGAAGACCTGCAGCACAGCAGGAAGAGCGTCCGGCACTTGCAGGACCTGCTTCCAGACCAGCAGCGAACAGACCCGCCGGCCGTCCGGGTACGATGCGTGCAGCAAGAGAAGAGGAAGAAGCTCCGAAGAAGAACGTCCCGATCTGGGAGCGTGTTCCGGAGACAGACGGTCCGGTACCGGCATGGGGAAGTTCCGCAGCATATGTGGATGACGAGCGTCCGAGAGGCTCTCTGACCAAGCCGAAGGATCAGATCATTGACGTTGAGAAGCCGAGAGAGAGACCTTCTCTCTGGGGTCCTTCCGGAGATACAACGGAAGTTCTCCCGAGCGCTCATCGCGAAGCGGAGAGAGAATCCGTACGTTCCCGTGAATTCCCGGCCCGTGAGACTCCGGCCCGTGAGATCGCACCTAAGGCAAGAGATGCAGCGGTAGAGCGTCCGGCAAGAGAAGTCGAAGTTAGACCGAGAACATTTGCCCAGCGCCGTCAGATGGAAGAGGAAGAGAGAAGACGCCAGATCCAGAGCTCTTTTACCAACCCTGAGAAGCAGGCACCCCGTACTCCTTTCCGTCGCGCCGCGATGCAGGAGGAAGAACCGGATGAGCCGGTCAACAAGACTTTTGAATCGACACAGTTTGAGAACAAGCCGTCGGTGGTAGCTTCTCTGGATATGCTCCCTGAACCGCTCGGTGAGGAGAACATCCATCACCTGGCAAAGGATGACAGCATCCCGGCACTGGCTCAGAAAACAGACAGATTCCAGCAGGACCTGGAGCAGAGCGAGAAGCAGGCAGAAAAGGCGATCCGCGGATTACCGGATTTTGATCCGGACGGACCGAGTCCTTTTAAGCATAACTGATACAGTAACAGTCATACGCACCGGTGAGCACTGTATATGCCTGCCGGTGCGTATTTTTACATTTGGGGAATCAACTATGGAAAAAGCTTATAAGTGTCCGAAGTGTGGTGCATCCGTGATCCTTCAGGAAGGATCTTCAAGCGTATGCTCTTTCTGTCATACCGTTTTTTCGGAAAAAGATGAGATCTCTCAGCCGAACGGGGGCTTTTTCATCGGCTCGATGGGAAGCGTAAAGATGAGAAAATCCACATGCGGTAAGTGCGGAAAAGTAATGTATTCCAACGAATCCGGAAATGCCCGCCCCGGAAGATGTCTCGCCTGTGGAAGCGACGATCTGGTAAGCGTGACAGACGAAGTGACACTTCCGAAGGATGTGGCTGCCGCGCCTTTTTCCTGCAGCAGGGAAGAAGCGGAACAGGAATATCTTCAGTGTGTCAAGCAGGGTAAACTCAAGCAGCATTCCTATGGCGGAAAAGAATCTACCGATGCGATCACTCCGGTGTATGTGCCGTTTTTCTTCTATGACTATCACATCTTCGGCAATGCGATCTTGAGCGTCGTACCGCACGTTAAGGTGCCGAAAAACAGAAGCGAGAAGTTCCTGTCTTTCGTTCTTCTTAACGACTTTTCATGGGAGAAATCCTCCTCGGTCACGACTCCGTATCCGAAGACCATGAACAGTGAAATGGCCTGGCAGGCAGTGCCTGAGAGCGCCTGTGAAGCGGTCTGCCTGGAGAAGGTGGATCTTATCTCGCCGATCCTGAAATCCGGTTCCGGTGCAGGAGATGTCTCTATTCCGGATCTGAAAGATGGCGTGATCCTCGGCATCGACCGCAAAAGCTCTGAGATCGAAGAGGAATTCCTGACACGTATCAAGGGCTTTGTGAAGGAGTGTCTGGTCACAGAGAATCTGATGCACTTTACCATCACTTCCTACGTGGATAATACGAACTATACACCTACACTCGGACAGCTT
>JAFWSW010000084.1 GCA_017519205.1 Clostridiales bacterium | reverse complement strand
CCCTCTTCGTCGAGACGGGCACGGCGGATCCTGTTTCTGCAGTTAAAACCGCAGTAGATGCAATAGTTCTCACAGTAATTCGAGATATAAAGAGGAGTGAAAAGCAGGACGGAATTTCCGAAGTGCTTCTGCGTCTCTTCCGTGGCGCGGCGGGCCATCTGCTCGAGAAAGGGTTCCGCAGCAGGAGAGAGCAGAGCCCCGAAGTCTTCCGGTGTCAGGTATTCCTTCGCAAGTGCCCTCTTTACATCCGTTGCCGTATAGCGTGTATAGTCAAATTCTTCCATCGCGCGGATAACACGATCCTGGATATCCGAGTCCGGCAGTTTCTCCATATCCGGAAGGTAGGCCATGTGATCGGTTCTCGGCAGGTCTTCCTCGACGTCGGAGATACCGATCTGTTCATTCTTTTCGATTTCTTCCTGATGATCCATCTTCGATCCCCCCTTAGTCCTGAAGGAATCCCGTCAGCGGAGAAGATGCGGATGCGCGGTCGAGCACTCTTCCGGTACCGGCCAGATATGCGGTCCTTCCGGCGATGATCGCATGACGGAAGGCCTCCGCCATCTCAACGATATTACCGGCGGTTGCGATCGCGGTATTCGCCATGATGGCATCCGCTCCCATCTCCATGGCCTCGCAGGCCTGAGATGGTTTTCCGATGCCGGCATCCACAATGATCGGCAGATCGATCTCCTCGATCAGGATGCGGATGAAGGATTTCGTTGCCAGGCCCTGATTCGAGCCGATCGGCGCGGCCAGCGGCATGATGGCGGCAGCACCTGCATTGACCATATCTCTTGCGGCATTGAGATCCGGATACATGTACGGCATCGGGATGAAGCCGTCTTTTGCCAGCATCTCGCAGGCTTTGGCCGTCTCGTAGTTATCCGGCAGAAGATACTTGGAATCGTGGATGACCTCGATCTTGATGAATTCACCGCAGCCGGCTTCTCTTGCCAGCCGGGCGATCTTCACGGCCTCTTCGGCATTTCTCGCGCCGGAAGTATTCGGAAGGAGCGTGACGCCTTCCGGAATATGTTCCAGGATATTTCCGCTGAAGCTGTTGACGCGGCGCAGCGCCAGCGTGATGATCTGTGCACCGGCATGCTCTACCGCAGCACGGATCAGTTCAGGGTCGTATTTCCCGGACCCCAGGATAAAACGGGATGTAAATTCATGTCCTCCGATAATTAATTTGTCACTCATAGTGGTTTACTCCTTTATAGCTGTTTCTTTATTCAGTATCAGTTCGATCGCCCGGGATGCCATGTGCCCGGCGCAGATGATCACCCGGGAGGCAGTGAGCCCCACACCGTCCGCGACATCAGTCGTGCCGTCTCCGCAGATCGTCAGACGCCGGTTCACGATCCTGGTTTTGATCGCATTGGCGTTACCGTATCCTGCCATGCCGGATCCGGAGATAACAATGGCGGAGGGTATCTTCTCAAGGACCGCATTGACAAGCATCGCCTTCTGCTCCGGTATATCGAAGGCCTCGATCACGATATCACACCGCCCGAAAAGCACTTGTACGTTTTCTTCGGTGACCCGGGTGACGTGATCTTCGATCTCGCAGAACGGGTTGATTTCGGAGAGGATTCTTCTCAGGGCAGGTGCTTTTTCCATACCGACATGAGCCGGGGTATATACCTGACGGTTGATATTCGAGAGCTCTACCACATCAAAGTCTGCGATCACGAGATGTCCGACACCGTTTCTGACCAGCGCAGAAGCGATATTCGATCCCAGTCCGCCCAGGCCGGCGATACCGATTCGCGCTTCCTTCAGGATCCGGTAGATCGGCTTGTCACTTCTGCTGTCCAGTGCCTCCTCCAGCTCAGCTTCGGTGATCTTCATTTTCTCAGGTCCGCACATATCAGCCGCCTCCGACAAATCCGACGATATCGACATCATCGCCGTCGGACAAGGTCCGGTCATACTCTGCTTTCGGTACGATCTCGCCCCGGATCATGACGGCGGATCTTTTCGGATCGAGATTCATGGAGGAAAGAAGGGAATGAACGGTCATTCCGGCGCAGTCTTTCTGTTCTCCGTTAATCGTTACCAACAGGATCACTTCCTTTTTCATAAAGTGGACCGTTTTTCTGCAAAAAAATACAGCACGCCCAGAGTCTGCACCGATGGTGGTACACCCCGGACACGCTGTTTCACGGTCTGTAAATAGTAGACATGAAAAGAAGCGCTTTGTCAAGAAACAAAAAAGAGAGTTCCTTCGGGAGCTCTCTTTTTTGCCTTTTGACTCAATATTTCTCATGTCAGCTTTTTTTCTCGAATCTTACGTACATCTTTTCATTCAGGGAGTCCCTATCATATAAGGGCGCGTCAGAAGATTCATATTCATGAATACGCAGATAGAGGGCATCATCGTAGCCGATTTCAACTCCGACGATCATGAATATTCCTTTATCCGTTTCACCGTACGCATAGATCCAATTCGGATCGCCCACCACTTTTCTCACGGACATGTTCTTACACCACTCACCGTTTAAAAACTTACAGTCCAAACGCGGCTCACCGGAAGAAGGGTCTTCATAGATTTTTAGTTCCTCTCCTTCTATCGTATTGATGTATTCGCCATACCAGTTCTTCATCTCCTCCGAACTTGTCTTTGTAGTGACAGCTATTGGTGTCAAACGGATATTGTAGGATCTTTCCGTCGTGGAATTATACATGATGAAATACTGGAGACGGTCATCTTCCTCTATCGGGCCACCATAATCATTACCGAAATACCCATGCCATGCACCTTCCGGAAGATCTGCCTTTGGTGTGTTCGGCATATAGATGAAAAGTTCATCTCCCACAGAAAACTTGTAAAACGGTGTTTTGGCAAAATCCTTGAAATCACCGAAATCCTCAGCGGCATCGCCGGTATATTCCAGCACGGTGGTTTTGAAAGAATAATCGTTTGCCCGTTCAAGCGGACTTATCTTCAGTTTGAATTCGTGTTCTTCACCGGTACCGGTATTTGTATATAAAGCCGTGCAGCGGCATTCGCCAAAATTCATTGCCAACTGGAATTCGTACCCGGTTTCACCGTGGCTTTCGTTTGCTACTCCGACCCATTCCGGGAACAAATACGATGGGGACGCATAGTAGTTGTACAGATCCGCAGCCAGATCTAATTGTGATTCAGGATCCTGTGTAGTTGTCTCGGCAGAATCACTTGTCTGTTCGGATGTTGTAAGTTCCGTTGTCTGTTCTGTTGTCTCTTCCAAGGAAGTTTCTGTCGTATCTGCGATCGACTTAGACGTGGCTTTTTCCGTCTCTGTCTCAGAAGAATTCTTATTGCATCCTGCCGTGGGAAGCAGAAAAGAGGCGGCTAATACCAATCCTGCATATCTATAGATTCTTTTCATAATACTTACTCCATAAATGCTATACGCTAGTCACACATCTTTCAGAGTAATTGTATCTAAAAAGTCTCTTGGGAAAGTGAGGGATGTGTCATGAAATGATATGGATCCGGTACAGAGCATTTTCACGAGTTTATTGTTCTTAGCTGTCGCCATACCTTTCACCCCCTTCGACACTTCTTATTATACTTTAAACCGGCTGCATAGATTGTGTTAGAATAACCGTAGGGAATAAATCATGCTCTGGAGTTCGGAACAAGAATCACATGCAGCTTATTGAATCGATCCGAGAACTGTCTTTAGAAGAGATCCGGGATATCTATAACAGATATCTGTATAATGACTTTCCATTTGACGAGAGAAAGCCGCTGGACCGCATCGAAAAATCGATGCGTGACGGGCAATATATTTGTCTCGGCGCTTGGGACAAAGACGGGAACTTCCTGGCGTACGCTTTCTTTGTCGTTATCGGGAGAAATGTCCTTCTTGACTACTATGCCGTAGTTCAGAAATATCGCGGCACCGGCATCGGAACCTCCTTTCTTCCGCAGGCAGCCTCTAAAACAGACGCAGAATGTCTGATCATCGAGATCGAGGATCCGGGTTCTGCAATGATCCGGAAGAAAGCATCACACGCAAAAAACGCCGGGATTTCTATCTTCGCGCCGGCTGTATCTTATCGGATGTGCATGCCCACGCTTTTGGTGTCGATTACCTGCTCCTGGAATACCCCCTCGGAAAGACTCACTCTTCCGGGGTAATCGCGGAAAACTATCTCGGGATCTATCGGACGATACTTCCCCGTTCTATGTATGAGGCCAATATGTCGGTTGATCCGACCGACACGATCTGAAAAATAACAAGTGAGGTTTTAGGAGAATCGGAACATGAAGGTAACCAATCTAATAATGAATATTCTTACTTCGCTTCTAGCGTTTTCTTTCGCGGGTACTCCACTTGCGATCGGAACGGTCGGAAGCTTACTGTCTCTTGGCGGCGCAAGAGACGGAGATCTCTCCCGCATATCTTTTACCAATCTTTTCGGAGCGCTCTTTGTTGTCAGTTTATCCGTGGCCATACTGGTATGCGGAATTATCGCCTTTGCAAAAAGAAAGAAAGTCAGCGCTCGATACTATACAACACTCGAAGGTGTAACGATCGGGCTTTCCTTTCTTTCTTCTATCATTACGTTTCTGCTCTATAGGTCCCTGGAGGATTTATTTGAGGAGGGTGCCGTTGAAATGGGCATCGCCTTCTCAGTAATGATTGCCATTCCGACAGTCGTTGCCTTGATCATGACGATTGTCGGTGCGGCATCCAAACCGAACCAGGCGCCAACGAATCAGTCTTACTTATAACTCTTGAACGGCCATTCTCCTGTGTCCAGATTTTTAACTGCATCGACATAGAATCCGCCGGACAGGTACATCCAGTATGTCGTTCCATCCTCTGCGATAACTTCAAGGACATCATCGGGATCGACCCACTTATATTCCACCGACTGGAGTTTCCCGGCATCAAGCTTATTCAGCATATTCAGGTGGTATTTGAGATCGTCGTCGTCCTCTTCAACTAACAGTGCTTCCGCAAGAAGTGAACGGTTATGTGCTTCCGTTTCCGGATCGAGCTCTTTCTTTTCCGTCTCCTTCTTTTCTGTCTCCTCTGTTTCTGTCTCCGGCGCGCTCTGTCCGGCAGGCGGAGTTACGACCTTCTGCGACTTCGTACTTTTCCCGCACGCGCAAAGACCTGAAACAACTATCGCTAAACAAAGAAAAATAACTGCTTTGGCTTATTTAAGTTTAGTGGTTGACGTTCGAACAGATGTTCTGTATAATAGAGTCAAGTATTTCACATGGAGTCGGGTTATGTCAGAACTGAAGGACGTAATAACTGCATATCGTAAGCTTCCGTTTGGAGACCGTGTCGTATTCTATTCCACGATATCGAACGATGTCGAAGTGCGGGAAGAGACCGTCCAGGACTTCCTTATCGAAACAAGGATGGGCGAAAGCCTCTCCTGCCT
>JAFWSW010000083.1 GCA_017519205.1 Clostridiales bacterium | reverse complement strand
CTTCTCAAATCCATAGGCAATGACTGCTTTTGTCATCTCGGTGGCATATCCTTTTCCTTGAAATGCCGGTCCGATAACATATTCGATTTCCCCGTGCCGATTATTGGTATCCATGGAAAAATACGCAATCTGGCCAATACACTCACCTGATTTCTTTTCAATCACCGCCCATCGGTAATAATCCTCTTTGGCATACGAAACAATATACTTCGTATCCAGCAGTTCTCTTACCGCCTCCGGCGTCGGATAGTACGGCTCACCATAATCATACTGGGTCTTTTCATCTGCGATCCAGTTACGGATCATGGAATCAATATCGGAATATTCAAAACGCCGAAGGATCAACCGCTCCGTCTCAATAGTCTGCGTTCCTGTATGTGTAATCATTTTCCGTCTCCTTCAACGTCGTCAATCGTTTCCTTGATTATAACATCGCCGGGAGAGAATTCTGTGATACTGTCAATATAAACTATCTGGTTCTGTAGTAGAAAGTGCTTTTCCCGACGCCCTCACGCTTTATCTCCCCCGACTCGACAAGTTTTCGAAGAGCACCTTCGATGGAACTGATACTAAGCGAAGGGCATAATTCACGGATGTCCTGCTTGGTAAACTTCCCAATCTTGTTCTGAGTAGCGAGACGCACCGTCTCGAGCGCCGGCTTCTTATCTTCAACAAGAGCGAAACGCTCCTCAAAATCTCTGTATGCGGCAATAATCGTGCCAAGAAGATATTTAATAAAAGGAACCGGATCATCCTTTCCTTCGTGCCACCCATCCTGAGATGCATATAAGGCATCGTAATAAAGGTCTTTATGCTTAGCAATCTTAGCTTCCAGCGAGATATATTTACCAACAAAGAAACCACTTCTATAAAGCAAAAGTGTTGTAAGAAGCCTGCTCATTCGACCATTACCATCGTTGAAAGGATGAATACAAAGAAAGTCGTGGATAAAGATCGGTATAGCGATAAGGGGATCTACCTCAGCGTTCCCGATGACTCTATTATATTCTTCACACAGACGATCCAGTGCCTTAGGAGTCTCATACGGTGCAAGCGGAGTAAAAAGTATCTCCGAATGGCCATCAGAATATGTTGCACTGATATAGTTCTGCACCGTCTTTGTTTTTCCGGCAGCAGGATTACTCATATGACCATAGAGGATCTTATGCAATTGGAGGATATAGTTTCGTGTCAACGGGATGGCATCAAAATTCTCATGAATGATACTAAGAGCATCTCTATATCCGGCAATCTCTTGTTCATCACGGTTCCTTGGAGTCGTTTTTTCTTCAACAAGCTGCCTGATACGTGTATTCGTTGTTATGATTCCTTCAATAGCATTAGATGCTTCAGTACTCTGGATCTTTGCTATTTCAACTAATTTCTCCAGTTCTTCAGGGCGTTGCTTAAGATACATTTCCTGTTTGCCGGCTTGTTTGTAAATAGCCGCAATGTACCCGAGGATCTCAGAATCCCATTTTGTTTTCTTTATTTGCGAGTAGTTGAAATCTCTCATTTGCCCTTACTCCCATCATCTTTCCCTTAAATTCTAACAGATTTTAAGGGAAAGACAAGTTGTTTGGGAGAAAAACGCATAAAAAATCCGTATTTCACCAAGCAAATTACAAAGTTACAGACGTCTCGCAGCCGACTCTTTCTTCATAGACATGGTCCCACTTTCCTTTCGAACGATCGAAATTCTGCTTGTAGTACCACATAACGTCATAGCCTCTCGCGACGTATTCGAGCTCGATCGATTTTTCATCGAACTCGATGTCCATATCTCCGATCCGCAAAGCCCAGATCACAAAATCCTCGTTGGGATCCTCTTTATATGACTCCTTGTTCGGGAAAATAACAGTGACCACATAATGGCCGTTTTTGACCTCGATACTGCTCTTATCCTCATTCGGGTAGACGTCCACCATATTTTCGACATAGGCTCGAAATCCCGGGTTCTTTTTACCCAAATAACCTTTGAGACTGAACTCTTCCGAGTTGTTCTCATCGTACTTAAAGCTTTCGCAGATCTTCTGATCGAAAACGGCTACTGCCCGGTCTTCGAATACCACGATCTTCTCAAGTCCGTACATGTTATCACTCGAGCACTCGATGACCTCTTTTGCGTCTTTCTCATTCTCGACTAATACTTTGGACTTCTTACATCCGGTAATTGAAACCAGCGAGACACATGCCAGCACCAAAGCCATCATTCTTTTCATCATAGACAACCCCTCCGTTTCTTTCTTACGGATCCGCGATAAACCACTGATCCATAGCCGGTCCGGAGTCCTCATTCGGACGGACTCTGAACCCGAACTTCTCATAAAATGGTTCTTTTCCCTTGGCTGAATTCAAAGTCAGTTTCACCTTGTAACCCGGCTTCATATCTTTACGCAAGCAGGAAATACAGTATTCCACAAGCGTCCGTCCGATACCTTGACCCTGATACTTCGGATCAACAATGACATCCGACAAAAACGCGATGTATCCGCCATCCCACAAAAGTCGTACCACGCCAATTGCTTTTTCCTCATCCCTGACACACCTGACGAGATAAGCATTGTCGATACAGGCCTGTGCTTCCTCAAGCGGAAACTCCACCCATCCGACCATTTTACGTAATTCCATATATTCTTCAGCAGATATGTAATCGCCGTATTGAATCATATAAAGTCCCTTTCCATTTTATCAAAACACAGGTAATCACCGTGTCCTGTATCGATTATATTGTACTCCACATCATGGAACCCGCGAAGGAGGTAGATCTTCTTGGCAGGAAGTGACGCATGGATCACGATCTTATCGTAGTTCTTGTAGATCTCCTCTTCCGCAAAATCCAGCAGAGCCTTACCATATCCCTTATGCTGGAATGAAGGCAATACGAAAAGTCTATCGATCTCATTATCCGCAAGCGTAACCGTTCCTGCCGGAACGTCATCGTCCGTGACCAGGAGCCAAACTCTCTGAGCCTCAATGTCCCTTCTGATATTCTCATCCGAGTGATGATCCGAAAAGAACTGTACCGCTCCCTTCGGATAATATTTCGGATACACGGACTTGATCGTATCCTGCGTAATGCTTTTTACGATGCTGAAATCCTTTTCTTCCGCAAGTTTAATCTTCATCCGCCAGTTCCTCGTCCATGCTTTTCCCATTCCTGTGCAACCATTATTCGTGGTACACATCAGTCATCCAGTTTTTTCCACTTAAGAGAAAGTGCACGGATTATGCTTCCCTCATAGGCCATATCCGGCGTCTCCATATACTCATCCGCCCAGAAAACCCCATCGTCATCCACATGAAGCGTGGCAGATAAGATATCACTTGCATAGTTTTCCTTCGGCGGGATAATCTTCAGAAACTGAACCCCTTCAAAACAGAGTTCGACAATACCAAACCATCCAGAATTATCGAATATCGCGTTCACCTTTGTTGCACCATAGTCATCTTCCTCGTACGATACCCTCACAAGGCTAGAATCATGGAATCCGACAAAGAGTTTCATAAACTCCTGAACATCTTCATCTGTCTTTATATAGTGCCATTCTTTCACATCCGGCAGATCCCTCAACATGATTGGATATCGATCTGCGGGGACCGTCCGATTCTCAATTATGTCACAGAGGAACGCGTAGTTTTCACACACATCCGGATATCCGAAAAGCACTTTTACATCCGGCATTTTCAAGTCATTTTTCTTGCAGTAATCTTTCAGTTTCAGTAGTTTTGCCCCGCGGTATTCCTCAAAATCATCTGTATCTGTCTGAATCATCTGGACTATGACGCGTCCCTGTGGCACAGACTTATCCATGTAGTCCACAAGTTCGAAGGACTTTTCCCACTTGTTGTATATAACATACTGTGCGTACCAGCCAAGATCAATTCTGGCATACACCACAGATGAAAGAAAGGCATGATTGATATTACTTACCGCTCGTACATACATAAACTATTCACCAATAAACCACTGATCCATGGCAGGTCCGGCATCTTCATAATGTGATCCACGTATTTTATCATATGTCTTTCCTGCTTAGTTTAAATAATAGAACAGTCACCGTTCCATCCACTTCTTCTCCCACGATTTCGAAACCGAACCGCTTGGTGTAAAAGCGGATATTCCGTTCATTATCTTTTGGAGTGACCAATGTGAGTTCCTGCCAGTCCGGATGTTCACTCATAAAATGCTTCATCAGCAGCGTCCCGATTCCACGGCCCTGTTCTTCTTTTGCGACTGCTAAACAGCCGATATAATACTTGCCGGGCGCTTCCTCTTTATAACTGATCACTCCTACCGCCTTTCCCTGATCATAGGCGAGGATCTTCGGAAACTCCAGAACAGACTTCTGCATATTCTCCTCGGAACGGCCATATGCCTGGCACTGTCCATAGCGGATGAAATCATCATAAAATGCAGAATTATAGATTTCCACCAGAAGCTTCGCATCACTTGTATCTGCACATCTGTATTCCAAATCGTTTACAAACATCTCGTTTATTCCTTTTATCTATCGCTTATGCACGATCCAGTTCCCGTCCTCGACCGTGTACTGGAATTCACTGTAATTCTCATTCATCATAACATCGATGATTCAAGATCTATCCACATAGCGGGACGTACTGCGTTAATACCGTTAAAGACACTGCGTCCGCCGAAGTTTACTGTACCGTCACTGCTGACGTATGCTCCTGGTGTTCTCAGCCACCATCTGCCCATATCCGAAGCACCCTGGGAACGGCCATACTCCGTTGACTGACATGCCCGAGCGCTGTTTGAATTAAAATACAGATTTGCCTCCATGCTGTTGAGGAGAAAGATCTTATCGATCGTATCATTTCCGGATGCTGCGCTGAGTGAATGGTTCTTGTCAGCAGCAACATTCACGCTCAGGATCATATTCTTTTCTTCCGCGTCAAAAGCACTGTTAATGAACGCGTCGTTCAGCCAGTTTCGAATTGAGCTGGTCTCCCACGTGGTTTCCGAACCGCTTTCACTATATTTCCGGTAGTCGAGAGCGTCCTTGCTGATAAGAAGGATCCTTCTGCCCTCGTTTCTCAAAATAAGCCATTCGATGTCGGCATTTCCACCCTGTGCTGTCTGAGGATAGCGCCCGAACACGATCTTCACGAATCCCTTATACCCCGAGACCTGGCTGAAGTTTTTCTCACATACGATCTGTAAGACACGGGGATTGGAAAGAAGTGCCTGGATCGCCTGGCCGAAACTCAGTTTCTTCGTTGTTTCAGAAGCCTGCTCTTTTGACACAAGCGTTTCTATGACACGCTCCGCCGTCTCCTGGGCCGCTTTCTCTTCCTGCTTTCTTCTTTCCTCTTCTGCCTTAAGGCGCATCTTTTCGGCAGTCTTATACGAATCAATATAACCCTGGATGTCGTTTCTCAAGGCATCGCTTCCATAGCGGAGAGCTTTTTTCGTATTCGAGTTATTCTCAAAATATGAAACATCTCTTAATGCCAGAAGAGACGGGATCCTCAGATCCACCATCGCTTTGGCAAGATATGCCTCACCGTTTTCCGGATCGAGATCCAGCACTTTTTCGGCATACCTGTCTGCGTTACTCCAGTCGCCTTCTTCAATGAACATGAAAGTACGTTTCAGAAGGCCCATCTTGGTCAGATCGCCTTCTTTCACGGCAATATTCGGCGTGGCAGCCTGCTGGGTCTTTGATCCCATTATCTTTTCGATTCCGCGCAGAAGATCCTGCATGGCGCCGACTTTTCCCATATCCTGCGCCTGAAGCCTCGCAAATTCCTTCGGCATATCGTAAGCGTCAATGCCTTTAAAACAAGGGATCAGGGTCTTCTTTTCACCTTTTTCGATCAGGCTAAGAAAACGGCTCCACTCATTTTTGACCCAGACGGCGTTATAGTATTCATAATCCGTGCCGAAGGCCAGCATGATCTTGGCCGAGTTGAGCGCCGCGAAAATATAGGGTTCGTATTCCTGACCCAGTTTGTCTTCGAGTGTGATCCTTGAGAAGAATACTTTATACCCTTTCTCGACAAGAGCCTGATATACATCCTGGGCGATCACACTGTCTATGGTGCGATTACCGGATGCATCGGTTTCTTTATAACAGATGAAGATATCGTACGGTGCTTCTTTGGAAGATACTTCATTAATGGCGATACGAAGCGCTTCAATGGCTTTTGCTTCCTCTCTGTACACCGCACGTGAAGCGACATCCGAGCATTCCATGACCATCTCGAAATCCGGATCATCCATGATGCTGTCAAATGAGGATCTGTGGCAGGTCGGGACCTTTTTCCCGGTTCCGGGATCGTCAACATATTCGATACCGAACTTACAGAGCAGAAGACCCCAATAAGCTTCCGCTTCTTCCGGGAAATCCGATACCAAAGTCTCATACACGCCGGAAGCTTTATCAAATTCCCCGGCACTTCTTAATCGGTTCGCACGCGAAAACAGATTGATCTTCTTCTCATTATCGAGTTGTGGTACCGTCTGAACCGAGCCACAGTATTCACATTCACATACGGTCATGCCTTCAGTGATATGGAGGTCCCCACCGCACATTTTGCATTTGAATACTGCCATTGTTCTTACACCTTAATGCTTACTTATTAAGCTTGCACACACGATTTCTTTCGGATAATCCGCTGAGCAGCTTGCCGCAGTAGGATCTTGCAGCATCGTAATCGCCGTTACCCAGAGCATTCTTCAGGTCATTGAGCTGAACAGCCATATCGGCTTCCAGTGCTTTTGTAGCATCGGAGGAAACCGGATCGCTGTACTTAAACTCATCGGCAAGTTTCTGAAGATCCTTCTTGAGTGCTTCATCGGAGCACATGCCGGGAAGTCCTGCGGACAGAGCCTGAAGTGAACGGATATTGGAGATGTTCGCCTTGACCTGGACATCCTGACGGACGACCTCGTCACGGACGAGATCAGCTGCGATACAGCCGATGGCCGCGATGGCGAAAACAATTACATTGATAATGATCGCTACCCATGCCGGGATATCATCTGCAAAGATCATTTCGATGATGCTCAGCGCGAACTGAACGATCAGATATACGACACCGATCCTGGCGATCGGGAAACCGTAGAACTTGCTCTTTGCACCCTTTCCTTTGGAAAAAGAGATGGAAAAGACATAGATCTGAAGAAGGATCGCGATCACTCCGGAAACATATGCGATCCAGAATGTCGATGTCATGCTGAAAGGAGCGGCAAAAGCAATCACGCTGAACAAAGCCAGCAGGATCGCTACTACAATATAACCACGTACACCGTTTTTGCTCATCGATTACTCTCCTCTCTTCTTTCCGCAGTTGTTGCAGAAATTACCTACGATTCCTTTTAATCCGCAGCTGCAGTCCCAGCTGTCACCTGTTAATGTGACCGGTCTCTTGCTGCCGCAGTTGTTGCAGAAGTTTCCGACGACACCCTTCTGGCCGCAGGCGCAGTCCCACGAATCCGAAGGAGCAGCGGTCGAAGTAGATGAATTATTTGCCTGCTGCTGAGTGTTCATACCCTGCATCATGTTACCGATCTGCGGCATGATTGCATTTGCTGCCGCCATTCCGACACCGAGTCCCATCATGTCGCCGACGATACTGCTTCCGCCGCCGTTGGAAACTTCCGGACCCATATTGCCGATACCTTCGGCATAAGCCTTCTGAACTTCCGCATTGAGGACATCTTTCTCGTTATAGCCCTTCGCTCTCATGACTTCGGCTTCTGCCATGCCGGCCATCTTCGCTGCCTCAGCATCCGCCTGAGCGGCAATGATCTTTCTCTCTGCTTCACGTCTTGCGACTTCCGTCTCGGTCAGCTGCTTCTGCAGTTCCGCTTCTCTGTGTGCGGCTTCAATCGCTGCCTTGCTCTGTTCCTGAGCGGTGCGGTACTGTGCTTCACTCTGGGCCTGCGCGGTCTTGACCGTTGCCTCTGCCTGGAGGATCCTGGTGTGCAGCGTGATCGTATGGAGTTCTCTGATCCGCTTGAAGTTCGGGTCATTTTCCGGAAGAACAACACTGGTTACATAGAACTGCGGGATCGTCAGACCATACTCTTCGAATCCAGGCTTGATCTTCTCTTTCAGATTGTCGGAAATGAGTCCGAGATTCTCATCGATCTCAAGGATATCGATCGCTTCGGACTTAATGACTGTCGGAAGATTCGTCTTGACCGCATTGGAGATCAAAGGACGGAAAGATTCCTGAATCGACTTGGTAAAGCCTTCACGGTCGCCCCAGGCGATGCCCTTCATTGTTCCGACCAGCTGGACCAGAAGCTTTCTGGAATTATCTACCTGAAGATTCATCTCACCGGATGCGCCCAGATCCAGAGGTGTTCCGGTCAGAGGATCGATAAATCTTACCTTATCCGGAGTCCCCCACTTAATGGCCATCTGCACGGTCTTATTGATGAAATATACTTCCGCATGGAAAGGGCTTACCGAGCCCGTTGCCAGTTTATATACATTATTGAGGATCGGGAGCGACTGTGTCTCAAGCGTATAGCGTCCGGGTCCGAACGTATCAAGCGCCTGACCGTCTTTAAAGAAGATCGCCTCCTGGCTTTCGTGAACGATCAGCTGGGAGCCGTAGTTGAAATCCTCGATCGGATGCTTCCAGATAAAGGTATCGTTATCGCCCTCGTACTTAATTACGCTGACCAGTCCCTTTTTTTCAGTGTTCATTTTTTCGGAATCACTCATATCCAAGCCCTCTCTATTTCTTAAACTTCAATTCGTAGTATATCAGATTACAATAATCTTTGATAGGTTCTCATAATCGGCAATAGGCGCTTCTAATCCGTTTTATGCAGGGACTTCGCTTCGTTTGACTTATTTCAGTGTGATCGGATCGAGCACGGAAAGTCTCGAAAAGATATAATCCATGAAGGTTTCCTGGCCTCCCGTCGGAGTGGAACCGGACATGATCAGGATGCTGTTTCCTTTCCAGTAGACGCCCTTCACAAAGTCGCAGTTGCCTGCTCTGTTCGCTGACTGTGAATAAGCGATGGCATACGCATAGCCGTCCTTTTTTCCGGTCTTCGTGGTGCCTTTGGAACTCATATAATTATCGACGTAGGATTCATAGAAGAGTCGGGCATCGTCTTTACTATCCAAAACAAAGTAGCAGCACTCTCCCTCGTAGACAGCATCCCCGACGGTTTCTTTTGTAACGGCAAGGATCATCTCATTCAGATTCGCCATCGGATAGAAGTTGTTCCTGTTCATATAGCTGTAATAGACAGTCTGTGCCTCCTCTTTGTTCTTGGAAACATAGTAGGCGGAAGGT
>JAFWSW010000082.1 GCA_017519205.1 Clostridiales bacterium | reverse complement strand
GCAGCATCCATCCCGGACAGGATGATCGTCTTAGAAATGATCTTGGCGTACTTCTCCGCCTTGGCTCGCGTGGCAACGTTCTCTGGATCCTTGAGGCTCAGATCCATATACTTGTTCACGAGATGCAGGAGATTATTCCCGTTGGATCTCGTCGGGTTACGAAGGTCGATCACGGAGACGTTGTACCCGTAAGTCTTGCAGATGTTCCCATAGTTTCGCATGATGTCGCCCTTGGTGTCCGTGGACAGAAAACTCATCCCCGAAGCCAGTGCGTACTCGATGCACGGGTAGAGCCAGTAAGCGGTTTTACCTACACCGGCGGCACCGAGCATAAGGGCGTGTACGTCTCCCGGATCCACGATGGCCAGATCCTTCTTGTAGCACCCGACCACCAGCCCCTGTGGTACGGGTTCTTCCGGGATAACTATCTCTGGCTCGTGCTTCTTCCGCCGGTAAAAGTTACGGAGCCCCAGTATGACTGAAGCTCCGTGTTCAAGGGTTGGTATTTCTCCGTCGGCGGCCTGCGATCGCCACTTCTTGGGTGTGAACCGGATGATCCGGTAAGTTCGTTTGATCTCCGGTTTCGTGGCCCACCTCGATGTACCGTGCTGACCGTCACCGACAGTCTTGCTCTTGATACCATTCAGGTTATACATGTGCCCGAGCATGGTAATAACTCCGAGGATGGACATCATGACCACCATTACAATGACAAGAGTGGGGATTCCGTCTGGCATACACTCTCACCTTCTTCCTGCCGCATATAAAGAAGATCCTCATTCCAGTCTTTCAACTTAGGAACAAGGATCTTTGCGTCATATCCGGATGTTTCAAGCCTCTGCCTGAGTATTGAGGCAGCTCTCTGGCCCGGACTGTCATTATCGAAACAGATGAAGACTCTGCTGATCTGGGGACTATCCTCCAGCATCTGCATAAGAGGCAGTTCCGAGAGGGAACATGCGGCGATGTAATTGTTGTAGTGCCATCTTTCGTAGGGTGGCTCTCCCCTGTTCATGTCAATGAAGGAGAGCATGTCAATCGGTGCCTCGAAAAGATACACTTTGTTGGCTCTTCCTCGCCAGTTGAAACTGTATCGGGCATCAGAGCCTGCCTGATTCGCCCTCCACCCGCATGTTTTTCCAGTGCTCCTCTTCTGGACGTGTCTCGGGACTCCATGACTGTCTTTCCCGACAAATGCAACGTTATGGTAGTCAGCGGTCTCGTAGATCAGGTCGTTTCGGGCAAACGCTTCTACAATCTCCGAACTGATGCCTCTTGTGGTTTCCAGATATACCTTCGCTCTCCGCATATTCGGGGTTCTGGGCGGGAGCTGGAACTCCTTCTGCGCATCTGTGCGCACCCCTGTTCTCGTTGTCGCTGGATTCGTAACTCTCGCAGCATTACTCATTGGCGGTTTATCGATTACCTTCCCTACATGCTCACCCAGTATGAACTGCATCGCCTCCGGATAAGAGAGGCCGAAATACTTCTTTACGAAGCTCAACGTGTTCCCGCCCGTCTGATCGTAATGGTCAAACCACAGATTCTCAAGGATTGAGACACTTCTCCCCGTGCCCTTCCACTCATACTGCGATCCGACTTTTCTTACCTGCTGACCATTTCTCTCCAGCAAAGCAACGATGTCAGCCTCGTTCGCCTGCTGCTTCTGTTCTGCTGTAAATTCAATGAACATATCTCGTTCCTCTCTTTCCTTAGAATTAAAAATGCCCGGCGTTTACGGGCAAGAGTCATTTGGGGGCAAGGTATGTTTTCGGAACTGTAAAGAATTACAAGACTAACCTTACTCAGATTGTGGTTGAAAATACTTATAAGGATTCCACTCCACTTCCCGAATACCCACAAAAGCATCGTATTCCTTTATCGGAGTTAAATAATCCTCAAGTTCTCTGATAGGTAAAAAGAAATATATAACTTTTCTTAAAGGTTCAGGTATTTTACGTAATTTTCTAACTTTTTGAAGGTCGTGTTCGATGCATTTAGCAAGTTTTTCCATAGATTCAAAATATGTATTTGTCTTAAACCTTCTTGTCGGAATAACTACACTTCGAAGATCAGAATCAACCTTGAGATAAACTATTATACTGAAATCGTCTCTCGTATTAGCATCACACTTGATAGTCTCTATGTCATACTTCTCATACAGTTCTTTCTGAAAGTCATAGCGTTTTTTCAACTCATAATCGCATTCAAATTCCGTTATTCGAACTCGAATCTTCGGTATTCCAAGGCAAACAGCCACTATGCTTCTATGATTTCCATCACTCGAAATAATATATTCGTCAGTGTCCATCAAATGCTCTGCTGAAATATGGTGAATAAAGTCATCTGAAAGAAACCATCTTTGCTTATCGTCAGGTGACATTAATTCTGTTTTTTGGAGATAGTATTCTATTCTTTCAAGTGCAATATTACCGCCCTTACCTTGTAGTAAGTCATAAAATGATGTTCCAGCATCACTTCTACTAAACCCAACTATTCTTTCTGTAGGTATTTCCTCAAGTTCATCTTTGCGCTTGCTTATTTTGTAATATCCTGGAGCATCTGTATACTTCACCTTGCGACTCTTAAGCATGTCTACATAAACACCTTCCATTCGCAACAATCTCTCTAGTTCTTGCTTATTCCCTTCAACTGCTTGTTTCCAAGTCATAAAACTCCTATAGTTAACAACAAAGATTTCTCTTATTATATCAGACTATCCCTGCTTAATCCCATGCGCCTGCTCCTTCTCTCGGATTTTTTGTCTGAGTTTTCTGTCTACCTTTGCCTTGTGCTGCGGATTGTCCTTGAACTGATCTCGGAAGATCCGACTGACGTTATTGAGGAGCCTTGTTGTGACAAGTGCGACATTTCCGACCTCTATCCTCTTATCCATTACTACACGCCGTGAGTCGCATTTCCTATCACAATAGGGATCATCTGTATCAGACCTCGATCCTCCAATCTCAATCACCTTATATTCGCCAGTATCTTCGGAGGAAACCTGTTCTCCTTCCAGTTTCTCCACCTCTATCTCCCCTGCCGCCTGGAGCACATAATTCCTCAAAGGCTTAAACACCGGGTTCGCTGACAGCGGCACCCTCTCCGGCATCTCCGTCTTATAGATCGATGTGAGCTGCTCCTGCTTCTCGTACCACAAGTCATACAGTTCTTTTACCGCCGGAATCTTGGCAATCTCGTCAATGACACTGTCCACCAGTTTCTTATCAGCCTTCTTAAGATAGGTATAATACTTCTTATCCTTATGCTCCCGAAGCCGCCGGGCCAGATCCAGAAGCAGCGCCTGAAGAAGGATATTGTCATTAGTCCCAGAATTAATCCTCGCGATGACCTCTTCGATCTCGTCCTTCCCTCTCTGCCTAAGCTGATCCCTCCGGTTCGACTTCTCCCTCTCGAGCATGAGCATCTCGTCCTGAAAGATGTCGTTGGCGAAGATGCTCTTGATCTTCTCCACGCCTTCCTTGCTGAGATAACCCCTGTTCTTTTTGTCGTAGATGATCATGTGGACGTGTGGGTGGTGTCCTTCGTCGTGAAAAGCACTGTACCACTTGAATCTGCTTGGTGTGCTTCGGAAGATCTCCACGAGTTCGTCCCGATGATCCCGGAGCATGGTTCTCCATCGAGCTCCGGTATCAAAGCCGAGCCTTGCCGCATCTTCTCTTCGAAGCGAGATGATCGCCGTCCACATCGTGCCCTCGAATGCATTGAGTTCTCTGGAGACTTCTTCCAGATTCACCTCGATCCCTGCATCGGTAAACAATCCATGCTTGCCGATTCGCTCCGCTCGAGGGCGCGTCGCTATGTAATCGGCATAGGTTTTTGGAGAAGGTTCATCGGGGAACATCCCCAATGACTCCTCCTCTGAAAGCACGTCAACCAGCGGCACCTGTTTCTTATGACTGTCATCGATTTTGGCCACACCCTCTCTTGTCCCGATATACTTGGCATACCTCCCCATCTTCCTACCAGCAGACGGTTTCATGTACTTGATCTTCACAACGAGCCGTGCCATTATCTCAACTCCTTTCTTTTGAAATAGAAAAGGACCACAGAAACTACTCTGTGATCCTTAACATAATGTGTAAAACCGTTAAGACCTAGGTTTTTGTTTAGAATATCCGAATATCATCCGTACGAATTGAGGATAACATCTCTCCAACAGAACGTCCATATCGACTTACATCATTCCAGAGTTCTTCAACTGTTCTGACTTCCGTGGTTTCCTTATAGAACTCACAGAATGAGATCCTTACGTCTTCATCATCTCCATCGTCTGGATAAAAATACGTTATAGAATACTTCCTGCCATCATGGGTGAACTCAATTTCATTCCCCATATCAACATACCCTTTCAGTTGATCAAAAGTCATTTACTTTACCCCCTCTCCCCTGCCTCTACGAGGTTTACGGCCATTCCACGTGATATGATGCTGATGTGGGACTACTGGATGCACCTTCGGATTACCATGATCCGAGTAGTCGATATCCAAATAAGCCTTTCCGTTCTCATCATAATATCTTTCTTGCTCAAGTTTACCATCTCTATACGACTTCGTCACCGAGTTTTCTGTTCCGTCCATCGGTAAGGAATGCACGTCAAAAACACTTAGCTGCGTATCAACCTGCTGAATACTGGAAGATCCTGCCGTATTGAATAAGATTCCATTACCTTTCACGGTCAATGACCTCCTATCCGTTTCTTTCTTTCTACGCAGAGCTCTCTATTTCGTGTCATCATATAGGAATCATACTGGTAGATTGGAATAGACCTTACTATGGCTGCTTCAAACACATAATCTGATACAGGACCATATACCAGAATACCAGACGGAGTCAGCGATTCAATGACACGGGAAACCTGATCTTTGAAAATCTTCCGATTGTCCAACCGATGAGTAAACCCATTCGTTCCAATACAAATCAAGTGATTCTTGGGATATGCATCAAGCGAGGAGAGCGTTTCACTATTTCCTATCCTCACGTTTGGAATAACCCTCATTCCCTGAGATCCGAAAAAGTATGTAATAGCAAGGTTAACGTAGATTTGACTCTTCTGAACCACAAGCGGCATGTTATCATAAGGACTCGCGTCCATTCCGACTACACACTCGTACTTTTTGAGTTTATCTACATACCTCTTAGGATTATTCAGAATTGGATTGATCTTACTATCAACACAATAGAAGCTCATACCCGTTGTTGCCGGATCGTGTTTGTCGTATCTTCTGTCCCATTGGAGAAGATGTGCCGGTGGTTTATCTGGAATCATCCACCCTTCGATTATCGGGAATCCATCTGTTTTAGTTCTACGCGCACCTCTAATGAGATACGCTAGATAGACATCCCTTACATAAGGTTGGCGATGTATCGCTTCGATGAACTCTCCACACGTACTAGTATCATTAGCCTTCATATAATACCTCCAGATACATATAAAACTACGGACCAAAATCAATCCTGGCTATACAATACCAACTCATTTTGTATTTGTATGTGATACAATATTACACAATACAATCAAAGTTCAGGAGGTTTGTATTCGTATGGAATACGATTCAACACTTATTGGTAAGAGAATATCGCAGGAGCGCAAGAAAAAGGAACTCAGCCAAGATAAATTTCTTGCTCTTTTGAATGATAACTATGGCTACCCAATGTCAAGAAATACCCTTTCAAAAATCGAGCAAGGCAAGAGCTCACATTTTGACTGTGAACTGTTTCTCATCATGTGTGATATTTTTGATTGTGAAATGGGATATCTCCTAGGAGAATATGATTGCAAGACTGGCAGAGACACCGATATAACAAAAGAAACCGGCCTAAATTCAGAATCTATCACCAAACTCAATTCAATTCTTGCTAGAAATGGCTCAACTAGACGTACAGATCTTCTGAATCTGGTAATCAATCATCCAAAATTTGAATTGTTATTGGCTTTAATAGGTAATAAAACTGATGTTCGGAGCGGAATCATTTCATATGGACCAACAGCCACAGTAATCAGCTCAAGAATGATTATTAACAGTGATCTGAAGGATACCATAATTATGATAGCCTCCGACATACGAGAAGTATTTGATCACGATTATGGCGCGGAATTCTTTTATAACTTAATCTATGATCTTAGAAATAAAGGCTCGATTACCGAGATGGAATACCTCGATATAAAAAACCATTATGATCAGGGAGACTTCGAGTACGCACCCGAAAGATTTATAAACAAGTCTCAAAAATAGCCAAGACCATCTCTAGGGATAATATTACTTCGATTCTCATCTCACGTCACCTTCCTCTGCCACCTCAGGGCATCATCCATTGAGAAGTCTCCGTTGGTCTTTCGGACTTCCATCTCGCATTCCTTACGAAGCGTACTGTACCGCTCTGGATCGAACTGGATCGTAGCAGCCACCAGATTGCTCATGATGGCCGTTTCCACCGCCAACTTGAAGAGCATCCTCGAGAGCCTCGCCGTGTTCGCATCGGCAGCCGCATGGACCGAGGACATGATGGTCGGCGAAAGATAGTCCGTGTTTCGGTCTGACATCAAGTACCCGACATAGTATCGGATTGCTTTCTCGATAAACTCACTCTGCGAGCCGCAGTTGTCTATTTTGAAAAGCGCTTCGACGTCTTCTATCGTCCGGGGACTTAGATAGATCGTTTTCTTCAAATTGTCTTTCTTCATACTCGTCGGCAGAAAACTTGCCGTCACAAAGGTCCCCTGTTTGCAGGTCTTTTCAGCATTTTGACGTCACATTTTTCCAGATAGGCCGTTTTTGACGTCATATAACAATGTTATCCGAGGTGTCTGAAACTCCCTGATGGCGGGCACTGCCCGACATTGTAAAAGAGTGAGTCACGAAAATGACGTCACTCCTTTATCCTGCTTTCAAACTGCTCTTTTTACATGCTTATTTCGGCCTGATTTAGGGGTGTCCCTGTAGGCTTTCTGCCTCAAACCTCCTTCCTTTTCGTGCTGATTTCTTCTTTCTTCTGGATGAAATCTCTCACAAGATTCGGCACGAACTTACTGTAAAGAGAGTCCATCGTCTTGATAAGTTCGATATCTAGAGTGCTGTTTTTCTGCCCCAGATAGATCTGAAGAGCCACCGCTTTCTCCTTATCGAACGGGACTGAAACTGTCATTTTCTCCATTTCTGATCGCCTCCTTCCGCAAATATTGCCGAGCGTTTCCTCTTCTTTTTCCGCGATAAAAGCACTGCTCGGCTAGATGTTTCATCGCTTTTCCTGCTTCTCCGGACATAAGAAAACCGGGCATCGCTGCTCGGGTTTCTAGTTAAGGGGGTATATTATGAGTGGTGTTAGAGGGTTATTCTGGTCTTCGTTTACATGTTATGCATGTTCATATTGATGACTGTCATATCGTCGTTTTCCTTCTGGATCTTCTCTTGTTCCTCTTTCGAGAACTCCTTCTTGGAATCCTTTGTTCCACGAAGAATGGTCCACAAGATCACTTGGAGAAGCGCATTACTTCCAAGAGCAAGGTGCATAAGTCTGGTATTATCTATAACTATCGATACGATAAGTGCCGCAAGTGCAGCCACTGCAATAAGCAGTCCGATCAAATAAAGTGTTTTTCTTGTTGAGTCTTTCATTGTCTCTTCCTCTACGTCGTTCCTTGTTTATCATGAGATTATTCCGGTCGTATCACTCGAAGATCAGCTGCATATAATTCAACAAATCCACACTTCGAGCACACCTGGCAAGTCACCTTGCTCGTTCTCGTTCCTTCCCATATATCTTGTTTCTTACTTGTCAGCATGACCGAAAAAAGCGTATTTCCTGTCATGATCGCCTCAAACATTTCGGCTTCACACTTAGAGCATTTCATATCTTTAGCCTTTCTCAGTGAATGATCAAATAAAGAAATCTTCCGAATCTTGCACCGACTTCATACACAGCATTGCAGGTTGCAACCGTCAGAAGGATGATAAGCAGCGCTTTCAGAGTCTTATGCTCGTTTATGAAATCCAGAGCTTCCTTAATCTGTTCGTTCAGGCCTTTCTTAGTCAAAACACTATTCATTGTCTCTTCCTCCACGTCTTTCCTTGCTTTATGTCTCTATCTTACCGTTGAAAGGTAAAGCCATCGTCAAACGAAGTTTAAGAATTGATAAAGAAAAACCCGGCTGTGTGAACCGGGTCTTCAAGGAAGTATTGGGGTAAGGGGGTGTTATGAAATCAGTTTTGCTTCATGGTCTTATTATGCCCCTACAACCTTAACTGAACCTAAAACTACTCTTTGCCATTAAGCAATTCTTTTTTCTTCGCCTGAAACTCCTCTTCTGAAATCACTCCGCTGTCGAGCAGTCCCTTATATTCCTTTAGTAATTTAACCTTTGCCTGCTCATCTGTAACTTGTGAAGGATGCTCTTTGTCTGGGCTGCTTGCTGCCCTTTTCGCCGCTATAGATGCAGCTCGCTCCTCAGCAAGCTTTCTTTTCTCAATTATAGCTTTCCTTTTTTCTTCTTGTATACGCACTGCTTCGCTTCTTTTAAGCCCGCAACTACAGGTTCCGACGTTAGGCGGATTTGCTTTTCCGCAGTCACATTTCCAATATCCTGCCGGTGTAGGCATTGATCCCTTGACATATGATTTCTGTTCTTGTGACCGCATTTGCTGTTCATGAAGTGATGGCTCGCGAGGAGCTTCCGGCTGCACTGCTGCAACGATTACAGCGATTCCCCAACCGAAAAAGCCTGCCCAAAACCAGTTTTTATACCAATAGCCTTTGTTGTGAATAATCGTATTTGTCACTGCTCCAAATATGCATCCTATGATAATGTCAATTATCAACGCCAATATGATCGGTCCTGCTATCGTATCGAGAATAACCACTTTGACTGGGTCATCATCAGAACATGCCGTTAGTAACGAGAATATGGACACAACCATAAGACACAATACACTATTCTTATACCACCTTTTCATACCCAGCCCTCCGTCAAGCAGTGAGTATTAAGATAGCCTCCGCAAGGCTATCTTAATCTGTTATTTGTAGAATAACAGCGCGGAAATCCACGGGAGAAACCGGTCAGTATCAAGCATAGAAGATTATGAACCCACAGTCAGCATCTGAATTCAGTCTTATGGTGTAGGGATGTTTACTCAGATCCAGTCTGTTTTTGTTACTATCCAGGAAAACA
The DNA here is from genome assembly GCA_017519205.1 of Clostridiales bacterium. Taxonomy (GTDB): domain Bacteria; phylum Bacillota; class Clostridia; order Saccharofermentanales; family Saccharofermentanaceae; genus Scatonaster. Next base: position 14,148 of record JAFWSW010000082.1, on the reverse strand, counting down.
ATTATATCCTTTGTAAAATGTTCATCACAAAACACGCGACTGTCAATAAACAGTGAATATTCGGGAATCGAATAATTCCTTTGTCCAGAATCCACATAATAGTCGAGTGAATAATGCTCTTTTCTTATCGTATTGTATCCGCTAATGCGTACATATTTGATTCGATCAAAAGTCGTGTCACTTATAATTGTCTGCTTCTGTTTTTTGACTTGTTTCTTTTCGACACCTGTCTTAATCTCTTTGAATATGTCCTTAACTGTACAATAAATCCAATATACAAACGCAAAGAAAAGAATATAGAGTATTATCATAGCAAGACCCTCTTCATCGTTCCTTGTAGTATCGACATTCCTTTACTTCGTCCGGGTCTTCATAGGTCTCGTAATACTCGCAATACCATTTGTATCCACTTCGTTCAGATGGATCCGCATACTTGCAATTCTTACATTTACAATAGTAATCCATAAGCCATAACCTCCTCTTCATCCCAAGAGCGTATTAGCATGTCTTGTAAAGGCATGCTACATCTGTTATTCGTAGAATAACAGGCACCTCAGCCTTCAGGTAACAATATTGGAGTCGTCTCACTTGTTGTTTGATTACTGCTATCCACCAGTTCACTCGTCTCCACCGGCTCTCCATCCGATCCCTCATCTACATACTGGATCCACGGAATCTCGAACCAATGAGTGAACTTTGTATCCGATAGGAGCTGCAATTCCACGCCCCGATGTGTGCCGTTCGCATGGATCACATAGCCGTTTCCGACATAGATACCAGCATGTCCATCATGCCAGACACCGAGTCCCGGAGTCTCCGGAATGGTGTCGAGCGTTCCTTTTTCCGCAGCCGCATCGTAGAGTTCATTGGCCCTCAGGTCCTCAAAACCATAGTTCTCATAGATGATCTCGCCGCTCTCCGTGTCGTACCAGAGGTAGGCCTTGATGAGCCCAGCACAGTCCGATGTACGTCTCCCGAGCCAGTTCTTTTGGATGAAATCCTTCTTTTCACCTACTTCGGTCGGGAAACTTTCGGCAAGTTCATTCAGCTTCTTATCACTCAAAAGCTCCCCGTAAGTCGCCCAAACATACCCCCAATGATCCTCGCAGGCCTCGTATGCGAATGCCACCAGGTCCACGTTGTTCTTCGTGAGTGGGTCCTTGAAGATGTATGGATTGATCGTCGTCATGCGCATCACCTCGATGACTTTCGAGTAATCCTCCAGCTGGATCTCCGTCCCGAACACCTCGTTGACCTTCGTCACCAGCTCCGCATCCGTCTGCCCCTGCGAGAAGCATCCGACCAGTTTCAACACAAAATCTTCCTGATCCATAAAGTCAGTCAGATACATTACGAAAAGCACTTGGGCTTCTTCTTTTCGTGTTCCGTACCCGGCGTTCGTCATCTCGGCATCGATCGACTGGTAGGTATTGTCCATTCTCTGGTAATACTCAACCTTGTCGCTATCCATCGCATTCTCGATATCATCCTTGTTGATCTCGATCTTCCCGGTGAAAATGCCGAGGACCGCAGCCATCGGCATCAGAAGTCCCACAAGAAGGGACAGTATAAAGACCGCCACTTTCTTCAGGATCTTCGTATCACTGAACAGTGCCACCGCGATCTTTTTCAGCGCGGCCGCTACAGTACTATTCATTCATCTCACTCCTTCCCATAAACAAAACCTCGGCTTTTTCCAAACTTTTGCCGTAGTTTACTCAAATCCTTTTCATTGAAATTCGGCATTCGATGTATCTGCCGAGGTTTACTCAAATCATCGCCCTCCCGCATTTCCGAAGAGTTCCGCCTTATATGACGGTGCTTTTACCTGGAGAAGATACCGCTCGTTACCACATCGGTAAAGGCAGGTACCACGCTCCGGGTACTTGATCAGTTCATACTCCGATGGCTCGATCTGAAGCGCATCCATGAACTCCTTCGGATTGATCTGGCCCGGATGGAACATGAACTGATGTGTCGGGATCGAGAAAAGCGGTTTGGTCATCTCCTTAATACCCGGGATCAGGAAGTCCTCAATGTTCTGGGAAGCCAGGATCATGGTGGATTCCTTCTTTCGGACACGCTTCATGGCGTTTCGGATATACTCGATGGCCGTCCTATTCGTCAGGAAAAGGTACAGTTCATCGATGGACGCGGCCGTGTTTCCCGCGTCCAAAAGCTTGTTGCTCATGTACGACAGGATGTTGAAAAGCATCACGTCCTTGAGTTTTTTGTTGGTATCCATCAGGCCTTTGACGCCGAAACAAAGGAACTTGTCATCGGTGATATTGGTCGTTCCGTTGAAGTATTTGCTCTCTGCGCCGATGCACATGGAGTGGATCCCGAGCGTAATTTCCCGAACAATGTCCCTCGTATACGGCAGATTCTGCTTCGGATCGTAGGTGTTCAGTTCCTCTTGGCAGATCTCGTAGAAGTCCGAAAGGGTCGGGTAATCATTCGGGAAAAGCTTACTGAAGTCCGTACTGTCCGTGATCCCGAACCGGGAATAGAGCTTTTTCAGCAGGATCTCAATCGTCGCAAGATGCCTCTGCTGGAAGTCTTCGTTATAGGTATGAAAGAAGTCTTTGAGAAAAGCAATGTGCTGGGAGAGCCTTGTGACTCTTCGAAAAGCTTCCGGGCTTTCTCTGTCTGCTTCTCTTTCTCCTTCCGACCATGCCTTCGGTTCCAGCGGGTTGATGATGTATTCTCCACTCATAAAATCGATGTAGCAGCCACCTAGATTTCTGCAAAGATCCTCATACTCGTGCTCCGGATCCAGAACGATCACGCTCTTGCCGGACTCGCGGATGTTTGTGAGGATGAGCTTCATGAGATAGGATTTACCCTGTCCGGAGTTACCCAGGATCAGGATATTACTGGTCGTTTTGTCCTCCGCGCGGCGGTCAAAATCCACGAGAATGTTGGTTCCGTACTTATCTTTCCCAAGGAAATTTCCATGCGGATCCGTTTTACCGCTGAAGTTGAACGGGAAAAGATTTGCCACCGAGCTTGCCGGAAGCACTCGTTCGTACTGGTCTCCGAACATATTGAAGCCCACCGGGAGAACGCACATGAACCCTTCCAGTTGTCTCAGACTCAGCTTATCGACTTCGATATGGGACCTCTGAAGCTCCATGTCCACATCCGACTGGCGATCCTTGAGTTCATCCAGGGATCGGGCCGTCAGGCCGATATACACCGCAGTATGTAGCAGCGGCTCCTTATTCTTCCGAAGATTACTGAGCATCTCTACAACGTCCTGCAGATTCTCATTGGCCGAGATCGTCTCATTTACGTCATTGCTCGTTGACTGCATCGTGTTCTTTCGGGCCGCATCCTGGATGATCTTTCTTTGCTCCATCGGCTCCACCAGACGGAGGTACATCTTGATCGTCACACCCTCTTTATCGGACAGCTGCGAAAGCAACGCCAGCGCATCTGTCGATGGCGGATATCCTTTCACTGCCCACACACAATTGTATGTATTACCACAAATGTAGTAATCCGACACAAACTTAATGACTCCCGGGAAGATACAATCGAAGAAATCCTTCGTCCGGATCTTCTCATGCTCCTCCTGAGTCAACACTTTTTGTTTTGCCATATAATCATCATCCTTTCCTTATTTTTCTGGCAAAAAGTAAGGATCCCAGATTTCTCTGAGATCCTATGATCGTCATTTCGTATCGCGCCTTTTTGATTCAATACTCAACAGTTACCGAAGCTGTCCGTATTTCCTTACTCGTATCTTTGACCATCATCTCAAAGTTCTTGCTTTCACCTGGGTCAAGCCACGAGGAATCAACAGCATATGTCCAATCCGTATCGATTATCTTTCCTGACGCATTCTTGCATGCTGCCTTAACTTTGACATATCTTATACTAGAAGTACCATTGTTCGTTATTGTTTCTGAAACGTATGCGTAATTTCCTGAGTGAGAAACACTGACATTGGACACTTTCAAATATAGTAAGCAGTATGTACTATAATCTATTTCATAGGAATAAGAAGAGCCAGAACTAGCAGAAGAACTCTTTTTTCCTTTCTTTTCATTCTTCTTAATTAATACACCTACGCCAATTCCTGCTACTACTAACAGAATCACGAATAGTATGATTGTTCGTTGACTGAGAGCCGGCAACGACCTTTTCTTTGATTCGTCAAGTGAATTTTCATTTTGTGATTTATCTGAAAGATCCGTAACTTTTGGAGAAATCTCCGTTATGGGAGTGTTATAAGACAACAACTCCTTTTTCTTTTTATCAAACTCTTCCTGCGTTATAATATTACTATCAAGGAGTTCTTTATATGCCTTAAGTTCTTCGAATTTGTCCATTATTTAGCTCTCTTCCGTGTATTGCAGTCAAAATGCCTAACTCGGGTTAACCCATAAGTCATTTGTTACTTTTGAAATACTGTCTCACAGCACCACCCTCACCATCAAAACTAATCACCAATTCGCCATTAACTATCTCACCAACACCCTCATCCTCAATTAGTTTAATCTTGTCATCTTCTATCGAATATGAACCTTTCTGGGGATACTCTTCGCCTTCTTCACCATTAATATAGTAATGTAACGTATATTTCCCATCAGAAGTGAACTCTGCTGTAAGTTCCATTTTTACTAACGCGGCATAGTCCTCAAATACGATGTCGTTCTTGTCTGTACTAACTTTATATCCATACCAAACGCCAATATACTTTTCTGCCGCTTTCGATTTCTTTGATCCACATGCTGCAGAGATTGTAATAATCAAAGTGCATATTACTAATACAGATATCATTTTCCTCATACTAATATGACCTCCCATTTCTATCGAGTATGAAATCCTCGTTATTTGATAGTAAAAATGACCTCCATCCCGTTGTCCGGATGATATGTCCAAGAAACTTCATACTTGTCGTTTGATTCACTTTGACGTCCAGCAAGTGAATTTGTGCTTTCCATTTTTGCAATTACAGAATCCGGAAAACCCAATTCTTTACAGACGCTCTTTATCTTGTTCCAGGCGCTATACTCGACATGGTCTTCGATATCATAGGGATTAGTATCTATCTTCATATATGATCCGTCGGATGCTATAGTGCACCATTTCTCGCCGCCAAAATCGCCATACATGTCGTTGAAGTCTTTCTTTTTGCTTCGAGCAAAGACCAAAGTCAGAACAACAGCAATTGCAATTACTCCTACAGCGATTCCAACTATCAATGGCACTTTCTTATTCTTTGGCTTCACGACACTTGAGTTTTCATTTTCTTCAGATCGATCATCATAGTTTAAAGAGCCTGTGAGCAACTCACTTTTCTTACTCTCGAATTCTTCTTGATTAATAACTCCACTGTCTAGCAACTCTTTGTACTTCTTTAGTTCTTCTACATTGTTCATATCATCTTCGCCTCCTAGTTGAAGTATGCTTTGATTACAACTGTTTCACCAGATTTATCTACTTCAGCTTCGATAGTCCATTCTCCAACAGTGATTTTCTTCCCTTGAAACAAAGGTTGTAGTTCAGAAATCCAATCATTTTCTGTCATCGAATGAGTATCTTTACCAAATGCTTCCTCTAATTGCATGACTTGCATACTACAGATCGCAGCCTTCAGTTCGGCCAACCTAAAATCCCTCGTTTTCATCAGTTCCTTAAAAGCATCACCGTCTGTCAGGTAAGAGGTGTTAACATCCTTGTTTATAATTGTTATAGAGGATATGTTTTCTTTACTATCAGCAACTGCTGAATATGAGATATCATACAATGAAGAGGGGTCTTTTGCATCAAAGGTGTATCCATCATCTGATTTCTTTTTCGAAAACTTTATACTATCAAGAGAAGTCTCAGACAAGGCAGATTCAATTGATGTTATCTTTAACCCGCTAGTTTTCTTTGATTTTGAGCAAGCTGAGAATACAAAACTGCATACTAATATGGTCACAATAATCTGCACCATTTGACGTTGTTTTTTCATAGAAAATCCCCCCAGTTTTTTGTTTTTCAGGACGTGTTAGCTTGCATCTTCAATGCAAGCTAAACCTGTTAAACGTAGTGTAACAGGGCATTTTTCACTTTGTTTAAAAAGCGTTTACGTTTTCGTCATAGATCGAACCACTGCGCTCCATCCACATCCGGCATCTGTTCTCCTGTGTAGGAAGCATCGAAGTAGATGGCCAGAAAGCGCTTAATGTCTTCCTTGGTCATTCTTCTAACTTCAAATCCCTGATCAGAGATGACCTTTTCCACACGATTTGCAAGCGTAAAGACCTGCTCTGGCTTCATGCCTTTGCACCTCACGATAAAAGCGAACTGCCGGGAAGTAGCCATCTCGATCTGGATGCTGTCCAGAAACTCCTTGTCCTTCTTCAAAAGGGAGCGGATCAATGGATTGGCTTCCTCCTCAATCCTTTCCGTCAGATACAGTTGGTTATTGTCGAAGCATTCGGAAGAGTCCGTGCATGTGATCTCTATATTCGGGATAGTCGACAGTATGTGCATCAGATTCCGGATCTTCGTCTCGATAGACGTCTTTGAGAGCACCGAGATGTTGATCGGGCTCACCTGATAAAACAGGAGCTCGCCATGAGTCGTGGCAAGCCCGTACTTGGAAAAAGACTCGATCCCGATCAGATTCTGCACTGACTTTTTCGAACCTCTTGTAAAGAAACTGAGTATTCCCATCAGCTTCACCTCCATTCGTATTCCTGCTGTGTGGTAATAAAGTACCTTACAGCATATTTCAAAAAGTCCAGGATCGTCGCCTCATCCACACTGATGGTCAGGAATCCATACACAAGGACTGCCACACTCGGCGCAATCTTGTGCAGATGGATCAGACACACCACTGCGATGAGAGCAAGTACCACCAGGACCACAAAGTTCTTTAGTGACCAGAACCACATCATGGGCCGGGCCTTTAGGTTTTCCGGGTAAATATAATTCATGACTTACTACCTCCTACCATTCTGGCCAGGTTCACTGTTGTGCAGGCCGTATGTACCATGCTGGTCACGTTCACTCGTACTGACGAATCCAGACCGAACTGCTGCGCGATCCTCGGGACTTCATTTGCCGCAAACATAATGCCGATACCCAGCGGAAGACTGTCCGTCATGGTTAGAAGTCCAAGAAACATCAGGGTCGTCTGCATAAATGCAGTAAAGCACAGCGCGATGACCTGCTTGACCCACTGATTGAACCCGTCCGAATATCCTCGAGGAACCGAGAACATATACAGGGAACCAATGGCAATCTGTACCAGCAGGATGCCGCCACGCTTGATGTTCTGGAAAAAGAGCTTAACCGTGCAGTATCCGAATGCAATCAGGTAGATCAACATCAGAAGTCCTTCAATGCCGGTCGCAAAGTAGAATATGTTCTTCAGCATCTCAAGAATCAGAGTTCCATAGTCCCTCGATGCCTGACTCGTGATAAATGCATCGATCAGGTCATTGGCAAATGTATTCTGTAGCGTGATCGCAAATCGATACAGCGCTATAGGCACAGTTCCAATCATACTGCAGGCAAAGAAACCTTTCAGGATATTCAGAGCACATGTCTTAATGTTAGCCCGTCCGTGCTGGTATTCAATGGCCACGTCAAAAACAGCAACTGCTGTCCCAGTAATGAAAAGCGCCCATCCAAAGAGCACAAACAGATGCACGGCGGCCTGTACCCATCCTAGCTCGAACATCTCGGCCCCGTACTGGTTGATTGATGTGAAAAAGTCGGCGATCGCGCCATAGATGGTCTCATACACCCATCGGAGCATGGTATCCCAGATGATTTTTGACACGGCTTCGCCGATACCTTCGTAAATGTCTGAGAGAAGATCTCCCAGCGCTTCAATAATGCCTTTCAGCCAACCAAACATTCAATTCACCTCTTCTCTGTGTGGAATAAAGAAACGGTACCCTCTTCCCATGGGGAGAGGAGTACCGTCTCTTCTTCTCCATTTCTTCTCTTATCCGACGATATTCCAGATATAAAGAGGCGCGGTCAGCGAGAAGATCAGGCATGCGAACAGGATACAGGGAGCAGCGAACTCGAACTGTCCGTGCTTTCTGTAATCAAAGTATGCGGTACCTACCTTCACGAAAAAGAGGATCGCAAGAATCATATCTATCACAGGAAAGATAACCTTGTTCGTGATATCCTTGATCTGCGACTTGGCAGAGTTCCATGTCGACTCCACGGCACCGGCTACATCGCCGTTACCATCCGCCAGACAAGGAGCTGCCATGATTCCTACTACCAGCACGATCATGAGGATCATGCAGAGGATCCTGCGGGTTTTACCCGACTTCAAAATACTCGTCATAGTTTTCACCTTCTTTCTTATTCATCTTTTTTCTTCTTGATCACTACAAAAGCAATCGCACCACCCATGCAGATGGCAATGAGTCCGATCAGGATGTTTCCTGTTGCATCTTCTTCACCTGTCTTCGGAAGCCACGGTTTCACGGTAACTGTCTGACCCTTATCAGTCAGATCCTCATGGGTAGTCAGAAGGATCTTCTTCTCTACACCCTGTCCGTCTTCGGATCTTACGACCTCAACAAGGTAGAGTTTTTCGAAAACGACCAGCTGGTCACCCTTCTTAAGAGATGATGCATTGAACCGGAACTCAACATCCACGGTTCCTTCTTCGGTCTCCGGGATAAAGCGGATCACACTTGTCAGCGGAAGTCCTGCCGGTGCAAAAGCACTGCCATCTGTCTTCATGACAGTTCCGCAGAGCTCGTACACATGTCCCGGAATTAGGTTTTCGAAAGAGACTGTATCCGTAAGAACTACAAGTTCTTCCGGATAGAATTCCTTCTTGCCCTCAACTGTGGCTGTCGTACCGATTTCAGGGAAGATCACCGTCTGTTCCTCATCTTCCAGATCCATATGTGTCGCAACTTCTCTTCCGAGATAGAGAACTTTCTCGAAAGCTACGACTTTCTTGCTCTGGAGCAGGGAAGAATCCAGCGTGAATTCTACTTCTACAGATCCATCCTTAGTCTCAGCTACGAATTCCTTGGATGCAGTGATTTCTTTTCCGTCCTTATCAAGGATCGGTTCACCTGTTTCCTTGTCATAAAGAGTGCCGGAAACAGTGTAGGTCTTTCCAACTACCAGTCCCTTATAAGAGACGGTGTCAACCAGAGTGATCGTTTCTCCGATAGGAGAAATGTGACTATCGGTCTCGGAATCCAGGAGTGTTGTTCCAATATCCGGAACTCGAACCGTCTGGTCCACATCCTCAATGTCCGCATGGATCACGAGGGTTTCATCCTTGTACATCAGCGTCTCAAATGCTACCAGATGTTTGTTTTCAAGTCCGGTGGTATCTACTGTAAATTCGACTTCCACAGTTCCTTCACTCTTTTCAGGCTTGAAAGTAGCAGCCGCAGTTACCGGATTTCCATCTTGATCCAAGAGTGCTTCACCAGTCTCTTTCACCATGAGTGTTCCGACAACGGTGTACTCGAGGTTCGGAATAAGGTTCTTATATGCTACGGTGTCTACTAGAGTCACAATAGCGTTTTCTCTTGTCATCTCTCGCATCTCGTGATCTTCAGCCAGATCCTTGTCGAAGAGTGTAGTCTTAATGTCCGGTACCTTGACTGTCTGATCCTTGTCCTTGATGTCCGCATGAGTTGCGATCTTGATCTTCTCGTACTCAAGATCTTCAAATGCGACGATCGTGCTTCCGTTCAGGAGAGAACTGTCGAATGTAAATACCACATCTACAGTACCTTCGGCCTTCTCGGCCACAAATACGACTGTGCTCGTGATGGCTTTTCCATCTTTGTCCTTGAGCGGTTCTCCTGTATCTTTGTTCATGAGCGTACCGGTCAGAGTATAGGTCTTACCCGGAAGCAGGTTGCTGTAGGTGACTGTATCTACCAACGTGATCTCTTCCGCCTGCGGTACCACATGTTCCTTTGTGCCTGCTCCTACGAGTGAAGTCTGGATCTTGGGGAAGTACACGGTCTGGTCCACATCTTCGATATCCGCATGAGAAACCACAAGAACTTCTTTGTAATAGAGATCTTCAAAAGCTACAATTACAGTGTCTTCTGCGATTGCTCTTGTGAAGCTGAACACTACTTCAACTGTGCCTTCTCTCTTCTCCGGTGTGAATGTCACACTAGATGTGATCTCTTTTCCAGCCTTGTCTTTCAGGGATTCTCCCGTCTTCTTGTCCATGAGTTTACCTACAACGGTATACTCAAGACCCGGTACAAGATTCTCATAGGAAACAACGTCGATCAGCTCAACGGTTTCATCTGCTGCTACGTGGTCTTCTGTGTTCTTATCTGTCAGTGTTGTGTGAAGATCCGGAACAAATACGGTCTGCCCCTGATCCTTCAGATTAAAATGGATGCCAACCCACTTCTCGGACTCTTCGTGTCGGACTTTCTCTCCGGCAACGATTGTCTTATTGCGGGCAATCTCTGTGTTGATCTCAAAAGGCACTTCTACAGTTCCAGATACCTTTTCAGGGACAAAAGTTACTGAACCGGTAATCGGATTTCCATTTGCATCCAGAATAGGATCGCAAGTAGCTCGGTCATAAAGTGTGCCGGTCATGACATACTTTTCTCCAACATGCAGGCCGTTATACTCGACAGTATCGATGAGTGTGATCTTTTCACGGACAACGGTAACATGCTCCTCAGTTTCCTTGTCGACCAGGGTCGTCCCGATGATCGGGTTATGATTCAGGAACTCACCGGGAACACCTTCAACGACTTTCCATGTGACGTTGTCAACAGTGACATCGCGCTTGCTGGGAGTCAGTTTGAAGGAGTAGTAATTGGGGTCTGTTTCATAGTACTCGGGAGCTTCGGTCTCGATGACCAGATAACTCTTATCCAGCGGCATGCCTTCAAGAAGATAGATGCCGTCGCCATCCTCATCAGTCAGAGCTTCGAGGTAAACAGTGTCCGGCGAATCATACAATCCATTGTCATTTTGGTCGTAATATACCCGGAATGTTGCTCCTGGCAGTCTTTCCCCTGTCTCTGCATCGTATTTCTCGATCTTCATAGAGCCGGTCGAAGTAATGGGGTTTACTACCGGACGACCTGTGAAATCAGCATGTACAGTAGATGTAAGTGTCTTTTCGTCAAAAGCACCATTCACTGTGATGTCTTTTTCACCGTCTTTTGAGAGTACGGCCTTGATGCTGCCATTGCTCGGTGTCCATGTGATCGTAATCTTTTGCACTTTGCTGTCGAGCTTGCAGTCAATGGCAATCCATTTCCCATCGAAGAGGATCTCGCTAGCCGGCTTGGTTTCCTTAACATAGTAGGTGAGGGTCTGAACAGTATTCACATTACGGAGTTTCTTTGTAAAAGAGATATTCTCGAAAATATAGATGCCATCCTTCGACTTATCAGTCATGGTGCCGACTTTCTTTGTGCAGACTTCGTCTGAATATACTGTAAACTCCGCACCACGAGCCTGACGTCCCTGATTGTCCACTTTCTTGATGGTCAGATCTGCTTTTGCATAGACATATGGAACGTTGACCCAAGGATCTGAAGTGAAATCCGCATGTACTGTAGACTTGCTTCCATCAAATGTTCCACTCTTTGTGATCTTAGGTTTCGTGCTCTTAAAATCGGTTACAGCTCCATTGTAGAGCTCTTCGTATATGTTTCCATCAGCCGGATTCCATACGATCCTCAAAGTCTTCACGGAAGGATCCAGTTCACATGTTGCATCGACCCACTTACCATTGATCCTAACCTGAGTAGCAGGAGTTCTCTCCTTGATGTAGAGCACCTGTGATTTTGCCCCGGAAGACTTCAGCTGATCTTTCCAGGAAAGCACAGAGGATGTAAAGATGCCATCACCATCCGGATCTGTCAGAGTCATGAAGGATATACTCGTGCAATCCGGATCGGAATATACACCGAAAGTCGCACCTTTGGCTTCCAAGCCCAGTTCATCGACCTTCTTGATCGTAAAATCCGCATCAGCACTCACAAGCTGGTAGTTCACTGTCTTGCCATTCTGGGAAACAGAACCGAAAGAGATATTACCTGCTGTAGTACGTCCGGCGCGGTCTGCTGAACCGCCATTCGTTCCCGTCGCGGTCCAGGTCATCTTACCAGTAGCTCTGTCGATAGAAATGCTGATCGTGTAAGTCGTATCGTTCGCAGCAAAAGTCGCCTTCTGCCATGCTCCGTTGATATAGACCTCTGTTGCTGGAGATGTTTCCTTCACGGTGTAAGTTCTGTTGATAGGGGTTGTGATAGGTTTCCCGTTATTGTCGGAATCGTAGTAGTGACCATCCTCATCTGCAAACTCCGTTCTCGGAATCGAGAAAGAATATTGACCATCCTTATTCGCATCTGTCATCGTGCCAAAAGCAGACCCGTCCGCCTTATACACTGTGAATGTAGCACCACGAGACGGATTGCCCTGCTCATCGACTTTTACAGTATTAAGCGTAGCTGCCGCCTGAAATGTTTCTCTCTGGAAATCGAATACAAACGATGCATATACCTTGTCGGAAGTTGCTGTAGCAGATATGGTAAGCTGGTTTCCGTTATCTGGTCTCCATAGTACTACGCCCCAAAGATTTGAAGCATCGTTATCGTCCAAATTGTAAATTGTCTGCCCAGACTGTCCCACTTCTGCAGAAGATCCGTATACTCGGGTCCATCCAAGAGTGATTTTCTTGTCTACTATCGAAGTAGTAAAGTCGTTTGCCGTTTTGTTAGTTACTATATTCCAGTTCGTCTCTTCGATAAAGTTCGTCGGATTATAGTAACTGTTGTACCCGTAAGCAAAATGGCCTACTCCACTTTCGACGCTAGTTGCTCCATACGCATGCGCCTGTGCTTCGGAAGCAGACTTGTAAACACTGATACTTCCTGTTGCATTAGCCGCTCTAACTTCCCGGTTCTGATAGTTTCGGATTCGGGAACGAAGGACATCGATCTCCCCCTGAACGGCGCTGCTTCTTGAATAGTATGTAGTATCGTTTGTGATCTCCCAAATAAGAGCCTGAGTCGCAACATACTTGTGGTAATTACTGTTGGCCATGAGGGTCGCATCGTCTGCATCGTGGTCGAAGATACTGGTATCGATGGATCCCCATCCGTTTTCTCCGTTATATCCGCAGACATAGATCATGCCCAGTGCGTCACGGACAGTCATATTGTACTGCGAACACCACGCGGAATTGTTGTACATCTCTGCTTTTACAGAGTCGCTGTCGTTAAGGTATTTTCCCTTCTCAATGCAATATACCGGTACCCAGTGTCCATCTTTCAAGACCGACTTTGCATTACAGTTGCGGTCAACAGATGTATCCACACTATTGAACAGCTGAGCACACTTTGAGTTGTGTGTCATCTTGATATTACCGGAACTGATTGGAGTGCCCCAGGCCGCCACTCTGGCATTTGAAACGATCGGAGACATCGCAATCACTGTGGCAATTGCAGCTGCCACGGACCGAATAATGTTTTTCTTTGTTTTCTTCATGTTATCGTCCTTTCTGTAAAATGAAAAACCGCCTCATTTGAAGCGGTCTACTTGAATTCTGACATGAGAAAAGCACCCTCGTTTCTGAAGGTGCTCCTCTTCATCCAGTTTGATGTATTACAACTTAAAAGTCGTAGTCAAAGTATTGAACAGTTGCTCCACTGCCTTCTACCCACTTTCCCTTTTGTGCATCGTATTCCATTTGCTTAAACCCAACGGAATAAATGGTTGTTGCGTAAGGATCTTCCCATGCCGCACGATGCCCCTGCGAATTATACAGTCGCGAATAACAGCCATCCACATCTGTACCACTCACGATATTCGCCTCAGATCCACCTTTCCCGTTAGGCCTGTGATGACTGAACTGGCCTGCAATTGTGATTTCCGCAGCCCGGATCTTCATGTCACTGATGTGATTGGTATCCTTAGGGAGTCTCGGAAGTCCGATACTCTCGCGATAATCATTCACCTTTTCGTCCAGACCCGACATATCCACATAGTACCCGTAGATTCTTTCCGTCTTTCCATTGCCCATATCGATGTCGATGATCTCATATCCATTCTCTAAGCGTGCAAGACTTACCGAGTATAAATCCTACCGCCCCGATTCCGAGTATCACGAGGGCAGAGGCGTATGGCGCGTTAAGTGCGACATCGCTC
>JAFWSW010000081.1 GCA_017519205.1 Clostridiales bacterium | reverse complement strand
TTTATCTGGAACCGGGCATTCCATCAGGACGATGTAAACGCCTGCGCGCGTGCTTATTTCAGATACTTCCAGTGGGTCGGAAAGAAATGGAAGGGAAGACCCGCTACGAGGACCAGGATGCTTGCGCTGAAGGCGACCTTCAGTGAGGAAGGCATTACGAAAGAAGAACTGGATGACCTGATTTCCGCAGGAAAGCAGGGGCTTTCAAATACGCGAAAAAAACAGCCGTGGTACAGAAGAGTACCCGTCCGGCTGTTGTTTGAAGTCAAGATGTAAGATGGATTATTTTTCCTGCGATTTTGCTTCGAGTACGGCTTTAGCCAGCTGATCCGCGCAGGATGTCGGCTTAAAGCCGCATGTATTGCCGAGAAGTTTGTCTGCGATATCATCCGCAGTCCATCCGTCAACGAGTTTGCTGATGGCCTTCAGATTGCCGTTACAGCCGTTGGTGAATACGACATCGGAAATAACTCCGTCGTTGATTTCAAAGTCGATCTTGCTGGCACATGTGCCGCTGGTACGATATGTGTAATGCATAGGATAGATCCTCCGTTTGTGTTTCTTAGTTTATGGCGATGATACGTTATCTTTCGGGTACTGTCAATGAAAAGATCCGGTTCAGTTTTTCGGAACGATCGAGATGTCACGCTCGACCGGGCAGGGGGGAAGGTATTTACTGAATACTTCCACATATCTGGTTCCGAAAGAGATCGAGACGAGCTCGGAAAAAGCGATGCGGGTCGGTTTTTCTTCCCACTTTCCATCCGTGTCGAAACCTCTGACATAGATGTAGCGTTCATCTCTTTTTTCGATGCGTCCGATAACATAGTCGATGTTTCCGCTGTTTCGATCCTCGGATTCAAAGATCGCATTCAGACGGTGATGCGACAGATACTTCAGGACGCCCTCCCAGGAAGAGATGTCGATATCGAGTTTCTTGACCTGGGATGTCACGCCTTCGCTCTCGAGGATATCGTTGGTCAGGTCGACCTTGGAGTTGATCTCTACGATATCCTTCATGCGGCGTACGACATAGCCGTCCAGACGGAAATCCTGTTCGTCCATGTAGAGGAAAAGATCCTCACTGGACTTCAGGGGGAAACAGCTATAACAGTTCGGGTCCGCTTTCAGAAACATCCGACAGAGAAGAGTCTGTCTTGTGGCTTCTTCTAATACGGCATTGATCTCAAATCTTTTCACGGTCATCCCTCCTGTTCATCTTGTCATCCTGTATGAATTATAACACGGATCACGACCTGTTAGGATAACATCTTCTGATTCGAAGATGATCGTCTGAATGATATGTTTTTCGTAGAAATCTTCCTTCAAAAATCTACTTGCATCGTAATGTCAAAAACCATTACAAATTTACTCTTTTCGTCTAAGCGGAAACGGGGATTCTTTTGATCTCTGACGAGGCCCCTAAATGTGAATTTTTTGTAACCTGAATAAGGCGAAAAGTTTCGAAAATCAAACGATTTGAGGGTTCTTTTTGATAGAAGCGGAAGTGCTCCCTATGATACAATTATTCTGTATTTTCCGGTGATGTGCTTTTCACGCGGAGAGATGGGGGTATATGTAAGCGGTTCAAGTGTGTGTCGGACCGTGATGCAGGGGTATGAGAAGCTTTCGTGTAAAGATGACGATAATGATCGTTCTGGTGGTCCTGATCAGTACGGGACTGCTTTCTTTGATCAGTTACCGGAATGCGAAGCAAAGTGTCTTTGCCCAGTCGGAAGAAAAGTACCGTGTGGCGGCGGATAAATATGCGCAGGAAATGACTACCTGGCTGAATGCGAACGCTACGATCGTTGATACGCTTGCCGCGAATATCGAATACAGCCGTTTCTTCGATCAGGACGGCGCGTTCTTCCATGACTACCTGAAGTCTGTTTACGATAGCCTGAACACGAAAGGCTACATCTACGATATTTATTTCACTTTTCCGGATAACACGATGGCGTGCGCCTCGGATTTCGTCGCGGACGGCACGGTCGATTTTTCCCATGAGCGTGACTGGTATACGGTCGCAGCGGAAACCAATGAGATCTACTACTCCTCGCCGTACATGGATTCGGATACAAAAGCACCGATCATTACCATTTCGAAAGCCGTCCGTGCAGATGGCGAGCTGAAGGGAATCATCGCCGCGGATATCTTTGTCGATGTGCTGGTTGATATCGTTAACGAAGCGGATGTCGCGGAAGACAGCTATGCTTTCCTGGTCGACCACAATATGCATGTGGTCGTACATCCGAATGAGAAATATTCCTTCACGGATGATCCGATCGGTATCCTTGAGATCAGCGGAGCTCCTTATGCGGAGGTTGTCTCGAATATGCGTGCGAACTCGCATGAGACGGTTTATGTTACGGACTACGATGGAGTGACACGTGGAATCGTGGTCTCCAAGATGCAGAACAGCGGCTGGTATGTCGGTATTGCGACAAGTAAAGCCGAGATGATGAAGGGCCTCGATGGTCTGGTCACGAGCTTCCTGATCGCAGCCGGTATCGCGGCACTGATCGGCGGTACGTTTGCCGTTATCCTGGCGTTCATGATGGAAAAGAACAGCAGACAGCAGCAGGAATATAAAGAGCAGGTACTGCGTCTCGAGAAGCAGGCGGCGGATGAAGCAAGTAAAGCGAAGAGCCGTTTCCTCGCGGATATGTCCCATGAGATCAGAACGCCGATCAATGCTATCCTCGGCATGAATGAAATGATCATCCGTGAGACCGATAACCGGGAGATCATGGGATACTCCAAGAATATCCGTCAGTCCGGTCAGAATCTTCTCGGACTGGTCAACAGTATCCTCGATTTCTCGAAGATCGAGAGCGGAAAGATGGAACTGGTGGAGGCGCCTTACAATGTGAAGTCGCAGCTTTCCTATGTGATGAATTCCATTTCGGAAAGAGCCAGAACGAAGAATCTGGAGCTGGCGCTGGATATCGATCCGACGATCCCGTCTGAGCTCTATGGAGATAACACTAGGATCAATGAGGTCATCATGAACCTCCTGACGAACGCCGTGAAATATACGGAGAAAGGAACCGTTACACTGACGGCGAAGGTCAGGGAAAGAAAGACAGAAGAGGATCCTTCCGTCCTTCTTTATGTGGAAGTGAAAGATACCGGCATCGGCATCAAGGAAGAAGACATGAAGCGTCTCTTTGAGTCGTTCGAGCGTCTGGATGTCGAACGAAACAGAAACATCGAGGGCACCGGTCTTGGAATGTCGGTCTGCACGAAACTGCTTTCTCTCATGAACAGTGAACTGAAGGTAAAGTCGAAATACGGTGAGGGATCCGTATTCTGGTTCGAACTGTGGCAGAAGGTGCAGGACGAAACCCCGATCGGTGAGTTTGAAATCGCGAATGCCGGATCGGATGAGGATGAAGTGTATAAGGAATCTTTCCATGCACCGGAGGCTCTGATCCTGATCGTTGATGATACGAAGATGAATATCGCGGTTGCTGCCAATCTCCTGAAGAGAACAGGCATCCGTATCCATACGGCGACCAGCGGAAAAGAAGCGATCCGACTCTCGGATGAGAATAAGTACGACATGATCCTCATGGATCAGCGGATGCCGGAGATGGACGGTACCGAGGCGATGAACGAGATCCGAGGACTGGATAATAAACTGAATGCCAGAACGCCGATCATCTGCCTGACGGCGGACGTTATCCGCGGTGCAAGAGAGCGGTATATCAAGCAGGGCTTTGATGATTATCTTACCAAGCCGATCGACGGACGTGAGCTCGAGAAGATGATGCTGACATATCTTCCGAAGGAAAAGATCCGTGCCATCGATCCGTCGTCAGAAGCAGAAAGCGCGGAAACAGAGGAAAGAAATTCTGCACTCTTTGCGGCACTTGCAAAAGCGGGAGTGAATACAAGATCCGGTATGCATTTCTGTCAGAATGATCCGGAGATGTACCGGTCGATCCTCGCCGAGTACTGTGCGGAGCATAAGAGCAAGCTCCCGAATCTTATCTCTTGCTATGAATCCCATGACTGGAAAAACTACGAGATCTACATACATTCTCTGAAGAGCACTTCGAAAACGATCGGTGCGAATAAACTGTTTGAACTGGCAGCTGATCTGGAAGCGGCAGCCGGACGCGGCGATGAGATCTTTATCGCGGACGGACATAACACGGCGATGGAGATGTATAAGAAGATCGTCCGGGTGATCGAAGAAAACCTGGAAATTAAAAAAGATGGAAACGACGAGGAGGATGAGATCTTCGAATTCCTCCCGGAGGGTTATAGCGAGGAGTAGGAGGACATATATGGCAAAGTGGGTAATGGTCGTAGATGATGATACTGCGAACCTGAAGATGGCCGGACATATCTTAAGCAGGAACAACATGCGCGTCACGGCGCTTAAGTCGGGACAGGCGATGCTGGACTATATCACCGAGAAGGGTTTCCCGGATCTTATACTTCTGGATATCAAGATGCCGGAGATGGATGGATTTGAGACGCTGAAGCATCTCCGCGAATACGAGAAAAAAGTAAATGCCGAGAGTACGCCGGTCATTTTCCTTACTGCTGATGAAGATACAAACACCGAGACCCGCGGATTTGAAGTGGGCGTCTCGGACTTCGTGAGAAAACCGTTTAATCCGGATGTTCTGATGCGCCGCATCGAAAAGGTCGTGCTGAACCGCTCCGAGATGAAGAACTTAAAGAGTGAAGCCTCGATCGATAAACTTACGGGATTTCTGAATAAGGGCGCCAGTGAAAAAGAACTGACGCGTGTCTGCTCGAATACCACCGGCTGTCTGATGATGATCGACCTCGACTCTTTTAAACTCGTTAACGATATCTACGGACATGATATGGGTGATAAGGTGCTTCAGGGTTTTGCCAGGATTATCCAGGCAGCGGTCCCGGAAGGAAGCACGTGCGGACGTCTTGGCGGCGACGAGTTCGTCGCTTTTGCCAAGGGAGTAATGACGGACAGCATCGTTTCCGAGATCACCACGAAACTCAATGACGGCGTAGTCGCGATGGCAAAAGACCTGATGGGCGAGGATATGGATATTCCGCTCGGCGCTTCGGTCGGTGCGATCTATGTACCCCGCCACGGTAACGACTATAACGCATTGATCATGCTCGCGGACAAGTCACTGTACTCCGTTAAAAAAAACGGCAAGCACGGATTCAGTCTTTATAATGCCGATGCCTTTGATGACGATGACGATGATACGCTTCCGGATATCCGCTCGATCTCCGAGATCTTAGGAGAAAGATCGATCCCGGATGTCGCGCTGCAGCTGGACAAGGGATCCTTCTCACCGGTGTACCGGTACATCATGCGGTACATCATCCGAAACAAGATCTCCGCATGCAAAGTGCTTTTCACGCTGGAGAAAAACGAAGGCGTTTCTTCGGAAGTATATATCAGTCTTCTCGATGAGTTCGGAAATCACATCCGACAGTCGCTTCGAAAATCCGATATCCTGATGAGAAACCGTAAGAACCAGTATTTCGTTTTCCTGACGGATATCCGTGAGGACTCGACTGCGAAGGTTATCGGACATATCGTGGACAGCTGGACAGAGCGGATGGGAGAAAAACTGCTCGTTACCTATGAGCAGGAATTCCTCGGAAATGAATACGATTCGAAGATCAATAAGCGCAGGGACCGTCACGTGATCATCGTCGATGACGATGCGATGAATCTGCAGGTGGCAGGTAAGATCCTAAGCGGCGGCGGGATGCGCGTCACGGCACTGAAGACCGGACAGGCGCTTCTGGATTATATCGAGAAACAGGAAAAATACCCGGATCTTATCCTTCTGGATGTTAAGATGCCGGGCATGGATGGATTCGAGACGATGCGAAGACTCAAGATGATCAGCTCTTCGGCATCGAAGATCCCGGTCATGTTCCTGACCGCGGATGAGAGTTCCGGCGCGGAGAGCACGGGTCTTTCGCTCGGCGCGATGGACTTCCTGAAAAAGCCGTTCGTTCCGGAGATACTGCTTCTTCGTGTACAGCACATGATCGATCTGGTCACTCTCCAGAACCAGCTCAGTTATGAAGTGCAGCTGAAGACACAGGAGAACCGGCAGCTTCTGGTACACGTCGTCGAGTCCCTGGCAACGGCAATCGATACCAAGGATATCTATACGAGAGGTCACTCCGGACGTGTGGCTGATTATGCAAGAAAGATCGCCGAGCGTCGAGAAGGGCTTCCAGTCCGCGATGCTGAACGGCGTGCTCGCCGGTTACGAGGTGCCTTCCCTGAAGGTCGAACTGCTCGACGGCAGCTTCCACCCGGTGGAC
>JAFWSW010000080.1 GCA_017519205.1 Clostridiales bacterium | reverse complement strand
GTCTCGACGAAGAGGGCATCCGCCGCGAGATGGAAGCAATTGCGAAGACCGGCATGGAGGAGGTCCTGATCCTGACCGGGGAGAGCCGGAAGATGAGCGATGTGGAATATATCGGAAAAGCATGCTCCATCGCTCATGAATACTTCAAAAATGTCGGCGTCGAGGTCTACCCGATGAACACTGATGAATACGAGTATATCCATAAGTGCGGCGCGGACTATGTAACGGTATTTCAGGAAACCTATGACAGTGACCGTTACGAACAGCTTCATCTGGCGGGCCATAAGCGTGTCTTTCCCTACCGTCTGAACGCGCAGGAAAGAGCGGTACGTGGCGGGATGCGGGGAGTCGCATTTGCTGCACTGCTGGGACTGTCTGACTTTCGGAAGGATGCTTTTGCCGTCGGAAATCATGCCTATCTGATCCAGCGCAAGTATCCGCACGCGGAGATCTCGTTCAGCTGCCCGAGACTGCGCCCGATCATCAATAACGATAAGATCAATCCGAAAGACGTTCATGAGAAACAGCTTCTTCAGGTCATGTGCGCCTACCGGATCTTCATGCCGTATGCGGGAATCACGATCTCTACCAGAGAGCGCGCAGGTTTCCGTGACCATGTCATCGGCATGTGTGCCACCAAGATCTCCGCAGGTGTCAGCACCGGCATCGGAAGCCACGTGGAAGGCGACGAAGGAGAAGGAGATTCCCAGTTCGAGATCAGTGACGGAAGAACACTTGCCGAAGTGATCGACGCAATTAAGGAGCGGGGCCTGCAGCCGGTACTGAACGACTATGTGTTTATTTGACGGGAAAAACATCATCGCGGTGACATCGCGTGAACTCTGCCCGCGCCCGCTGTGGGAGCAGATCCCCAGGATCAGGGAAGCGGGTATTACGCGCGTGATCCTTCGCGAAAAGGACCTGTCTGCCGGGGAATACCTCGCTCTCGCGGAAAAGGTGCTCAGGGCGTGCGAAGCATGCGGTGTTGATCTGACGATCCATTCTTTTCCAGAAGCAGCGGAGGCGCTAGGAGTAAAAAGCCTGCATATGCCGCTTGATCTTCTAGAAAAGGACCTGTACAGGTGCTTTCCCAACCTGGGAACATCGGTCCATAGTATCAGTCAGCTGCGGAAAGCAGAGTCCTTCGGTGTCAGTTATGTAACGGCAGGACACATCTTTACTACTGACTGCAAAAAGGACCTCGCTCCACGAGGTCTCGGGTTTCTGTCAGATATCTGCGGGAAGACAGATCTTCCCGTTTATGCCATCGGCGGGATCACTCCGGAAAATCTCCCGGAAGTACTCTCCTGTGGGGCCGGGGGCGCATGCATCATGTCCTTTGCGATGCGGCTGTAAAATTGGTTATCCTGTTTGGCTATGGACAGGAAAGAGAGTTCCCGAAGGAACTCTCTTTTGCGTTTACTGATTATTCCACGACTCACTCCCACTCAATCGTGCCTGTCGACTCTTTGTAACTAGACAAATATTGCATGTTATGATATAAATTATGTGTAACAAGACATATTTGGCTAGATAAAAAGAAGAGTGGGGATAAAAATGTCTGAAGAATATATAAATTTGTCTGAACGCTTTAAGCAGTATCGCATTTACTATCCGCTTACGCAGAGTGAGTTGGCGGAGAAGTCGGGAGTATCTGTGAGAAGTATATCCAGATTTGAGAATGGGGAAGACATTAGCTTATCGAATTTTATAAAACTTATGCGTGCGCTGGATCTTGGCGGCCGCATGGCCGACATGATCCCTGATCAGAGCAAACGCCCTTCCTTTTATCTGGAGAAAGAAGCAAAACGAAGCAGGGCGTCATCAGCTCGCGACAACAGAGACAGTACTTCGTTCGTATGGGGGGATGAGAAATGATCAATACGGCAGAAGTATTCCTCTAGGGGACAAGGATCGGCATCATTCATCAAGAGAATGAAAAGGCTTATCTTTCTTTCGAGTATGACAGGGATTTTTTGCGAAGCGGAATTGAACTGTCTCCTATTAAGATGCCTTTGAATGGACGTGTCTACTCGTTCCCGGAACTCGCGGGAAGTGCTTTTCACGGAGCGCCGGGCTTAATCGCAGATTCGCTGCCCGACTCTTTCGGAAACCGTGTAATCGAACGATGGCTGAGTGAACAGGGTCGGTCGATCAGTGAATTTAATGCGGTGGACAGATTGTGTTATACCGGGAAGCGGGGAATGGGTGCGCTGGAATATCGTCCTGCCAACGGGCCGGAGATATGGAAAGAAGAGTCGGTTGATATTGCCAAGATGGTGGACTTTGCTTCCGATGTGCTGAACGATAAGAAGGATCAGAAACTGCGCATCCAGGATGATCCCGGATATGGACAATTGATTCAGTTGGGTACGTCTGCGGGAGGCGCCAGGGCAAAAGCACTAATTGCCTGGAATGAAGAGACCGGTGAGATCCGAAGCGGACAGATCGATGCAGGAAATGGCTTTGATTACTGGCTCTTAAAGTTCGATGGTGTGAGAAAAAACGGAGATCACAATCTGGAAGATGCGATCGAATACACTAGGGTCGAATATGCTTACTCCCTGATGGCAAAAAAAGCCGGAATAGGCATGAGCGATTGCAGATTGTGGGAAGAGAACGGTCGCTTCCACTTTATGACGAAGCGCTTCGACCGTGTCGATAATCAGAAGATCCATATGCAGACCTTCGGTGCACTAATGCATATCGATTACAATCTTCCCGGCCAGTCGAGCTATGAAGAGGCAGCTGATGTTACGATGCGAGTGACGAATTCCGCTTCTGACGTAGAGCAACTCTATCGTAGGATGGTATTCAATGTGCTCCTGGTCAATCAGGATGACCATGTCAAAAACATCGCTTTTCTTATGGACAGAAAAGGGAAGTGGAAGCTGGCTCCGGCATACGACCTGACATTTGCATACAATCTCGAGAACAGATGGTTACGTGCACATCAGATGCGGGTAAACGGAAAGACGAGCGATATTACGTATGAAGATCTGATCGAATCAGGAAAGAGTATGGGAATATCCGCCCGAAAGTGCAACGGGATCATTCAATCAATAAGAAGCGTGAAGGAAGATTATGTTGCCTATATGAAAGATGCAGGAGTAAGTATGAAAACGGCAAAAGCACTTCTTCCGATTCTTCCTGCGATCTAAGAAGTTAGCACTGAAAAAGAGAGTCCCGAAGGAACTCTCTTTTTCAGTGATAGAATCTATTACGACTTACTCCCAATCAATCGTGCCTGTCGAAGTATCAGATGGCCAGTGAGTCTTTGAATTGGTGTCATTCGATATCGCCGTCCTGAATTCAGTGGATGCTTATCCTTTAGGTGGAATGATTATAAATACTCTGAATAGATCATCGTTTACCGCTACCTCAAAGGTACCATTCGCCTCATCTACTATTCGTTTCATAATAGATATGCCGAGGCCATGGTATCTGGAAATTATTAGATAGAGATCTCAAACGGATTACACTTGATTTTGTTTTTATAGTTGGAATCTTTTTTATAGTAAAGGGTCATGCTGATTGTATCGACCTTTGTAATCTTGGCTTTTTCCAGATCATTTTTGTAAATATGCGTTGAATAAACTGTTTTCTCACCTGGGTCGAGCATCGAGTAAACATTGAGATATATCGGAAGTCCGTTAACCAGTGAATCTTCAGCGTGATCCGTACTGATTGTGATGCCGTCTTCCGTATTATTTTCAAAGAGAAACTGAAGCTCTGCATCTCCACTTGAGAAATACTCATAGTTAAGGACCGACAGCTTTACACCTTTTTTATCATAGAACGTATACGCGTAAGGGAAATCATAAGTCTTAGAAGAATCATACAAGGATGTATATACGGTCACGTCGGTAAAATAGTTAATCAACTCATGATCAAAATCTACCTTAAACTTTATTTCGATCTTTCCCGGGTTCCAAATCCCGATAGAATTGCCGAGATTCATATTGAACTCGAGTTCACTCTCTGTAGTCGTACCCATCTCATATTTTCTTTCCCAAAGAGGGGTATCTGAAAAACCATCAAAAACTAACTTCTCAACTTTAAGTTTTAGCTCTCGATTATATATGTTATTATTAACCACACGCATTTTCAGGACACGTGTCGGTCCCTCACCCAGAGAACCACCAAGTATATGAATGGATACGCCCTCCCTGTTCAGGACCTCTGTATCCTCGATCGAGATCTCCTGATACTCGGATTCAGGTATCTCATGCAGACCAATCGTCCCCGATTGGATCTCCGTAACCTCAATCGAGGTCTCCTGATTCTCGGGTTCCGGTATCTCATTCGAACCTGTCGTCTCCAATTGTTCCTCATTTTTGCCTTCTGTCTTTTTGCAGGCACCAAAGGACATTGGAACCATAAGGATCAAAACTAATACAGTGAGAATTGATGCGAACCTTTTCATATCCAGCCTCTTCCCTTGTTTAGAATAATATAACCCATTCCAAGTATATCATGACAGTTATGTGCATACCATGTCATTCTTGCATATTTCAGGGGAGCTCTTGCATATTTGTCTCCTGATATGGCGATTTGAAAAAACAACGTGATATACTGAAATAAACAAGCAATCGGGGCAGTTACACTACGGGTAACAGATTAGGATATCCTTTTCAAGCCTATCCTAATATAGTTGTTTAGTAAGGGAAATACACTATGCTGAAGGCACATAACTATGGCTTGAGAAGTTTACGGTCAGGCAGTTTCATCTGTCTGATCGTTATGCTTATTTTCGGCGCCTTTTCCATTACAACGACTAGTTTGCTGATCCGCGCGGAGAAGAAAACACAGTTAGAAGATCTTTTGACAAAGACAGGTGACTATGAAGTCTCTGTTTATAATGCAGAACTTGGTTTCGAAGATGCTTTGGCGGCGTCCAAAGAAGTGGATGCTGTCGGACTATATTATGAGCTGGGAACTGTTACCAATGCAAGCGGAGCAGCACCTTTTCGCGCAGTAGCGTTAAGGGACGAATTGTCGGAAGAACTATATCACCTGACCTGTTTCCGCGGCACTCTTCCAGAGAAAGAAAACGAAGTGGCCATGGATATATCTGTTGCAAATGCATTTGGTGTAGCACCGTATCCGGGTGAAAAGATACTGTTGAAAGCATATAACTCTGAAGGTGAATACATCGGCGATAGACAATGTGTACTATCCGGAGTTTATAAGCTTTCCAGTGAAGTCGATATACGCGGGTGGAGCAGAGGACCCGATTATTCGGAGTACACCATGCCGGGCGTGTTCTTTTCTCCTGTGAACATTGATTCGTGGGGATGTACAAGAGGAACGGTTTTCTTCCGGAGTTATTCGGAAGGCCCGAAGAGATTGAATAGCTTAGTGTACGACCTGATAAAGAAGACAGGAAAAACATGCTCGGGAGTGGAATATAATTACACCCGAGTCGCTGTATTTACTTATGCGATCGGCGTGGATATAGCACAGCATGACCTTTCAAGAGACGAGATACAGGCAATCGTAGATAAGGGGGATTATACCAGGGATTTCTATTCGGAACAGGTATTTCCGGTTATCTCTGTGCTGGTTGTCCTTACGGAAGCAATTACTCTGTTTATGCTTTCTAAAAATATTATAGCCAATCGAAAAGAGCATTATGCGATCCTTCGAAGTATCGGTATGTCATCGAAAAGGATCATTCTGAGTCTTTCTTCGGAAATACTCGGATTCGGCATAGCTGGAACGTTTATTGGAATCGGACTCGGGTATGCTGCCCATGCTTTGATTATCCGCTTTCTGAATGCCATATTACATGCCCGACTTCATGATGGTGTTCATGTTGAGAAGATTATGAGACAGGTCACATATGACCCTATGGTAATGTCACTTCTGATTTGTGTCTGTTCACTCGTATTGTCGCTGATCATTCCGCTTTATAAGCTGTATAGGATGTATCCGTCTGAGTTGTTAGCAACTTCCGACAGCATGTTTGTAGGGAAGAAGAATGGCCGCAAGAAGAAATCAGTAGGATCGAAGAGAGGCTGGCTCGGACTTCTCAATAAGCGCATCGACCTTCATGAAGGAAGTACCATGCTTGTCATGATGATCGTACTTGCAGCCATGCTTTTCGGATATGTATTCTTTCGAGCGTATTCTGAAAAGGCCACAGCAGAGCCGAGAGGAGATTTATACAGTATGGGACTGGACGGGGAAGGATATGTTGCCAGCATTTCTTCACAGATAAAAGGTCTTGGTAATAATGTATTCAATAGACATGATGCAGGAGTTTCCCCGTCTTCTTTGGAAAAGATCGAAAACGATTCCAATATCGAAAGGATCTGGTCTGTTATTTTTAATGAATCTACCCGAATGGTTTTTTCTGATGAACCGGATGACGAAATGAAGCAGCTTCTCGGGAACAGATCCTTGAACCGTCGGGACTCGGATGATCCGAGTGAGCATGAGGAAATGATTGCGGAAGCGACTATCTATGGACATATGGGATATGACCAGCCTGTCTACATGTATGAATTGCCCACGGTCGGACTAACTGAGAGGGAAATGACTGCACTTAATGTCGAGCTCGTTGACGGTCAAATCGACCACGATAAGATCAGAAGGGGAGAGGAGGTCGTACTGGCAGTACCTGAGGAACTGAAGGATCTGTGCCTTTCGAAACTCCCCGTCGGGTCAGATCTGGATTTTGATGATATTCTGCTGTCGGAAGATGAGGAAAAGTTTTCTTCAGATGAATGCTGGAACGAGAAATGGGTCGTCTACGATAGTTATGTCGAGACGGTACAAGGACAGGTCCATGTCGGCTGGACGTCTTTCGGTACGAGACATAGTGTTAGGACCAAGGTCGGAGCAATTGTCGTTCTTCACGACGAAAAAGATATTTCCGAGTATCTTTCCACAGGAACAGGTTGGGTGCATGATCTCCATTCCCGTGCGACATTGGATCCGAATGATCCGGAACCAGCATATGGCATGAGCATCTTGTGTCTGCCGGAATCCTTTATGGCATGGGGACTTCCGGATCGGAACTTCACGTCAGTTAAAGTGACCATGAAAGATGATTACGACACATATGGATTTGATAAGCTCTGGTATACTTCTTTAGCCGGGTCTTCCGATGTGGTGATTCAGTCGACATTTACTTATTCGGATGAAATCGATGCAGGACAGAGTCGGGTTATGACAGTATTCTTCTTGCTGATCAGCGTACTCATTCTTCTCGGAATTGCATCGATCATATCCGGTCTTTACACGAAGACAAGAAGTAATCTGGGCAGATTCCAGACGCTGCGGCGTATAGGCCTGTCTGTGAATCAGGCGAGTCTTATGATCTATACACAGAATATAATCTATCCGTTGATTGCTACTGTAGCAGCAATCATTCCGGTATATGCTGTGCAGCGTTATTTCGATTCCATCCAACATAAAATGCAGACTGGGGAACTTATTACTGCGCTTAATGGCGGTGAAGCTGAACCATGGTACTGGAGGGCTCCGATCGGGGCGGATTTTTTCTCGTACAATTTCGTTCCTGCGCTGATCTGCTGTTTCCTGATCGGTACACTATTGATCCTGCTTGGCACTCTGCCACAAATAATCTACCTTAGGAAGATGAAGATGATCGAAACAAGGGAGGAATAAAGATGGGTGTAAAAACAATCGACCTGCATAAGGATTATAAGGTGGGAGACAATATCATTCATGCTGTAAACGGCATAAATATGGAAATAAAAGATGGTACTTTTACTGCTATCATGGGACGATCCGGATGTGGGAAGACAACACTTCTTCATCTGATTGGCGGCCTTGACCGTGCGTCTTCGGGCAGGGTGATTGTGAATGATCGTGATCTGTCTCAGATGAAGGATACTGCGCTTTCCCGATTCCGTTGCTGTGAGATCGGATTTGTGTTCCAGAAGTTCAACCTTATCAATGAGATGACGGTAAAAGAAAATATCATCACGCCGGTCCTGATATCTAAAAGGAAAGTCAACGAGGATTATATTGCTGAATTGACAGAGGTGCTCGGACTATCTGACAGACTTGATCACACCCCGCTTCAGCTGTCGGGAGGACAGCAGCAGAGAGTTGCCATAGCCAGAGCGCTGGCGAATGATCCGGCACTGATCCTCTGTGATGAACCAACGGGTAATCTTGATAAAAAGAATAGTGAAGAGGTAATCGCTCTTCTCGATAAGATCCACGAGAAATACGGAAAGACGATTATCATGGTCACGCATGATCCTGAGATCGGAGCGCATGCCGATATTATCCTTCGAATCGAGGATGGGATGTTGATCTGAAGCGATTAAACATTTTACTCCCATTCAATTGTTCCTGTCGAAATGCACCGCATGCTATAATGAAAATAGTGCTTTTGAAAAAGCAAGATTTCCGGAAACGGCGGTGAGAATATGCAGTATCGTACATTAGGAAAAACCGGATTAAAAGTAAGTGAGATCGGCTTTGGCGGCGAGTGGCTGGAGCGCCATGACGAAGAGCATTCCGTCGGGCTTCTGAAGTATGCTCATAGCAAGGGAATTAACATCGTAGACTGCTGGATGGCTGATCCGAAGTCGAGAGATATCATCGGGAAAGCCATGGCCGGATGCCGGGATTCCTGGTATGTGCAGGGACATATCGGCTCCACGTATCAGAACGGGCAGTATGTCAGGACCCGGGATATGAAGTATGTTATCCCGGCTTTCGAAGATCTTCTCCTTCGCCTTCAGACCGACTATATCGACCTGGGCATGATCCACTATATCGACTCCGTCGAGGAGTGGAATACTGTCATGAACGGGGAATTCATCAAGTATGTGAAAGAACTTCACGAGAAAGGCACGATCCGTCATATCGGACTAAGTACCCATAACCCGGTGATCGGAAAACTGGCGGTGGAAAGCGGCTTTATTGAGATGATCCTCTTCAGTATCAACCCGGCTTTCGATATGCGTCCGGCTACCGAGGACCTGGAGTCTATGTTCGGCGGCTACGAGAACCAGGAATGGTCCGGCATCGATCCGGAGCGTGCCCGCTTCTATCAGATGTGCGAAGAAAATAATGTGGGACTTACGGTCATGAAAGGATTCTTCGGAGGCGCCCTTCTGGACAAGGAAAGATCGCCGTTTGATGTGGCTTTCACACCGGTGCAGCTGATCCACTACGCCCTGACCCGTCCGGGTGCCTGCTCGATCCTTTGCGGGTACGATACCACGGAGCAGATCGATGCGGCGGTTGCCTATGAGACGGCTTCCGAAGATGAGAAGGACTATGCGTCCGTCATCGCCAATGCCCCGATGCATTCCTATAACGGAACATGCACATACTGCGGACACTGTAAGCCCTGTCCCATGGATATCGATATCGCTATGGTCAATAAGTTCTACGATCTGGCAATGACACAGGAGAAAGTACCGGAGAGTGTTGCGGAACACTATAAGGCACTTGGTCACACGGCATCGGAATGTATCGGGTGCCAAAGCTGCGAGAGCCGCTGTCCCTTCGGTGTGGAGATCTCTTCCCGCATGACGAAGACGGCGGAACTGTTCGGGATCTGACCGGCTCTTATCTGAGATCTCTATACATCAGGATCTCGTCGTGATATGTTCCGTCATCGAAACGAAGTGCATTATGACGGCGTCCGGACTCGATGAATCCGCACTTCTTATAAAGTGCCTGTGCCTGTTCGTTTTCAGCAACGACTTCCAGATCGACCTGCGTCCAGCCGATTTCCTTAGCAAGTTCACACATGTAGTTGATCATGGCTGTCCCGATCCCGAGACCCCAGTATTCCTTATAAAGCGCGATAGCGAGGGAACAGCGGTGCCGGATCTTTCTCTTGTCACCGATGCCGAAGACCGCGCCGTTACCGGCGACTTTGCCATCTACGATCGGGGCCATCATGATCTGGTATGGATCTTCCAGTAGTCTTCCGAGGATATCGATTTCGCCTTCGAGGGTGTAGTTTACTTCGTCCGGATACCGAAGAAGAAACTCAGTTTCGCCTGCAGTAGCCTTCAGATATTCGAGCATCGGCTCAGCCAGATCCGGTCCGTTCGGTCGCAGGATACACTTTCTTCCATCCTTTAATGTGATTCTTCTTTCCGGAAAATGCATATCCTTCCACCTCGTTTCTGTCTTTTCTCACATTCTATCGGGTAGGGTGAAAACCGACAAGTAGTCCGTTAGTATACGAATCTTACTTCTGAAGAAATAAACCGGCCTTTCCGTCTTCCGAAAGATGGAAAGGCCATGTTTTTCTTATCTTTCCTGTACGACGAGGGTCGCGCGTTTTTGGGCTTGTAGGGAACTTTCATATATAGTTTCCTGTTGAAATGTTCCCCATATTCAAAAGGATCTGATGCATTTTGTTTTCATGAAGTCCATAATCTCGCCTGTATCCTTATCTTCGTAATAAGCAACTAACAGCCGCTTAAACTTTGGAACTTCTTTTTCAGGGATGATTATCATACCGGCTCCTTTCGAGATCATGTAATGGTTCGCAAAGATTACAGAAGCTCTCTTGTTGCCATCGTTGAATATCTGTGTTTTCATGCAGTACAAGCAAAGGGAGATGGCTTTCTCATCAGAAGGCATCGAGTCAGCTAGTATTGTCGCAATTTTCTCCTTGACGATACTTTCTATCGGAATCGGCGGAATGTAGTTTGTACCACCGATAGTAACAGGCACTCCACGAATGCGTCCGCCATCTTGATAAAACCCTTCGTTTACCAGCTTCGCAATATGGCATAGGATCGAATAATCGGTAGGATAACTGATAACGTTCTTATCCAGAACAAACTCCCAGGCATGCTTCAGATTCAATATCTTCTGCACATCTGAAGCAGACATACCGGTGACTTTTCCGTTCTCGATAATATCTTCTGTCTGTGGAAATGTTGTCGCAACACCTTCCAGTACTGCCTGATCGTAAATGTTGGATTTCATGTTCGATCTGGCAAAATCCAAATTGAGCTGTACCTTTGCGGAAAGCTCGGCATTTGAGTATCCAAGTTTGGCCAGTTCTTTATCCAACCTGCGAATATTCTTTTTCAACTCTCTGCCTTCACGGGCATTCCTAAGGAGCAACTGATAAAGCTCATCGGAATACTCGCCAACATAAGTGGAAGTCAGTCTGCTTGCTACACGTTTGCGAATATAGAGGTATTTTTTTCCATCGCGGTCTTTAATTTCCGGACTTCCGTCATAAGGAAGCAGGTTCAATCTTGCTTGAAAATCTGCCCTCTGATGAAGCAACTCTTGGATTTGAGGATAATTGTTGTCCATAGCGCTCTCCTTGTAGGGAACTTTTGATGGTTAAATTATAACATAAAGTTCCCCAATCTGAAATGCGTGACAGATAAATAAAAAGAGAGCTCCCGAAGGAACTCTCTCGTTCGTTTACTGATTATTCCACATAGGAGTAAAGCCTTTTCGACGTTGCCTCCGCAGGCGAAGCCGAGGACAGCAACAGAGAAAAGAGCTTTACGACTTACTCCCACTCGATCGTGCCTGTCGATCATGCTTTCCCGGTCTCCTTTGACGCCCCGGAAGCCGCCCCGCTCGACTCTTCGGCAGTCTTTGCCGTCGCCGACAAAATGGCCTCGGCCAGATTCCTTCCGTAGATCTCACAGCCTAGGGCATTTGGGTGCAGATTATCGAGGAAATATTCCGGGAAATGCGGTACCATCTGCATTCCGTCGATCACTGTAACATTGCTATACTTTTCTGCGATGGCCTTTACCTTTCCGCAGAACTCGATCAGCTTCGGAAGTCCGTCCCAGGAATCACCACGCCAGAGCGGCGTGATGCAGAAGATCGGGATCTCGTTTCCGTAGATGCTGATCAGGGTCTCATAGTACTCCTCGACCGCGGTCATGTCCTTGTCGCCGTACTGGTTGGTGCCGAGGGCCACGATGATCTTATCCGGAGTATAGCCGTCCATCTTCATGAGGGACTTCTTATCGTAGATATAGCCGCCAATGCCCTGGTTGATGATGTCGTAATTCAGGATCCGGTTGGCGACACTGACGTAGGTGCAGGACGAACGGAGCGGGCCGTATCCCTGAGTAATGGAGTCGCCCAGCCACAGGACTTTCTCGTTCTTCTTGGCAGGTGTCACTTCCGCATCGATGGTGAAGTTTCGGATCAGGACCGTCGCATCCGCCGGCAGATAAATGACGACGGACTTCTCGCCTTCCGGAAGCTCCCACTCGAAAGTACCCACATCCATGATGTCCTTGACCCGCGCGATATTCGTAACAAAACCATTCACCAGGAGTTCGAAGGAATCCGGAGATCCTTTCCAAATGGTCTTATAGTCGAAAGAAAGCTTCGTCGCAGACGTTGTGAATTCCAGTGTTTTTGCCGTGGTAGCCGTACATCTTTCGTACCACATGAAAAAAGCACCTTTAAAGTACTCGATCTGATCCTTGGTGTACTGGAAGGCCTGGAGATACCCGTCCTCCGTCTCCGCAAACTCATATGCGCCGAAATAGATCTTCTTTAATTCTTCGTTCGATAAAATCATAGTTTTGTCTCCTTATCCTTCGAAGGCTAATGTATCTATCCTATCACTTCGCAAAAGCACTGTCGTCTTTCTCAGATCTACGGCCGATATGTCCATCCATGTTCTCCGTGGTAGATCATCAGTTTTGTCATACCGCCGTCGATGCAGATATTCTCGCCGGAAATGAATCCCGCTTTATCGGAGCAGAGATGACAGATGCCGCGAACTTTTCAAGCGTCTCCTTGTCACCGACATCACCGCAACTTTCTTTTCCTCTGCCATATCGCTCACAGTTACCTGTTCTCCTCCAGGATCTGAAGGCCCTGATCGATGTCGTCACCGAGGACTTCCTGCACCTTCTCGAATTCCTGTTTCTTATGGAGATTCTCCAGAACTGTCTGAAGTTCTTTCTTCCCGTGGCTGGAGATAAATAGGGACATTGCCTTGATGGCATGGACTTCTTTTCCGAGAGAATAGAAGCCTTGCTTACATTCCCGGATATCATCACATTCGTAGCAGCCGTCGAGACCTTTCTCTTTACAGCACGCGGCATTCGGGCACACCCCGTCCGGTGAGCATTTCGCATATGAACAGGTGTTATACGCTGTTCTACAGGAACCGCAATAATCTTTCAGGAAGCAGTGAGCGCAGGAAAGTCCACAGTATGCGATCTGATCGACGCCCTTCTTCGCCTTCTGGCAGAGTTTGTTCGTGATGCGGCACATGGCCTCGATATGCATGATCCAGTGCCGGCTGAAAGGCATCTTCAAAAGTCCCTTCAGGTCTTTCTCGCACCAGTAATCGATCAGCCACACGGCACTCTCGTTCGTGCTGACGCTGCCACTGTCGAGGATCCGTTTCTTATCTTCATCTGTAAAAGTTCTCTTCAGATCCTTATACGTCAGCTTGCGAAGGATCTCATCCGAAGAACTCTTCACGGCACGGCAGTACTCAAATACCGCCTGCGTGTCCAAATCCCGGGAAAAAGAAACGATGCCCTCATCGTGCAGTTCATTTCCCGTAGTAATGATCGGGCACTTCGTCTTTT
>JAFWSW010000079.1 GCA_017519205.1 Clostridiales bacterium | reverse complement strand
GATCGGTCCCTTCACTTTCCTCAAGCTCACCAAGTTCATCGGTGAAAAGAAGGCGGAGGATGTTGCAGAGATCCTTTCCGGTGAGTATGCCAAACTTCTTTTGGATCTTGCAAAAGCAGGTGCAGCTAAAGTCCAGTTCGACGAACCGTATCTCGTCCGTGATCTCGATGCATCCGACATCGCACTCTTTAAGAAGATCTATGACATTATCCTTTCGAATAAGAACGGTCTTTCCATTACACTTCAGACCTATTTCGGAGATATCCGTGATGCATATTCCGAGGTGATCAAGCTGGACTTCGATGCGATCGGTCTGGACTTTGTCGAAGGCAGAAAAACACTTTCCCTCGTCAAGGAGAACGGCTTCCCGAAGGATAAGGTCCTCGTGGCCGGTGTTGTAAACGGTAAGAACATCTGGAAGAATGACTACAGCAAGACATCCGCGATCCTTTCCGAGATCAAGTCCGTAGTTTCCGAGGAGAATATCGTGATCGGAACTTCATGCTCACTTCTGCATGTTCCGTACACACTTGCAAGTGAAACCAAGCTTCCGGAAGAGTATAAGAAGCACTTTGCTTTTGCAGAAGAAAAGCTCCTTGAACTCAGCGATCTTGCTAACCTCACAGATGAGAAGCTTGCTGCGAATAAAGCACTCTTTGAAAAGAGAGTCGACAGTGTCGATGAGAAGGTACAGGCAAGGGTTGCCGCCATCAAGGATTCAGACTACACACGTCTTCCGGCATTTGACGAAAGAGAAGCGATCCAGCACGAAAAACTCGGCCTTCCGAAGTTCCCGACCACCACGATCGGATCTTTCCCGCAGACCGCTGATGTAAGAAAGAACAGAAGTGCTTTTAGAAAAGGCGAGATCAGCAAGGAAGAGTATGTCGAGTTCAATAAGAAAAAGATTGCTGAGTGCATCCGCCTGCAGGAAGAGATCGGCCTCGATGTCCTCGTTCACGGTGAGTTCGAAAGAAACGACATGGTCGAGTACTTCGGCGAGCACCTGAGCGGCTATGTATTTACTGAGAAGGCATGGGTACTGTCCTACGGTACAAGATGCGTGAAACCGCCGATCGTATGGGGCGATGTTTCGAGAAAAGAACCGATCACTGTTGAGTGGTCCAAGTTTGCCAAGTCCTGCACAAGTAAGCCGGTTAAGGGTATGCTCACAGGTCCGGTAACGATCCTGAACTGGTCCTTCCCGAGAGAAGATATCTCCATCAAGGAAAGCATCCAGCAGATCGCACTTGCGATCCGTGATGAGGTCCTCGATCTTGAAGCGAATGGCATCAACATCATCCAGATCGACGAGGCGGCTCTCCGCGAGAAGCTCCCGCTCCGCAAGTCCGACTGGTACAGCGAGTATCTCGACTTCGCGATCCCGGCATTCCGTCTGGTACACAGCGGTGTCAAGCCGGAAACTCAGATCCACACACATATGTGCTACAGCGAATTTACGGACATTATCCCGGCGATCGATAGCATGGACGCCGATGTCATCACATTCGAAGCATCCCGTTCGGATCTGCAGATCCTGGATTCCCTGAAGGAGAACAATTTTAAGACAGAAGTCGGCCCGGGCGTATACGATATCCACAGCCCGCGTGTTCCGTCCGTAGACGAGCTTGTCGGCCAGCTCACGAAGATCCGTGAGAAGACTGAAGATAAGAAGCTCTGGGTCAACCCGGACTGCGGCCTTAAGACCCGTGGTGAAGAAGAGACAGTCAAGAGCCTGAAGAATCTCGTTGAGGCAGCGAGAATCATCCGAGAGAAGTAAGAATATGAAGATCGCAGACCTGTATAAACAGAATAAGAAGAGCCTTTCCTTCGAGATCTTTCCGCCAAAGAAAGATACGGAACTCGAGAGCATCGATGAGACGCTGGAGGTTCTGTGTGAACTGGATCCGGACTTCATCAGCGTGACCTTTGGTGCGGGTGGAGGCGCGAACTGCAACCGCACCATCGAGATCGCGAAGAACATAAAGCACAGATACGGTGTCGAGCCGGTCGTGCACCTTACGTCCCTGCACTACGATAAGGCAGAGATCGATGAGTTTGCGAAGGTCATGGAAGACGAAGGCATCGAGAATATCCTCGCCCTCCGCGGGGACAGAACGCCGAGGATCGCCGAGAAGGATGATTTCCATCATGCTTCAGATCTGATCTCGTACCTGTCGAAGGACCACGATTTCTGTTTCCTGGGTGCCTGCTATCCGGAGTGTCATCCCGAGTCCGAAAGCCGCGTAAATGACATGAAGGGACTTCAGAAGAAAGTCGATGCCGGTGCGGAAGTGCTTCTTTCGCAGCTGTTCTTCGATAATGAGAAGTTCTACGGCTTCTGTGAGAACTGTAAGATCGCGGGGATCGATGTCCCGATCATCCCGGGCATCATGCCGGTCATCAACGCGGCTCAGATCAGAAGAATGCTCTCGCTCTGTAACGCTTCGTTTCCGGACCGCTTCAATCGTATCGTGAGAAAGTACGAAGACAGAAAAGAAGCCCTGTTTGATGCGGGCATGTCGTATGCACTCTCCCAGATCATCGATCTTCTCGCCAGCGATATTCCGGGTATCCATCTTTACACGATGAATAATCCGGTCGTCGCAAGAAGAATCTGTGAAGGTATCCGGAATATAGTATAATTCTCTCTAGAAAACAAGGTGGGAGAATGAACTATGGGATTATTCGATTTTCTTACATCCGGGGACTCGTCTTACGGATACAAGACCTATAAGAACAAGTACGGATGGAACAACGAAAAGATGCTCGAGATGCTGATGAACGTATCCTCGACCTTCGGTACACCGAAGATGGGATGGATCCGGGCTTTCGGAAAAGAACGGGAGGTAGTGGTTTTCCCACATCTTAACGACATCAACTACATCTATGTTGATGCGCAGGAGAAGAAGATCATCGTCAGCATGGCGCCGAAGCCGGGACAGGTCGGAGGATCGAAGGAGCACGAAGATACCATGGACGGATCGGCGGATGAGCCGAATCCGCTCGGAGCAACCATCGACTCGATGGAGCCCGTGTCCGAAATCTGCAAGGTCGTGGAGGATCTTCTCAATAACCCGCCCGCGTGATTTATACGGCTGGTCTATATCACGGGAATAAATAGTGCGATACAATAAAGACGATGGCAGAATATGCCGTCGTCTTTTTTGCGTTTATTATCAGGAGGAGAGATTATGCTCAGACTAAGACCATATAAGCCGTGTGACGCGGAGAAGATCGCGTCCTGGATCGATAATGAAAGGACCTTCCTGCTCTGGGGCGGAAATCATTTCTGCGATTTCCCGCTTACTGCGGAGGCAGTCAACAGGAAGTACCTTCAGGAGAATGGCGGATGCGAAGAGGAAGATAACTTCTATCCGATGACCGCTTTTGACGATGACGGCGTCGCTGGACATCTCATTATGCGCTACATCAAAGGGGACAATAAGATCCTCCGTTTCGGCTGGGTCGTTGTTGATGGTTCCCGCCGTGGTAAAGGTTATGGGAAAGAACTGATCCGCCTGGCGCAGAAGTACGCTTTTACAGTCCTGAAAGTGGATACTGTTACGATCGGTGTTTTCGAGTGCAATACTTCCGCATATAAGTGCTATCTTTCCTGTGGATTCCGTGCATCGACCGTCTGCGAGGATTCTTTCGTGGAGATCGAAGGGAAGAATGAGCGTATCATCGAGCTGGAGATCAGCAAAGACGAGTGGAGTGAGTGAAGATGAATGTATTTGAAGCGATCATGAGCAGACGCAGTTACCGCGGAACCTTTAAGGAGACGCCGGTACCGAGGGAAGATCTTACAAAGATCATGGAAGCGGGTCTGGCTGCGCCTTCCGGATGCAATAAGCAGACCACGAGCCTGATTGCGATCGACGATCCTAAAGTGCTCTCGAAGGTGAAAGCCGTGATCGAGCCGCCGGTTGCGATGACCGCGCCCGCTGCGATCTGTGTTCTGTCTAAAAGGATCAACGCATACCGTGACAAGTGCTTCGCGACCCAGGATTATTCCGCGGCGATCGAGAACATGCTTCTTCTGATCGAGGAACTTGGATACGCCAGCTGCTGGTACGAAGGACATATCACGGATGACGACCGGACCTGCGATAAGATGGCGGAGATCCTGAATGTCCCGAGCGACTACGATCTCGTATGTTATCTTCCGGTAGGCATTCCGGAGGATGAGGCAAAAAAGCCGATCAAGAAAGAGTTTTCGGACCGTGCGTGGTTCAACTCTTTCCCGGGAAATACATAAGACGAGGTGCAGAATATGGCGCAAACATCCATTTCGACGACGTTTGATTACAGCATCCCCCTTTCGGAACAGCTTCCGATGATCCGCAAAGCGGGTTTTACGCATGTATCGTTTGGAATGGATTATTCGCATAGCGGTCTCCTTCAGGAGGAGAACTGGCCGCACCTTCATGATCTTCTGAAAGAAAACGGGCTACTTGTTGATACCATCCACGGCTACGATCTGGACCGGGAAGACTCTCTGAAGAAGAATGAGATCCTTGCCCGTGCGGCCGTGTTCCTTGGCGCGCCGGTCGTGGTCATCCACTGCACGGTCTTCTGGTTCGAGGATGATGAATACGATGAGAAGTTCCGTCTGGTATCCGGAAGGATCAAGGAGATGGAGAGGATCGCGAAAGATAACGGGATCCGTTTCGCGTTTGAGAACATGGTCCCGGGAAAGCCGACCGACCTGTGTGTCGAGATGGTGAAGATGGCAGATCCCGAGTACATCGGATTCTGCTACGATTCCTCGCACGATCAGATCGACGGACCGAGACCGATGGCTCTTCTTTCCGGGTTGAAAGACCGTGTTATTGCGGTACATCTTTCCGACCGGATCAGGGAGTTTGTCGATCACGTGATCCCCGGTGAAGGATTCATCCGTTTTGATGAGATCATCCCGCTTCTGAAAGAATCTTCCTTCCGGGGTCCGATCCTTATGGAAGTCGGTGTTGAGAATTCAAAGTATAAGAATGCAGAAGAACTTGTCGCCCGAGCGTACGCGGCGGCGAAAGATATTTGGAATCAGGTAAATTGAGGTAATGTATGATAAGTTTTAAAAAGATGGATAAGACCTGTTTTGAAATGTACGATCAGGTCACACAGAATGTAGAAATAAAGTCGGAGTACAGAGTCAGACATATCGACAACGGCCTTGGAGGCATACTCCTTGAGGAAGTGCCGGTCGATCCGTACGTAAAAGATCTCAGCGTCTATGAACGCGCCTGTGAATATGAGAAAAACTTCGATATCACGAACTGGCGGTTCTACATGGCTTTTGACGGGGAGACACCTGTCGGAGCGGCAACAGTTGCCGGAACGACACCGGACCTGAATATGCTCGGCGGAAGAACAGATGCATGCGTGCTCTGGGATATCCGTGTGGCGGA
This sequence comes from Clostridiales bacterium, assembly GCA_017519205.1. Lineage (GTDB taxonomy): Bacteria > Bacillota > Clostridia > Saccharofermentanales > Saccharofermentanaceae > Scatonaster. Next base: position 3,078 of record JAFWSW010000079.1, on the reverse strand, counting down.
TGCGTATAAGCATCAGGGCGTGGGACAAGGGCTTTTCGACATGGCAAAAGCCGGCGCGGAAGAAGACGGGTATGCGCAGATGATCATTGAATGCCAGAACAATAATGTGACGGCGTGCAATTTCTATAGAAAGCAGGGTGCGATGCTCGGTAAGATCGATATGTATGCCTACTACACCGAACCGGAAGTGAAAGATGATATCCAGTTCATCTGGTATCTGGATCTGTGAGGTATATATGGACCTAAGTAGAGTTTATTTTGTCATCGGGACTTCCTATGCGGGAAAGTCCACCATTGTTACAAATTTAGCGAAGAAACATAACGGCATCGCGCTCGAGGAGAACTACCACGACGCGAAACTGCCGGAACTCGACAGTAAGGAGTTCCCGAATCTGTGCTATACAAGGGATCTTCAGGACTGGCACGAGTTCATAAGAAGAACACCGGAAGAGTACGTCCGCTGGATCCATGACGTGAAGAAGGAATGCGAGACCGTCGAGTTCCAGATCCTGGAAGAACTTCTTCCGACGCCGGAAACCCAGGGAAAACTGATCTTCGTAGATACGAATATCTGCGTGGATACACTGCATAAAATCACGGATGATAAGCACGTGCTTGTGATGATGTCAGATCCGAATATTGCGATCTCACGATTCTTCGACCGTCCGGATCCGGAGAAGCAGTTCCTCTATAAGCTGATGCTCGAGGAACCGGATCCGCAGGCAGCCATGGATAACTACCGTGAGATCCTCGTACGCCTTCACTCAAAGGAGAGCTATGACGAGCTAAAGAATTCGGGCTATCAGATCATCTTCCGCGATGAGAACAGGACGCAGGAAGAGACTGTAGAACTGGCTGAGAAGATCTTCGGAATCTAAGGAGAGTGCGATGGATACACTTCGATTAACAGAACCGAATATGCATTACGCAGAACAGATCTGGGATTTCCGTAAGGAAGTTCTGGAGGTGGATGCGGATAACGAAGACCGCTTCGCGGGATGCATGTCCCTCGAGGAATCCTCCTCGGCGGAGGAGTGGATCCGGATCTGCGAGCTCCGAAAGGATCCTGCAACATGTAAGGAGACCGGAGTGGAGATTCCATCGCACATGTTTCTTGCTGTAAGAGAAAGTGATGACCGTGTGGTCGGTGTGATCGATCTTCGGCATCACATCGACCATCCGATCCTCGGCACCTGGGGCGGACACTGCGGCTATTCCGTCCGCCCGTCAGAAAGAGGTAAGGGCTATGCGGCAGAGATGCTCCGCCTGAATATCCAGAAGGCAAAAGCACTGGGGATCGAGAGGATGCTTGTGACCTGTGATGAAGGAAATAGCGCAAGCGAGAAGACGATCCTTCGAAACGGCGGTGTCTTTGAAAAGACTATCGAGGTCGATGGCACCACGATGAAGAGATTCTGGATCGATACGGAAAAGCAGTCAGGCTGAGAGGAGACGCTTCGCCGGATCAGATCTTAACAACAGGAGAGAGAATATGGACATTGTTTATGATGTGGCAAATAAAGACGATATCGATGAACTCGTGAGACTTCGCATCGCCTATACCCGTGAGGATCTGGGATCTCTCAGCGAGGATGATGAGAGAATGATGCGCCTCGGTCTTCCGGACTTCTTCAAGCTTCACCTCAATCAGGGAACTTTCTCTTTTGTCGCCAGGGCGGATGGGCATATCGTAGCTCAGGTGATCCTGATCGCAATCTTTAAACCCATAAGTCCGAAGATCCCGAGTGGCCTTTGCGGAGAAGTCTTAAGCGTTTACACGGAGCCGGAATACAGAGGCAAAGGAATCTGTTCGCAGCTTATGAAGAACATGATCGATGCCGGAAGGCAGCTCGGTATGTGCAGGATCACTCTCGCGGCTACAAATGACGGCTATCCGGTCTATAAGAAGGCCGGTTTCGAGGACAAAGTCACCAAATACAAGGACATGATCCTCTATCTCTGATCCGGCCGATTTGGCATGACGGGTTTATTTACAAGTGCTTTTGTAATAAAATAGTTATGTCAAAATCAGACGGGGTAGAGGGTCAACATATGGTGCTGGTTGATAAGATCAAGGGGCTATCGACGAAAACGAAGATCATCCTTTCAAGTGCGATCGTTGTGGTCATCGCAGCGGTCGTTATTATCTGCGTTCTCTTAAGTAAGGGCGGATATACGGCGACGACAATGCGTCTTTTGCGTGTCGAGGGAACAGTTAATATCGAGGACGGTACGGGAAAAGAAAAACCGGTCATCGATAACATCCGTTTCCAGAGCGGAGATGCGCTGAATACGGGAGCCGACGGACTGGCTTCTGTCGGCCTGGACGATACGAAGATCGTAACCCTCCAGAATGACAGCCGCGCGGAATTCCAGAAGAAGAAAAAGAAACTCGAACTGAAGCTTACGAAGGGCGCCCTGTTCTTCGAGGTCACCGAGAAGCTTAACGACGATGAGTCTTTCGAGATCAAGACTTCGACCATGACGGTCGGTATCCGCGGTACTTCCGGATATGTCTTCTGCGACGAAGAAGGAAGACCCTCGATCATCGTCACGGACGGAAAGGTCCATATTGTTGCGAGAAATCCCGATACCGGCGAGGTCAAGGAAACAGACTGCGCCGCCGGACATAAGGTCACGGTTTATACTTTCAATGACAGAACGACGGACACCGTCGACTTTAAGGAAGAAGAAATCGAGGTGGACGACCTCAATCAGTTTACGCTGAAGATGCTCGCGGAGAACGAAGACCTTCTTAAAAAGGTCTGTGAGGCAACGGGCTGGAGCAGGGAAGAGATCCTGGCACTTGCAGAGGATCCGTATAAGAATATTCCGGACCCGACGCAGAGCAGCAGTGAGGAGTCTTCTGACCCGGGTGACACGTCCGGATCTTCCGAGACATCTGAGCCTTCGGATTCTTCATCCGAATCGTCGGAACAGGATCCGACGGAATCTTCTGAACCGGGCGAGACACCGACTCCGACACCGAAGCCGAAGAAGACGCCTACCCCGACTCCGAAGCCGACAGCTTCTCCGACACCGGATCCTTCAAAGGAGTCGTCAGATCCGTCAAGATCT
>JAFWSW010000078.1 GCA_017519205.1 Clostridiales bacterium | reverse complement strand
CAGAGGTTTTTCTGTTGTAGGAACTGCTTTTCCGGAAAAAACCGTGTAATTCGTCGAAAAATGCACAAAAAATTTAATATCCGTGACAAAAATATAATGAAAAGTTGATTTCTCATGTGATAGAATAGATACATGTTAGCTTGGAATGATAAGGAGGTGCGTCAACTATGCAGGATTCAGGAACAGCCAGATTCTCTTTCAATATGGAAAGATCAGAAGATGCTAAGGTTTTGATGATGCAGGTCTTGGATGCATTGCAGGAGAAGGGCTATAACCCGATCAATCAGCTGGTAGGATACTTTATGTCCGGCGACCCGACTTATATCACGAATTATAAGGGCGCGCGCGGCATCATCCGCCGTATGGAACGGGATGAACTTCTTGAAGTTATCGTACGTGAGTATTGCGAGCATCTGGCTGAAGACAACTAAACAGGAGATATTTGAAGAATGAGTCGGGTAATGGCCATTGATTTCGGTATGCGAAGAATCGGTGTGGCTGTGTCCGACCCTCTTCGTATTATGGCTTCCGGTCTTGAGACGATCAACTGGAACGGTGTAGATGCCGAATATGCGATCGATCGTCTTGCTGCTATCGTAAAAGAGATGGAGATCACGGAGATCGTGCTCGGAAAGCCGAGCCGCACGGACGGATCTGTTAGTGAGTCAGAAGAAAAAGCGGTGCTTTTCGGGCAGCTGCTGGAAGAAAAGGTGGGCATCAAACCGGTTTTCCGTGACGAACGGTATACCACGGTGATTGCATCCCAGTTTCTTAGAAGCACAGGCGTTTCCGGGAAGAATAAAAAGAAAGTCGTTGACCAGGTCGCGGCGGAGATCATTTTACAGGAATATCTTGATATTTCCCGAAAATAAGTCGATATTCATGTTATAATGTATAAAAGGTCGCCATATAGCGACATTTGTTTAGTAATGAGATTTCGGAGGATGGGATTATGTTGTTTGATTGTGGACGTAGCTGTGATAACGGCGATTGCGATAACTGTGATGAGAACATCGAAGGTGTTGAAGAGATTTATGATGATGAGGCGATCATCACCATGGTGGATGCTGAGAGCGGTGAAGAATACCAGTTTGCTCTCGTAGATGATTTCGAGTATAAGGATCAGTCCTACTGTGTTCTTGTTACCACAGATGAAGAAGAGCCGGAGATGGTTATTACCAAAGTCGTGAAGACAGAAGACGGCGAAGAGGGACTGATGAGTCTCGATGAAGAGGAAGCAGACGAGATCTACGAAGAGTATGATCGTCTTTGCGCGGAGGCTGAGCTCGACGATGAAGAAGACTTCTCAGACGAAGAAGAATAAGTCCAATTCAACACGCAAACCGCTTTTTACGCATCATTCTCCGAAGGAGGGTGATGCGCTTGCTGTTATTCGTGATGCTTCCAATGGAAAGGAATACTACCTTTCCATGATCGATACGTTTATGATCGAGAAGATCGAGTATGCGGTGATGTATAACTATGAACCGGACGATGGCAATCATGCCGATCCGGAACTTGTTATCATGCGTACGGAGTACGCAAAGAATGGTGACCAGTATTTCTATTCGATCAAGAATGAGAGTGAACTTGAGGCAGCATTTACCGTGTTTATGCGTAGATACGCCGCTAATGTAAATCCGAAAAAGAAAAAAGGCGTGGTCAGAAATCCGATGCCTTCAGGGAATGAGGAACAGGCATGAGTTACCGAAGCAGGATTGCTTTTCGATATTTAGTGGCTCCGGTACTGTGCATTATTGTCTATTTTACCGTTATTTTTCTTGCTGCAGTAACGATCGCTTCCGTGGAAGGCAAGGATTATCTCGATTATGAAGGAAAGATATTTCTTCTCGAGGGGATCCTCGGTTTATGTGTCGTTTTCGGCTGGATCCTTATCAAGAAAAGACTGGTGCTGAAAAACCCGTCCTGCGCGATCGGAAAGCCGATCGACTGGAGTTTTGGGGTTATCTCGGCGCTTGCTATGCTCGGTGTTGCCGCCATATATTTTATGGTAGTTACGCGTGTCTCTGTTCCGATTGTGGAAGATTCCCTGAAAGATTACGATGAACTGATGGAAGTTCACAGTGCTTCAAAAGCGGATCTTTATATGAATGTGATCGCCACGTGCTTCTTGATTCCTATTCTCGAGGAGATCATCTTCCGTGGTTTTGTTATGGAAGGAATGCTGGAACTGGATCATCCGATCCTGGCGATCCTTATCAGTTCGGTATACTTTGGAGGTATGCACGGGCAGCCGATCCAGATCGGTTATGCATTCCTTGCCGGATTGATTCTCGGAGCGGTTTACTATCTTACCAGGAATATTGTCATGCCGATCCTGGCACATATTATTTTTAATAGTTTAGGAAGCGGTTTGTATATGCTCTTTTCCGTTTCGAAAACAACAGATGATGTATTGACCGTTATTGAGATGGTTTCTATCCTGCCGTTTGCCGGATTGTGCGTGTATATGGCGCTGAAGAGAAAGCAGCGCTTCCCCGGCCAAGAAGCGGAAACCGGTGACATTAATAAGATGCTTCCCGGGAGGCATACATGATCAGCTTCTTCCGGAGACTTTTCAGGCGTGACCGTCGAGTCCACAAGCGCCCGCTGCTGACGGCGGTGACGGTTTTTGTGGTTTTTCTTCTTGCCGCTTCGATAATGTTTGTCAGCCTTGGAATCCTTAGAAAATCCTCGGAATATCCAAAGGTCTCTACACAGAATGATTATTCCGGCGTGGTATCTTCCGGTTTCGGAATCAATCTGTCGTATATTCCGTCGACGAATCTGGTATGGGATCCTTCCTTCGAGAATAACTACTCTGAGGATGTGTATAGCGTCGCGGAGGCCGGCGGCAACTCGGTATATCTGCATAACCGTGCAGATGAAGGAACAATGCCATCGGGTTCTTTTCGGGATGGAGAGCTCCGCATCCTTTCGTACGATGAAGACGGACAACTGAAGCAGGTCGTGCAGGCGGGAGTTACCGATTTCCAGACGGAACAGCTCGGTATCTGGCGCCAGATCGACAGTGATCTTCAGGGTGAGCTTCATGCGGAAAAGATATGCTCGAATGAGTCGGAGACACTGGTCCTCCTGAAAAACGGTGAGATCGTTTCTGATCTTTCTTCTGATATGTCCGAGAATCTGATCCCGCCGGAAGAAGACTCGTTTGCGGATATTTCTCTCGAAGGCTCCCATTATTATGCGATAACTAAAAACGGCTCCTTTTATCTCTCCGGAAACGGAAAGACGTGGGATCTGATTTCGGGATCGGAAAGTGAGAATGAGATGCATGCGGTAACCAGTCTCGGGAAACTGGGTGTTGCTTGCGGAGATAACGGAACGATCCTTGTTTGCGATACTACAGGGATCAAAAATCCCTCTTCGAATACGGCAAGTAACCTTTTTACAGCTGTATCCGGTGACGACAGAGTGATCCTGGCCGGTGACAACGGATATGTTTGCACTTCGGTAAACGGAACCATGTTCCGCCAGCTCGCGATGGACGAACTTGCCGTTAAGAGTGAGGACGAGTGGGTCCTCTCAGAATATTCGCAGAATGAATATGTTCTGATCGATAAAAAAGGAGAGGTCGCTGTAGGTAAGTTTAATAAAGCAAACGACCGTTTCAGCTTTGAAAGATACTCAGCTGTACTTCCTGATTCAATCAAGCCGAAACAATTATCGGTATTTTCCGGCGGAGATATCTGGGTTCTGACGGATAACGGCTTTATCTACGCGTTTTCCAGAAGTGAAGATAAATGGCATCAGGTCTTTGCGGAGAAGGATAATCAGATCGATTCGATCTGCCGTGCTTCCGGGGACAGCCTGCTCCTTTCGCGTGGCGGCAATATCTTCGCGGCGTCGATGTATACGAAGGTAACGATCGATCAAACTATTGGTGAGGTCGAGATTCAAAACGGTGATATGTGCCTGCTTTCTTCGCAGGTGCCTTCTGTTTCAACTTCTGAAACCAATGCATGGAATGTCTTTGGCACCGAAACAAAAACGCAGATCGTATCTGATGCTCCGAAGATGGCCGGTGATAAAGCACTGCGCGTGTCTTCCTCCCAGTCGGATGCCGGTGAGGCGCACTTTATTTCCCAGGTGATTTCACGCGATGAGGTGAATCCGTTAAAAGAAAAAGTATTCTATCACGTCAGCCTGTGGCTGAAACAGACGAATATCGAAAAGGAAGAGGTGCTGGTCTGGATCTCCGGGCTGTCTGAACCGATCGGTACGACATTTACCAATGTCAGCGGAAACTGGAAAGAGTACTCTTTCACTTTTGCATGGCCTTCCGAAAAGTTCTCGGCGGAGGATTCGGAGATCCGTCTGAATATCGGTTTTTATGGAAGCGGAGACATGTATGCGGACGCGGTAAGATTGGAAAGAGAGGCGTATTCCTCGCAGAGCATCAAACCCGCTGTTGCTGATATTATCTCCGATAGTCATCCCGAGTTCTTAAGATTGGAGAATCTCGGACTGGGAAGAAAGGGCAGAAATATTGCATCGAATCTTCCGCTTATCGGTAACGAACACATCGCGGTCGAAAAGGACGGTACCGTCACGGATACAGGAGTGATCTCACTGGAATCGACGCTTCGTCTGGTCAAACAGGTGAGTGCCAAGCCGTGGCTCGTGATCGATTCTTCTTTTGGCGCGGAGGAGATGGAAACTCTTCTCGGATACTTAAGCGGCGGTATTACGGATAAATACGGAAAGATCCGCGTGGATAACGGAACAGCTGTTCCGTGGAATAAACAGTTTGAAAGGATCGTTTTGGAGTTTGCCGATAAAGACGGTCTGTTTGAGACGGATCTTCAGAGGAGAGCCTATGTTGATTTTATGATCTCTCTGATCGTGAACTCCAAGTATTATTCGGATATGAAGGATAAATTATTCTTCATTGACGGTATGGAATATGAAAGCGGAACTATGACTTCGGGTGCGGACTATCATGTTTCTTCACTTCGTATCAGCAATTCCGATGCCGGAATAGCCGCGGATGCTTCTCTGAAAGATCTTAGTACACTGATCAGCAGAGCATACACGGATTAT
>JAFWSW010000077.1 GCA_017519205.1 Clostridiales bacterium | reverse complement strand
ATAGGGCCTCCCAATGGCATAAATTCAAAAAAACATCATTTACCGGAAGACGGATCATACGCAATTCTATTCTCTTTGGGTCCTTCGATCCACTGATGCATCCCGCATCCGAACTGATCAGAAGGTCTCTCGACAAAGCCGAACTTCTTATAGAACTCTTCCTTACCTTTAGCCGCCATGAGGCTGACCATCATAAGATACCCGGGCTTAAGATTTCCGCGTATCTTATCCAGAAGATATTCCATGATGTTTCTACCTAATCCCTTCCCCTGGTATTCAGGGACAACAATAACATCTGCAATATAGACCACATAACCGTGATCCCAAATGGCGCGGCCAAGAGCAATCGGGCGGCCTTCTTTTCTAAGGCAGTACAGAAAGCTTGTATGACTTAATCCTGCGGCGGCCTGTTCCAGAGGGAACTCATGCCATCCGACGATTTTTCGCAGTTCCATATACTCCTGTGGAGTAATAGTATCTGTTATTTCAAATCCTTCCATCACAAAAGCTCCTTTCAAAACAGCAACCGTAATACATACCGGTAATACGTTTATCTGTATGTTCATATTATAGCATCGGCATCGAAACCAGGCGTATACTGATATGCTAATCATGGTATAATGATTGCGGGGATTTTCGAATTTGAGGGGGATAATAGTATGACAAAACTGGATCAGTTAATCAGTGTTATCGGCAACAACAAAGTCGTTATTCAGACACACAACTATCCGGATCCGGATGCGATCGCTGCGGCATTCGGTCTACAGTATCTTCTCAAGTTAAGAAATAGATCTGCAGATATTATATACTTCGGAAGTCTCGATAAAGTCACGTTGAAACTGATGACTGAAGAACTCAACATTACTGCAATCAACGCCGATGATTATACAGGTGGCGAAGATGACTATGTGATCAATATAGATGGTCAAAAGAACAACTCCAATTTTACCGATCTGATCGGACACGAGATTGCATGTATTGACCATCATCCCTGGGTCACTGAATATGAATATGCTTTTAAGGATCATCGCATTGTCGGCGCATGTGCAACCATCATTGTTGACTATTTTAAAGAAAACAATGTCGATATCCCCCAAAACATTGCGACCGCTCTTCTTTACGCAATCAAGGTAGATACACAGAACTTCACAAATGGAGTCAAAGAAGAAGATATCAGTGCTTTTTCCATGTTAAATGCATTAGCGGATCAGGCTCTTATCCTGCGTCTGGACAGTAACGAACTCGAGATCGATGATCTCCGTGCTTATGGCGCTGCAATCCAGCGCCTTTATGCCAAAGATGGCGTCGGATTCGTCCATATCCCATTTGATTGTCCCGATCGACTGATCGCAATGGTTTCAAGTTTCATCATGTCTCTTGATTGTGTGGATCTGTCTATTGTCTATGCAGAAAGAAATGGAGGATTAAAATTCTCGATCCGTTCAGAGATTCCCGATTTAAAAGCCGGCGACCTCGTTCATCTGGCACTTGATGGTATCGGAGATGGCGGCGGACATGCCATGATGGCCGGCGGCGTGGTCTTCCCTGACAAACTTACTGAACTGGGAGATAAAACGGATGCCGTAATTCGTAGAAGATTTCTGAAAGCACTCAAAGAAGTACAAGAAAAGGCCTGAATCATCAGGCCTTTTCAAATACCACTAATCCACATTCTGTCGGATGATCGATCAGAACCACATCTTTTCCCTTTGACTTATATCGGAGAAGCATCGAAGTAACGAGAATATCTCCGGATCCTCCGAATACTTGCAATTCAGCAATAATGAGAAGCAGAAGATTTCCGACCAGGATCGAAACAATACCTAAAAGGATACCAAGGATAGTCATCGGCATCAAAGAACCAATAATATAGGCTTTCTTCGAAAGCGGAGAAAGACAGCAGCAATATGGTGTCAGCTGTTCCTTGATAAAACCATATTCAATATCCTTTGTTCCATTCTCGGCTCCCCTGCTCCAGCAAAACCCGTGAATTGCCTCGTGTACAACAGCAAGCGGGATAAAGGAAACAAAGATAACAGCCAGATAGATAAAGTACTTCGGGGAGTTATCTTTCAGGAGAGTTAGTACTCCGAAGTGTCCGTTATAAAGATAATAGCCGGCGGCAATCGCCAAAACAAAAGGAAGTGTTAAGAGTACTCCGACAAAATTCGCTTTTGCTATTGAGATGGTCAAGTCGTTTCTTTTGTACCCTTTTGAAAGAAGCACCGCTTCTTTGACCAAAAACTTTTCATTTCTTTTCTTCTCTGCAGGAGTGAGCTTGCGCTGCGGCTTCTTCTCTTTATTCTTCACCATTTTTCAATCCGATCCGTTCTTCATTTTTTCTTTGGGATTATACTACACATCTTCCCATAAAGAAAATCAGAAATCCTGCTCCCAGTATCCTCCATCGTTCGTTTTCAATCCACCGTGAGACGGTAGAGCAATCTTTTCCGGGTATACACCGACAGTTACAAAGCCGTCCATTGCCTGACCGACGCTCTGATCAGGAAGCGGATCCAAACACTTGGAAGATTTCAGGAAGAAATATTCATCGTCAGCTACAACAAATCCTGTATAATCTCTGAAATGACCGATCGAATTAAATATCTCAAATTGAACAAATACAGGCTGGTTCAAAAGGAATTCATCATCCGCGATTCCGAGATCCGGAACATCCAGTCCCCACTCTTCAGCCGCTTTGCTGAATTCTTCGTAGTTTTTAAATACATACTTTCCGGAACTGCCCTGCGGAAGTTCGATATATCCGCACTGCCAGCACTTGATCGGCATTTCACTGTCCGTAAAAAATTTGACATCCTGATACTGTTTTGAATCCTTTATATGAGATTGCCAATCACCCCAGAGAGCTTCAATTGGCGGAACATTCAAATCATCAATGATATACCGCACATCGCCGGTATTGATCAGAATTACCTTATTTCCGTTTTCATCCCAATAGTACAGCGTGTTCTGTCCGTAATCACACATCTCATGTTTCTCGGTGTAATTCGCATTCGGGTCAACTTTTGATGCATATGAGTACAGTTCATCTAAAAAGCCGGATTCAAACTGTCCTTTGGGTTCGAAATTTGCGGCGAGTTCCGTAACATGATTCACAATTCTTGTATCATAATCAACATTATTGTTCATTTTTGTTGGAAGATTAGAGAAAGAATAAATCCGGCCATCACCCATGACAGCCATGATGTCACTCTGCGCTCCCCAGGCATAGTTGTTGTACTCAAAGGTAAACAGAATACGGTCCGGATCGATCTGGATATCAGGTTCCGGATCTGCATCATCAAAAGATGTGTCGGATGCGGAATTACCTTTCGTCGTCGAGTCAGAGCTTGGTTCCGCTTCCGTTTCAGTTTGACTGTCGGCTTCTGTCATCTTAATAGAGATCTTCCCGGATTTATCCTCTTTCTTATTGCATCCACATGTAACACCTGCGGCTAAGACTACTGCTGCAAAAGCACTTATCACTCGACGATTCATATTTCACAACTCCTGTCTTTGATATTGCAGGGAAAACATTTCGTAAGACATACTTTTCCCATTCTGCAAATAAGACGAGAAAAAACTTCATTCCGTTGCAGAATCAAACAGATTTTTCAAGCCATTTAGCAACTCCGTCATTATCGTTTGAGTCAGTGATATGATTCGCAACTGCTTTTGCCTCAGGGATCGCATTTTCAACGGCTACGCCGAATCCGCACATTTTCAGCATATCGATATCATTTTTATCATCACCAAAGGCTACCATTTCATACGGCGATATACCATTATCTGCAGCCAGAGCCTCAATTGCCTGCTTTTTCCCGCCGTTCATCGGAAGAAATGCATACATGTTTTCTCCACGATAACACTGAAGTTTGGATCCGGTTTCTGAAGCAATCTTTACGGCAGTCATCTCATCCTCAAGATAAGCGGCGATCTTGTTTGCCGAACAGGTAAGGTCTTCGGAATAGTCGCAATATACCGCTTTATGAAGTCTTTCCGATTCCGAGATATGCTTACTGTTCCACAAGACTGTTTTCCCGGAAGCGACAGTAATTTCAGCTTTCGGGAAAACTGAAAAGATTTTTCTGACGATCCGGTTGGTCTCATCTGCGCTAAAAGCACTGCTGTACACACATGTATCATTCTTATGGATAAGAGTGCCATCTGTCGTGATTACATAATCCGGAGCAAGCATATTGATATACTTTTCCGCTCCGATCCAGTATCTGGCAGTAGCAATCGCCAGTTTTGCTCCATCCTCTCTGCACTTTTTCAGCACATCCAGCGTATGTTCGGAAATTGTTCCATCAGAACGAAGCAGTGTGTGATCCAGATCCGTAAGGATCAGTTTCGGCGTCCTGAACTTAAATGCGATCTCTGCAAGTTCTACTGTCTGTTCCTGAGTTCTTTCTTCTTCACGGAAAAGCACTTTAAAACCGCAGTTTACATAGAAATCATAGTTTTCTCTAGAATTGATCCTTCGAAGGATCTCGCGATAGTTCTCCATTGCCGCCTCAGGGTCTGGTTCTTCCATCAAAAGGCGGTAGATAAACTGTTTTTCCGGATCAGGACGTTCGAAGAAACGCTTCTCCGAGATCTCCGGATCAGATATCATGATCAGCACATGATCTTCATCCGTGATCTTCTTTAGCGTATCCACATAGATATTCGTATCCACAAAGATCTTCTTCCCTTGAGTTTCAGGTTTAGAAAGAAGTTCCGGAATCATCTGAAGTTCAAGTATCTCACATTCGTTCTTTGCTCCCCATATCCAGGAAACATATTCTTCCGGAGTGCGTCTCACGAACTGATGCCAGTCCTGTAGATCCCTGGTATATGTGAGATTTGGAAACTCATCTTTATCCAGTTCCGGAAGCTTCGCATCGTGGTAGTTTTCTTCCAATGCAATGCCGTTATACTTCTTTGCCAGATTCTTCACAACCGTTGATTTTCCTGCATATGCGGACCCCGTCACAAAATAGACGTTGCTCCAATCGATATTTTTCAGTTTATCAAGATCCATGCGTTTTTTCTCCGTTAACATTGCTAGTGTTACTCAACACGATGCCGGCGAGTACAAGAACAATACCGACCAATACACTCCAGCTCATTTTCTCAGAGAACCAGAGAATCCCGTTAATCGTTGCCACAACAGGTTCGATCGAGGCGATAATTGCCGCCTGACCATTTTCAACGGATTTCAAACCGATCGTGTATACCAAATATGGTATCACTGTGGAAATAAGCACGAAAGAAACCGACAGTATAATCATCTTAGGAGATCCCGAGGATACTTCCAAAACCTTTCCCGGATCAGCAAATAGAACTGTGCCGAAGCATGCGAACAGGAATGTATAGAAGCTGATCGTCGAAGACTCATATCCTCTCTCGAGTGCATATCTTCCGAATATTGAATAAAGTGCATATCCGAGGCCTGCACCAAGACCGATGAAAAGTGCTTTTGCCGTAATAGTTTCAGATCCGCCGATCACACCTGTTACAAAAGCAAGACCGAGAAAAGAAATCAAAAGAGCTCCCAGTTTGCGCTTAGTAAGTTTTTCCTTAAAACAAAAAGCCGAGATAATCATCACGAATGCAGGCGCCGTATAAAGAAGGATCGCGGCCACAGAAAGAGATGTGATGGTTATCTCCTTGAAATAGCAAAGGTTAAAGAATACGATACTCAGAAGTCCTGTCCCAAGAAAACACCATATATCCCGAAGTTTTATACGAAAAAGCTTCTTGTCTTTAACAAGAAGAAAAACTGCCATGAAGATCGTGGTCAGAAAAGCACGGAGAAAGACAATATCCCAGGAAGAAAGGCCCCGATTATTCAAAGGACGCACAAATAGGCCCATGCATCCCCACAGAACTCCCGCGAGGAGTATAAGAAGTTTACTTCCAAGGGATTTATCTCTCATACAAAGTTCCTTATGCTTTCTCTATCAGCGGGCCGTATGTGCTGACACGCCGGTATTTATCACCCATAACATCACGACTTCTGTGACCTCTGAGCTGATCAAGGTCAAGAGCCGCTACATATACGCCCTCATCTCCCGGACATTCGAGAACACACATATCACGAACCCCGGGTTCATCAGGAAGCCACGGCACACCGTCAAACAAAACAGAATGTCCATTGCAGTCCGGTTGTCCGGCTGCATAATTACATGTAGCTACCGCAACCATATTCTCATAAGCACGTGTCCGAAGTGCCGCTAAACGATTGATCTCCATCGGACAAGCATTCGGATGAAGGATCAGTTCTGCACCTTTAAGCATCAGAATACGGGCACTCTCCGGAAACTCTCTGTCAAAGCAGATCATGGATCCGAACCTCACAGTACCGCGGCCGAAGTCAAGATCCGTTACATAGAAGTCTTCACCGGGAGCAAGAACTTTTTCAAGATCGAAAGCGCAGGTGTGCACCTTACTGTAATGAAGGATCTCCTTCCCTGTCCGATCAAAAAACACAACGGAGTTAAGCGGTTTTTCTCCCTTGGGATTCTTCTCCAGGAAAGTAATACCGATCGCCATCTGAAGCTCGAGAGCAAGGGCTCTGAATTCCTCTACAAAAGCACTTTCCTTCGTTATAGCGAGCGCTTCGAGGGCATCCGGAACCTGTGGAAGATAATAACCGTCATTCCACATCTCCGGGAAGAGTGCGATATCCGCATCCATCTCTTTTGCTCTTCGACATGCTTCGATTCCTTTATTCAGATTCTCTTCCTGATCTTTTCCGGGAATCAACTGTAAAAATGCAATTTTCAGTTCCATATTTCACCTGTAATCTTACTTGTTGTCTTTCTCATTATGTTCCAGATACATTGTAACAGGAAATAAACCGTTACTATAAATCGTTTCCGAAACGCAGCCATCAGTGATCCTGATGCCATTATCCAAATGCTCTACTTTTAAACTTACAGAATTATCATCATTCGCTTTCGCAATAAATTCATGATGTAGTCTGTATCCATTATCTGTCGGGATCAGAGAAAGCTTTCTCGGAAAACTCTGGATCCCCCGGAACCCTTCTGTTTCCGTAGGGGTACTGTGCGCTCCTTGCGAAAAATCACCAA
The DNA here is from genome assembly GCA_017519205.1 of Clostridiales bacterium. Taxonomy (GTDB): domain Bacteria; phylum Bacillota; class Clostridia; order Saccharofermentanales; family Saccharofermentanaceae; genus Scatonaster. The sequence goes on along the minus strand of JAFWSW010000077.1, from coordinate 8,386 downwards.
GCCAGGCAATCAGTATCGTATCATCAGCATTAGAAAAAACCGTACCTGCATAAAAATCCGGACCGTAATCCACAAGAAGGACTTCCTTTTGCTCCGAAGAAACCAGAAAGGTTCTGCCGTCAAAGGATCCGACGAAATATTGCATACAACGGGAATGAGCAGGTGCATTTGCCGGAAACTTTGAAAACTCTGTTTCCGGAACATCCATACTTAACATAAGAACGTAGGGAGAATCTGACTCGATCCCACTTTCTTTTACATCAGCGCTAAAAATACAGGGGCACTCGATCATGCCATGAAGCGCATAATCAGGGAGAAAGAATTCACCGGTCTTTTCCCAGGAAACAAAGTCATTCGAATGATAGAACTCAACACATTTCTCCCGTGTAAGAACCATGGAAAAACCGCCCAGTATCAGGTTTCGAAACACTTGCGGATCACGTGCAGGCGTGTGTTCTTTTCCGGGAATGATCGGATTTCCTTCGTACTTATGGAATGTGACACCATCTGTGCTCCATGCGAGGCACTGACACTCCCGAAGTGTCTCCATATGATGCGATGTGTAAAAAACCAGAAGCGGCGGATTTTCAGCGGTCCCCCACCCTGTCAGATTTTCCTTGTCCACGAAACATGAACCGGAATAGATCACACCCAGATCATCCGGGTAAAGTGCGATCGGAAGATGTTCCCAGTGCAGAAGGTCCTTTGACTTTGCATGTCCCCAGTGCATCGTATCCCACACAAGAGAGTCCGGATCGTGCTGATAGAAAAGATGATATTCGCCCTGATAAAAAACAGGACCATTCGGATCATTCATCCAGCCCTTGAGAGGCGTAAAATGGAGCTTCGGGCGAAGTGACATAATTTACTCCTTACATTCTTTTCATTATGACTGAAAACGCTGATACAAATGAAGTGATCTCTTCTTCTGTGTTCTCATAGCTCATGCTTATACGAAGTGAATTCTTTGCCTCAGTTTCAGACGTACCGATTGCTTTAAGAACATGAGAAACCTGTTTATCTTTTGAGGAACAGGCAGCTCCGCCGGAAACGGCGAATCCTTCGTAATTAAGTAGCAGCATCATCTTCTCCCCATCTATTCCGGGAACATACAGATTTACGATACCGGGATGAGACGACTCAATATCTCCGTGGAAAACAATCTGCGGACAAGCTTCCTTCAATAATGCGCACAATTTATCTTTTAATGCCAGAATATGTGAGAGATGCTCATCCATTCCATTCACGGAAAAAGCAAGAGCTTCAGCCATACCGAGAATCCCGGGAACATTTTCCGTTCCGGCACGGTGATGATACTCCTGTGCACCTCCGAAAATAAATGATGGGATCTTCACACCATTTTTCACAAGTAAGCCGCCACTCCCCTTGGGTCCGTGAAACTTGTGCGCAGAAAGCGAAAGAAGATCCGCGCCCAGTTCACGAAAATCAACCGGTAGAGATCCGACCGCCTGCACTGCATCGGTATGGAAAAGCGCTCCATGTTTATGAGATATCTCAGAAAGGCGAATTATCGGTTCGATCGTTCCGATTTCATTATTGACCATCATGACGGAAACCAGTGCGGTATCATCTGAAATTGCCTCTTCAAGGGCATCCGGAGAAACATAACCGTATTTATCTACCGGAAGATATGTAATCCGGAATCCTTCTTCTTCGAGCCTTTTACACATCTGAAGAACGGCCGGATGTTCGATCGATGATGTGATGATATGCTTCTTCCCTTCGCACATTTTTACAAAGGAGACCGCCCAGTTATCAGATTCCGTTCCACCGGATGTGAAGTACACCTCAGAAGGTTCACTTCCTAATAAAGCGGCTATACGCTCACGGGCTTCTTCGAGTGCTTTTCGAGCAGACTGACCTTCATGGTGTACTGAGGAAGGATTACCGAATTCCGAGCATAAAGCAAGGTGCATGCTATCTGCTGCTTCGCGGCAGATTTTAGTCGTTGCCGCATTATCCAGATAGACACGCACCTTGTTGGTCATTTACTTATGCTCCGTTCTCTTTATATGAGAATAGAGTATCACTCTGTACGCAGAGCTACAACCGGATCTTTCTTCGCCGCCGAGCGGGACGGGATGATACCTGCGATCAGTGTAAGAAGCATACTGATCATGATCAGGATCGCCGCAGTGATAATCGGAAGTACTGCAGTCAGATTATTCAGTCCGGTCAGATTATGGACGATGATGTTGATCGGAATAAGTAACAGATATGTGATCAGAACGCCCAGGAGACCTGACGTAAATCCGATAATGATCGTCTCCGCGTTAAACATACGGGATACATTCTTCTTCGAAGCACCCAGAGAACGGAGGATACCGATCTCTTTCGTTCTTTCCTGTACCGAGATCAGGGTGATAACGCCGATCATGATCGAGGATACAACGAGGGATACTGCTACGAAAGCGATAAGAACGTAGGTGATCGCATCGATGATCGTGGTTACGGAAGACATCAGGATGCCGATGTAGTCGGTGTACTTCAGTTTCTGAAGTTCCGGAACATTCTGGTTATATTCGTCGATGCAGTCAACGATCGTATCTTTGTTTTCGAAAGAGTTCGCATACAGACGGATCGAAGATGGAGTATCCAGATCGAGGCATCCGAGACGGATGAGGTTGTAATCATAAGTAAAGGCAGAGAACTCCAGAATGCTGTCATAGAAAGCAGCACATGCGGCGTCATCGAAGTTGCCCATATTCTTATCAAGTGCAGCAGCAAGTTCAGCAGGAGTCTTGGTCTTCAGGTCTTTCTCGATCTGAGCAGCATACTCGCTTAAGAACTTCTCACGGATGCCCTTTGCAAAAGCCTGCTTCATATCGTCATCAGACATCTGCGCCATGTAACCCTTAACAGTTGCCTCATCCATGCCCATTTCCTCAGTCATCTGCTTCAGCATCATGGCTTCCATTGTCGGACGGTCGAGCTGGGAGAGTGAAAGATCCACATAGTCCTGGATCTGCTTCTCGGTAGGAACGCTCATAACTTTGATATACATATCCGCTTTGCCCTGATCATCGAGCTCAGATACATATTTTCTGAAGTATTCAGCCTTTTCGGACTCGGAAACAGCTGCATTTTCTTCTTTGAACGGAAGACCGGATGTTACATCGATCTTCTGGTTTTTGAGCTGAGCTGCGATTGCTTCCGAATTCTGGCTTTCTTTGATGATGTATTCGGTAAGCATGTGGGTATAACCGATCGTACCGTGATGGCTTGTGGATACAGCATCTTCATTCGGACGGACAATACCGACGACCTTAAGTGTCATGCCATTGTCGTAGAGGTACTGCAGGCCTTGATCAGACTGTCTCATATCGATATAAAGACCAGTGGTAGGATCATAATTCCAGCAGTTGGAAGGCAGAACGGAACGGAATTCCAGATTGCAGATCTCTTCATAAGACCAGTGCTTGTCAGTAAACTCGAGAGGTTTCTTATTCATTGCCGCCTTCATCATGGTGGTGATCTCTTCTTCTGTCTTCAGACCAAGAGCATAAAGCGTGTAGTCATTCAGCTCGTTATTCTCATCAAGGAAAAGAACGATCTCGTCGTAATTTTCCGGCCAGCGTCCATATACGACATCATACTGCTTATGTGTAACGGGGTTTGTTGCTTCACCGTTCTTGCCCGGCAGGAGTTCGCTCCAGAGTGTCATGGAGCTTCCCATCAGCTGGGAGGACTGGCTGTTCTGCGTATTCATAGCACTCATGTCGATATTAAACATCGTCTTGGTATATTCACCAAGAAGTGCGGACATAAGGTCGTTTGTATCCGAGTGGATGATCTTGCCTTCGATATTCTTCGTATAGATCGCAAGATTCAGATCATAGGAATACTGGACACCGGAAAGCGCATTGGACAGTTTGCTGTCGCTCTTGCTTCTTTCGTCCTCGATATACTTCTTGAATGAAGAAAGGTCATTCTCCTGTGTCTCAACAGCGATCAGGGAGTTCATCATGTCATAGATCTTATACTTCTGATACACAGCGTCTTTATCATGGACAGTCTTCTGCTCTTCGTTTCCGGCAAAAGCATTCAGAAGCGTACTGAGATCGACAGTCTGTGCCTGGATCTCCAGAGGATACGCAGAGATCGTATCTTCCTGAACATCATTGATGAAGTTATGTGTACCCTGAGATACGGAGTAGATCAGTGCAATACCGATAATACCGATCGATCCTGCAAAGGAAGTAAGGATCGTTCTTCCCTTCTTAGTAAAGAGGTTCTTAAGAGAAAGAGAGAAAGATGTGAAGAAAGACATGGACGGCTTCTTCTCATTCTTGGAAGCTTCTTTCTTCGCCTTTTTATCCATTGCGGCAACATCAGCAGCGATCTTCTCAGCCTTCTTCTGTTCTTCTTCAGTAAAAGGAGCAGAATCGCCGGTGATCTTTCCATCAAGCATTCTTACGATACGTGTAGAATACTTCTCTGCGAGTTCCGGGTTATGGGTTACCATGATAACGAGTTTATCCTTGGAGATCTCCTTAAGGATATCCATGACCTGTACGCTGGTTTCTGTATCCAGAGCACCGGTCGGCTCGTCGGCGAGGATAATATCCGGGTCGTTGACAAGAGCACGGGCAATAGCTACACGCTGCATCTGACCACCGGACATCTCAGAAGGCTTTTTCTTCAGCTGATCGCCAAGGCCTACTTTCCTCAGCGCCTCCGCCGCACGCTCGCGACGCTCCTTTTTGCTGACACCGGAAAGAGATAGTGCGATCTCGACATTCGCAAGAACATTCTGATGCGGGATCAGGTTATACGTCTGGAAAACGAAACCGATCGTATGGTTGCGGTATGTATCCCAGTCTCTGTCCTTGTAATCCTTGGTGGATCTTCCATTAATGATCAGATCACCGGAGGTGTACTGGTCAAGACCGCCGATAATGTTCAGCATGGTCGTCTTACCGCATCCGGACTGACCGAGGATCGAAACAAATTCACTGTCACGGAAGCCGAGACTGACGCCCTTCAATGCTTCCACAGGATTGCCGCCTGCCGGATAGATCTTCACAATGTCTTTAAGTTCTAGCATCTTTCTTCTGTCTCCATTTTCTTTAGATTGTTATGCTTTGAAGATTATTGCTTTTTATTCTTTTCGAGCTCCTGCTGCTCGACTTTATCGATGATCTGCCGTATCTGCCGGCAGCTTTCGATGAATTCCTTTATCTTTTCAGTTCCGAAGTGATCAACGACAGCGCCGGAATACAGTAAGATCTCGCGCTGCTGCTCCTGGAAAAGTGCTTTTCCGGAATCAGTAATAGCAACCATGACCTTTCTGCCGTCGGATGGATCCGTATGTTTTTCGATCAGGCCTTTATCAGACATTTTCTTCAACAGTACAGCAACGCGTGCCGTGCTGACATTCATGTACTCACTGATCTCCCCTGCGGTAACTTCGTGATCGGCGCACATGAGAAAACAGAGAACATTACTGATCCCCATAGACTGAACGTCGAGTTTTTGTAGAAATTCCAAGGGATGAATACTGCTGAATTCCTGCAGTAATGCGATCACTTCTTTATCAGATGCCATTCTGTCACTCCTATTTTGCTAACTGGGTTAGATTATATTATTTTCGACAGAATAGTGTCAATGCACAATTACACAGAAATATTCATACGTTTTGTGAATTATTTGTTACTCTTATCAGATGAGTTATCGGAGGAAGAATCGGGCTTGCGAAGCGGAGTCCCGTTTTTCAGGTGGTCCATCCATTTACGGATCTGCACTTCATAGCCGAGATTACCCGGTTCATAGTATTTGGTTCCGACCATCTCGTCCGGAAGAAACTGCATATCCACATAGTGTTCCGGGAAATCATGGGCATATTTATAACCGACAGAATAGCCCATATCCAGCATTCCCTTGGCCGGAGCATTACGGAGATGCATCGGGACTTCACCTGTCCGCTTATTGGCCACATCAGAAAGTGCTTTATCGATCGCAAGATACGAACTATTCGACTTCGGACTGGTAGCTACCGTGACAGCAGCTTCAGCAAGCAGTATCCGGGCTTCCGGCATACCGACCGCCATGACTCCCTGATAGGCGGCCATTGCGACAAGGATCGCATTCGGATTGGCCATACCGACATCCTCGGAAGAACAGATCAGGATACGTCTGGCGAGAAATTCGATATCCTCACCGGAATGCAGCGCGCGGGCAAGATAGAAGATCGCCGCGTCAGGATCACTTCCACGCATGGACTTGATCATCGCGGAGATATTATCATAGTGGCTCTCCCCGTCCGTATCAAAAGCAAGAGAACGTTTCTGCATACAGTCCTGCATGATCTCTTCGTCGATCTTAATAGTCCCCTTTCTATCCGGCGGAGTCGTGATATAAGCCAGTTCCAGGGATCGTAGCGCGATACGGGCATCGCCGTTACAAAGATCGGCAATATACGCCAGCGTTCGGTCGGAGATCTCGATGGGTTCGTTTCCGAGGCCGCGTTCCTTATCATTCAATGCCTGTTTTAATATCGCGATAATATTCTCATCTGTGAGTGGTTTTAAAGATAATACAGTGGATCTTGAGATCAGGGCTTTATTGACCTCAAAGAAAGGATTCTCCGTGGTCGCGCCGATCAGAATGACCGTTCCGTCCTCGACGTGTGGAAGAAGCGCATCCTGCTGCATTTTATTGAAACGATGGATCTCATCTACGAAAAGCACTACCCTGCCGTTCGGTGTCAGGATCGGATTCTTCGCATCTTCCACGATACGCTTGATATCAGAAACGCCTGCCGTAACAGCATTGATACGCTCGAATTTAGCAGATGTCGTATGGGCGATGAGGCGGGCTAGTGCCGTCTTACCTGTGCCCGGAGGGCCAAAAAGGATGATGGAGGACAGACGGTCTGCCTCGATCATCCTTCTAAGCATTTTTCCCTCACCAAGGATATGCTCCTGGCCGATATATTCAGACAAAGAACGAGGCGCCATGCGGAATGCTAAAGGTTCTCTCTTTTTGTATTCCTCATTGACGCCCATTTTAATCGTTCCTCATTGTCTTTCCATGCGGTATCCCGCAGTTTTTCGGAAAGAATATTAGTACTTCATATCCGGATAGAGCGGATACTTAGATGTCAAGCCGGCAACAGCAGCCTTGATGTCTTCCTTGGATTCCTCGAAGGAGAAGATGGACTTCGCGATGCAGTCAGCGATAACATCCATATCCTCTTCTTTCATTCCGCGAGCGGAAACAGCAGCTGTACCGACACGAACACCGGATGTTACGAACGGCTTTTCCGGATCGAAAGGAATGGTGTTCTTATTTGCTGTGATGTTGACATCATCCAGACGAAGCTGGAGTTCTTTTCCTGTAACGCCTGTGCCACGAAGGTCAATAAGCATCAGGTGGTTCTCTGTACCGCCGGAAACGAGGTTAACATTTCTCTTCATCAGGCCGTCAGCCAGAGCTGCAGCATTCTTGATGATCTGTCCCTGATAAGCACGGAACTCATCAGAAAGAGCTTCTTTAAAAGCAACTGCCTTTGCAGCGATGATGTGCATCAGAGGTCCGCCCTGCTGGCCCGGGAATACTGCGGAGTCGATCTTCTTCGCATATTCTTCTTTGCACATGATGATACCGCCACGCGGTCCTCTCAGTGTCTTGTGGGTGGTTGTTGTTACGAAATCAGCATACGGAACCGGGTTCGGGTGAAGTCCTGCAGCTACAAGACCTGCGATGTGAGCCATATCTACGAAGAGGTATGCACCAACAGCATCCGCGATCTCACGGAACTTCTTAAAGTCGATGATTCTCGGATAAGCGGAAGCACCTGCAACGATGACCTTCGGTTTAACAGCCTTAGCCTGCTCCATGATTGCATCATAGTTCAGTGTCTGTGTCTCAGGATCTACCTGATAGAACTCGGAGTGATATGTACGGCCGGAAACATTGAGTTTCATACCATGTGTGAGGTGGCCGCCATGAGAAAGATCCATACCGAGGATCGTATCGCCAGGCTCAAGGATAGCGAAATATACTGCTGTGTTCGCCTGAGCACCGGAGTGCGGCTGTACGTTAACATGCTCAGCACCAAAGAGTTTCTTTGCTCTCTCGATAGCCAGAGACTCAACGATATCAACATATTCGCATCCGCCGTAATACCTCTTTCCCGGATATCCCTCAGCATACTTGTTCGTTAACGGGGAACCAGCAGCCTCAAGAACTGCTTCAGTTACGAAGTTCTCCGATGCGATCAGCTCGATCTTATTGCGCTGACGCTCAACTTCCTGTGTTATCGCCTGAAATACCTCAGGATCTTCCATCTTAATATGCTCAAACATGGGATACCTCCAACAATGTGATACAAAATTACCCTAATATCATACCCAATTAATCT
>JAFWSW010000076.1 GCA_017519205.1 Clostridiales bacterium | reverse complement strand
TCGCGATACTGATGATCGTTTCTTCGGATGTGTTCGTGAGAATATCCTGAAGCGCGTTCTCAAAGCCTCTGCGGTTATACAATCCGGTAAGTTCATCAGTCTGTGAGAGTTTGGTGATCTCTGCAATTACGCTGAATTTTTTCTGGTAATAGCAATTCTCTATTGCAGAGGAGAGCGTGCTGATATATGTGTAGGTAAGAGAATTTGGCCACTGGTTCTCATTGGGATTTAAAACGAGATATCCGTAGTCCTTATTCTTAAAGAACAGTGGGAATACAATATACACTCCGGGCTTATCTGTGTCGAAACACTCTTCGGGAAGAAGATCTGTGCGCTTGAATATTTTATTCACAGCATCTGCCTGCCGTCTGTTTTCTTCGTGCATGATCTGCAGAAGGATCATGTTTTCCGTGAAAGGGGTGTCCTGAATCTCTGATGAGAAGGAGGGGTCAGATTCGTCGCAGTAACAGATATATCCTGTTTCACAACCCAGAGTGTGAAAATAGTAAGTGGCAACAGACAGTGCGCTGTCAATATCCAGCGTGTTCTGATAATCCGCAGTAATTCGTCCTGATTCGCGGAGCAGGAACTCTTCTTCGGCAATGACCTGATACATCTGGTCAACGTCGCGGCTTATGATCTGCTTTCCGCACCCGCAGCTGGCTCTGAAATTGATTTCGTCAGACAATGTGATCAGCTTGGGTGGACGTTTGCCGTCTTTAATATCTTCAATCAACTGAAATGCAGCTTCCGCATACTTTTCAGGACGAATCGTGACGGTCGTAAGAGAAGGAGTAGTATCTTCACCTTCTTTTATTCCGTCAAAACCGCAAACGCAGACATCTTCGGGAACACGGACACCGCGCTTCTTGAGTTCCGCACAGATCGAAAGTGCCATATAGTCATTTGCGCAGATGATCGCCTGAGGATATGATCTTCGTCCCTCCATGAAAAAGTCTATGGCTTTTGCACCGCGGTTTCGCCAGTAGTTTCCTTCGAAAATGGTATTGGACTCGATAGAGAGTCCGCCATCTCTCATTGCATTTACAAAACCTCTGAGACGGTCAGGTGAATCCTTATGCATGTAGGGACCGGACATGTAACAGATATCCGTAAAGTGATGGACATCAATGAAGTGTCTGGTCATCTCATACATAGAGTTTCTATTTTCGATAGATATTGTATAGAAATCCGGGTGACCGGTCTGAAGACAAATTACCGGGCAGGTAGCACTGGCTCTTGCCAATTCATAGAACTCCTTATCCATGCCGTTGATGTCAAATGAACCGGGTAAAGCGATAATTGCTTCAAAGTCCGTATAATCCGGAATACGGAGTATATTCTTTTTTCCGATTTCTGCGAGAAGGTTTCGGCCATAAGGGGAAGTATATGATCCATAAGAAGCGAAGATGACGACATCCATGTCACGCAGAGAGGCAAGATCAATAATTGCTTTGCCGCAGGAAGTCTGAAAAACCTGCGTGATCTCACTCATGAAAATGCCGATCTTCTTTCGTGCCAAAACTGAATCCTCCGATATTGCCCCCAAACGATCTCTGATGCGATTATATCATCGTTCATGCCATGTTTCTATCAGTTTTGCGAAATAGACGTGTTAATCATTCTTGATTATATATTGAACATGTGATGTATGTATGACAAAATGCATGTATAGGGTTTTTGAAAATATCGGAGGGTAAGTATTATGACAAGTTATGGTTCTGGTATTGTTAATGAGCGTGAGCTCAAACTTCTACAGGAAAGAAAAGAACGTGCAAGAGGATTAAGCAAGAAACTGAATACGCTTTTTGTCGTCAGTATTCTTGGGCTGATTCTGTTGGGCCTGATTATCGTAACTGCTATCTATGGAACAGTTGCCATACGGGAATATGATGTGGATAAGGCTGAAAAAGCGGTGACAATGCTGAGACTGTTTGCAATAGGTGCAATCGTTCTAGCCGTTGTTCAGGGCGTTACTTTGCTGTCGATGAAGGAATATCACGATGATTTCGGTTCTGCGGGCGGACTTTTTATCTTCTCGGAGATCATGTCATTACTCCGTTATCTTATTGGGACCGGTTCCGGTTTGTCTTCGTTTTTCTCACTTATCGGATCGGTGCTTTCAATTCTGTTTATTCTTCAATTCTGTTCCGCTATGATCGCCAGCTTCCAAGCAATCAACAACGGTATGGCAAGTGATTGGGAATCCTTTAAGACCGTATATCTTGTCGGAACGATCGGATCCATTATTTCTATAGTAGTTGCTATCATGCCCGGTCTTGCCGTATTGGGCGTTCTCGGTGTATATGGTTTCGCGATTATGCTTATCGTTGTATCGATCTGGAGGATCGTACTTATCCGCCGTTCGTCACAGGAGATGCTCTATTACAGTGTCCGTCCGATTGAAGAAGAAAGATCATCGGGTGCCGGTGCTTTCCGCAATCTGGATTTAAGCGGTCAGAAAAAGAAAGCAGGCCCGCCTGCGCCGACGAAGCCCACAATGTCCAGACAAGAAGCTATGGAGCGCGCAGAAGAGATGCGCAAAAGACGTCAGATGAAGGCCGAGGGACTTCTTTCGGAAGAGAATGCTGAGACTTCTTCTAAAGATGTGAAGGATGAGCAGAAAGTGATCGACGTCTTGAAAGAGTATAAGGAGCTTCTTGATTCCGGAGTAATCACGGAAGAAGAGTTCCAGAATAAGAAGAAGGAACTTCTTGACTCGGACGATAAATGATATCTGTTTACTGACTATGAGAAAAAGCATTTTCATCGGACTATTTGTAGTACTGGCGATCCTTATCATTATACTTATGACTGCTGGTATCACTAACCTGAAAGAAGCTCAGGAGTTTAAGCGGAAGTGCTCTGTTACGACAACAGGTACGGTCGAGAAGGTTTCTTATGAACATCATCGAAAAGGTGGAGAAGTTACTATAGTTTCCTATAAGTTTTCGGTGGATGGCGAAGAATATACCGGTTCCGAACGAATCGAAAGATTATTGTTTCAATACGATCCGCATCTGAATGAAGGAGATATGGTCGATGTTCATTATGATCCGGAAATGGTCTGGCACAACTATTACGGCGATGAGTACCAGAAAGTAAACCGGGCGAAGAAAGTAATCGGATGGGGTTCGGTCGGAATCGTCCTCTACGTTATTTCAGTCGTTGTGATCTATTTCAGAAATAAAAAAGATCCCGGATATTTAGAAGGATGGGGAAACTGATGTAACCCCATCCTTTTTCATGATCAGCTATTTTGATTCTTATCAACTCAGGGAGTCGAGTGCATCCTTTACTGTGGATGGAGCAGGAGCACCGATGATCGTCCTTTTATTGACGCATGTCTCAAGAGAGATGGCATCATAGACGTCTTCCTCGATAAGATCAGAGAACTGCTTGAATTCCTCAAGGGAAAGCTTCTCAAGTGTTGTTCCGTGCTCGATGCAGTAGTGAACGAGCTTGCCGGAGATCTCGTGGGTGCTTCTGAAAGGAATGCCTTTTCTAACAAGATAGTCAGCAAGGTCAGTCGCATTGGTGAAACCGCCGAGTGCGGCAGCTTCCATATTATCTTTTCTGAGTTTCATGGTCTTGATCATGCCGGTAAAAGGAACGAGAACACCCTTGATCGTGTCGATGACGTCGAAGATGGCTTCCTGTACTTCCTGCATATCCTTGTTATACGTGAGCGGCAGTCCCTTCATGGTCACGAGAAGGGAGATAAGATCGCCATATACACGGCCTGTTTTTCCGCGTGTAAGCTCGGCAACATCCGGGTTCTTCTTCTGCGGCATCATGGATGAGCCTGTAGAGTATGCATCGTCGAGCTCGATGAACTTGAATTCCTGAGAGGAATACAGGATGATCTCCTCGGACAGACGGGAAAGGTGCATCATGAGAAGAGAGGCAAAGGATGCCAGTTCGATGGCCCAGTCTCTGTCGGCAACACCATCCAGTGAGTTCAGTGTGACGCCGTTCATCCCGAGCTGATCGGCTACGAATTCACGATCGAGCGGGTAAGTGGTGCCTGCAAGTGCGCCGGAACCGAGAGGAGAAATGTTCGTTCTCGCAATGGCCTCGTCGAGACGGTCCATATCTCTTCCGAACATCTGGATATAGGCCATCAGATAATGGGCGAAGGTGATCGGCTGTGCTCTCTGAAGGTGCGTATAACCGGGCATATATGTCTCGGTATTGTCTTTTGCAATATCGATCAGAGTATCGCGGAGCTGTCCGAGAAGAGCCTGGATCTCTTTAGCTTCATCGACTGCGTAGAGACGCTGGTCCAAAGCGACCTGATCGTTTCTCGATCTTCCGGTGTGAAGTCTCTTTCCGGCATCTCCGATACGGTTTGTCAGTTCTTCTTCGACAAACATATGAATATCTTCGGCATCGGAATCAAAGGTGAGTTTTCCGGATTCGATATCCTCGAGGATAGAAAGAAGCCCGCTCTTGATGCTGTCGGCATCTTCCTGAGAGATGATGCCCTGCTTAGCAAGCATCTGGCTATGGGCAACGGAGCCCTCGATATCCTGCTTATACATCCTGCAGTCGAAGGGGAGAGAGGAGTTAAAATCATTTACCGCTTTATCGGTTGCTTTCTCAAATCTTCCTGCCCACATTTTCTTTGCCATAGTCATTCTCCTTTTTGATGATCCGTTTACTGATCATAACTCCATACAATATAACACCAACTACATGGTATTCTCAAGTTAAGAGAGAGGAGAACGCCGTTCTTTTGCAATTGATTGAAATAATCGTCTTTCAAAGTTAAAATGGTTTAGGAAGCTGCTGGCGATTTCTTTTGCTATCGGGAGGGGAAATGGCAAAAAAGATTAAGTACGATGCTTTTATAAGTTACAGGCATTGTGAACCGGATAATGAGATTGCAGAGAGACTCCAGAAAAAACTGGAGAGCTTCCGCCTTCCCGATGAAGTGGCTAAAAAAGTGCGTCGAACAAGGATCCGCCGTGTGTTCCGGGATGAAACGGAACTGGCGGTATCTGACGATCTTTCTGAGGCGATCGAGACGGCACTTCGTGAGTCCAAATACCTGATTGCTGTATGTTCTCCGCAATACCTTGATTCCGTATGGTGCATGAAGGAGATCGGATATTTCCTTCAGTACCGGGATAGAAAGCATATCCTTCTGGTTCTTGCGGACGGGGAACCGGAGACAGCTTTTCCGCAGGTGCTTTTCTATGAGGACGTTTATACACTTGGCCCGGATGGACGTCCGGTAACGAGCAGGATCAAAAGAGAACCTCTTGCGGCAGATTGCCGGGCGGAAACCTCCAAAAGCAGAAATGAGCTGATCGATAAAGCGGTGGTCCGTCTGGCGGCATCGATATTCGGCGTTGAGTATGATGAACTCAACCAGAGACATAAAAAAGCCTTAAGTACACGTAGAAGGAACCGCCTGATCGCGGCCTTCGGTGTTTTGGGTGCCGTTATTGCGGTTTGCCTGTTCTTCCTGATCCGTATTTCTAACCAGAAAAAAGAGATTTCTAAAAAGAATGAAGCGATCGCCATGCAAAATGAGGAGATTGCGAAGCAGAATGAAATCATCGAACAGAAATACACGGACTCTCTGGCGGGCATCTCGGAAAACCTTCTTCGTGACGGTAAAAGAAAAGATGCCGTATATGCGGCAAGAAGCGTACTCCCGGATAATAAGACGGAAGGCTATAGCGATTCTGCCTTAAAAGCACTCTCCGGCGCGCTGGGGATCTATGAGTTTCCCGATCTGGTTGTTTCAGACGATTCGATCCAGTTTCCGTGCGCCATATCCAATTACAATGTGTCTCCTTTTGGCGGGTATATTGCGGTTCTGGGTCTTGACCAGAATAGATTTGTTATGGACGTTTCGAGAGGTAAGATGCTTCTCCGCTATCAGGATACGCAACATGCGGATTGCGTTTTTGACGGAGACCGCGGAGTCGTATTTCAAAGAGATAATGAAAACTACAAATATCTCGATTTTGCATCCGGTACGGAAACGGATCTCGGCCTCGGTGATGTGAAACTCATTTCCGATCCGCTGGGAAACGGATATGCGTCAATAACTGATGATGAAATAGTAATTTTCCGTGGGCCGGAAGCTCTCTGCCGTCTTGATGTACGAGGGGAATCGCTGCCGGATACGGTTAAGATCCGATCTTTTGCTTATGTATTCTTTTCCATTGATGGGAATGAAGCCTGTATAATTATCTCGGATTATGATTCGGGAACGACATATGTATATTCTGCGGATCTCAAAAATGGAAGTGTTCAAAACAGATTTACCGATCGTTCAGGGATCATTGATTGCTGCTCGGATGGGAAGACGATGCTTAGTTTGAAATCCGGATCGCAAACGAGCGTGATTCTTTGTGCAAAAGATCTTGCCACCGGTAAAGAAGTGCTTTCCTCGAAGTACAATGTCGCGATGACACCTTCCGGATTTGCCGTTTTCGGGGACGACATTGTTTATTATACTCAGAATAAAATCTATATTTATGATCTCAATTTCGGATTGAAAAAAACGATCGACACTGATACCGAGCTTTCTGCATATATTTATACTCCGGAAGGAATTGCCATTTTTGACACGCAGGACGGATGTTATCTGATCCGGAATGGTGAATGCCGTTTCTTTGATCCGGATATGGATGATACCAATCTGATTCTGTCCAAAGAATTTGCGGACGGAACGCTGTTCCTCAGTACAACAGGGAATAATCAGATCGATACCTTTTCATATAGAGAAACAGATTACCTGAAACCATATGCCGATACTCCGGTTTCTTTTTCGATCCGGAATAAGTTAGACGATCCTGAAATTCCGGCACTTGAGGATAAGGTGATGGAAAAGGAAAAGGAATTCAACCGGAACATGATCTATGAAGTGATCATGTGTGAAAATGCAGATTATGCGGCCTTCCAGTTATGGGACGGGGAAGTCTGTGTATACAGCCGGTTGACAGGTGACCGTGTAAAGACTTTATATCCGGCGGACGGATATGTCTGGTCGTTCTATTATGATGCATCCTGCGGGAATTACTACATCGGAACAGAGAACTCGGTTGAGGTATTTGACAGTGAGTTCAGAAGCATCGGAAGTATATCCGGCTGCAGTCTGTCCGGATACGACGGGGCAACAGGGCACCCGGTCGTAACGCATAGGCGGGGAGATGACTTTGATTATTATCTTGTCGTGCCGGTCAGCTATGAAGAACTGATCTCACTTGCCGATGATCTTCTTTCCGGGTATGAACCCAGTCAGAGGGTAAGGGAAAAGTACGGATTGTCGTAAGCTCAGTAAAAAGCGGCTTCCCGGGATTCCGGTAAGCCGCTTTGCTTTTACTGCTTGTATGTGTCAACGATTTCCAGATCGACCAGAGCCTTGTTCCTGTAATTCAGATCTTCGCGCAGAGTGAAGCCCTGAGCTTCCCAGAACGCGTTACCAAGGTCGTTCGATTTAAAAGCGACCAGAGCGACTTTCTTGATGCCTTCTTTATTCAGGGCTTCAAGTGCCAGCTCCACAAGTTTGCCCCCGATGCCCAGCCTTCTGTGGTCCGGGGAAACAGACATGTGCTGGATGTAACCACGCCGTCCGTCATGACCGCAGAGGATCACTCCTGCCACATGACCGTCATCGACGGCGACAAAAGAAGTGGTCGGGTTTCGTTTCAGGTACTTCTCAATGCCTTCTTTTGAATCGTCTGTGGAATTTAAGCCATTATGGCAGGCGACCCAGATGTCATAGACTTCGTCGTAATCGTCAATTGTCATTAATCTATAGTCCATAATGTCTCCTTTCTTAAGAAAGTGATGTATCCGCGAAGACAGTATATATTGGTGAGAAAGAAAAAAGTTTTCAGCGCCTCCGCAGTGTTGATACACGAGGACAGCGCTAGAAAACTTTTATTCTTTTTCAATAATCAGTTTCTGTCGCGAATCAGAGAAGACCATTCTTCTGTTTCATCTTCGCGTTGACCTTCATCGGGAGACCGAAGCAGTTGATGAATCCGCCTGCATCTGCCTGATTGTAAACGTCGTCTGCCTCGAAGGTTGCGATCTCAGGATCATAGAGGGAGAACGGAGAAGTGGTGCCTGCCGGTGTGCAGTTACCCTTATAGAGCTTCATTCTTACTTCGCCTGTAACAACTTCCTGTGTCTTATCAACAAATGCGGAGATAGCCTCGCGGAGCGGGTGGAACCACTGACCGTAGTAAACGAGCTCGGAGAACTTTTGAGCAACGAGATCCTTATAGTGGATCGTGTCACGCTCAACAGTGAGGAGTTCGAGTTCACGGTGAGCAGCGAAGAGAAGAGTTCCGCCGGGTGTCTCATAAACGCCGCGGCTCTTCATACCAACGAGACGGTTCTCGACGATGTCTGCGATACCTACGCCGTTTGCGCCGGCAACCTTGTTGCAGTATCTGAGAAGATCGGCAGCGGACATCTTCTGGCCATCAACCTCTACCGGAATACCCTTTTCGAACTTGATCGTTACATAGGTCGGTGTATCCGGAGCCTTTTCAGGAGAAACCATGAGCTCCAGGATCTTGTCGAGGTTCGGCTCGTTAGCCGGATCTTCGAGATCCATTCCCTCGTGAGAGAGGTGCCAGAGGTTCTCATCCTTGGAATAGTTGTTTTCCTTTGTAACCGGAACTTCGATTCCACGAGCGTTTGCATAATCGATTTCTTCGTCACGGGACTTGATATCCCAGATTCTCCAAGGAGCGAGGATCTTCATGTCAGGATCCAGAGCCTTGATGGAAAGTTCGAAACGAACCTGATCGTTGCCCTTACCTGTGCAGCCGTGAACGATAGTTGTGCAGCCGTTTGCATGAGCAGCCTCAACGAAGTGCTTAGCGATTACAGGACGTGCCATGGATGTGCCGAGGAGGTACTTGCCCTCATAAACTGCATTTGCCTTAAGAGTAGGGAAGACAAAATCGGAAACAAACTCTTCGGAGATATCTTCAATGATGCACTTGATTGCACCGCACTTGAGAGCTTTCTTTTCAAGATAATCGTGATCGACACCAACGCCGACTTCACCGCAGTAAGCAACTACTTCGCAATCGTAGTTCTCAAGGAGCCACGGGATGATGATGGATGTATCCAGTCCGCCTGAATACGCAAGTAAGAATTTTTCCTTTGCCATAAGGCACCTCCATGAATAATTATTAATCGTTTTGCATAAAGGCATTGTAGCAGACAGTATTGATGACGTCAACACTGATTTTCATGCATTTTTCGAAATCTATTGTATGTATATCTTCATTAATACTCAATACGTAAATCGTTGTGCAAATAACGATTTTTTATCGGTTTACGAAAGCACTATAAAAGAGTAGAATTATACGGTGTGCAGGGGATTTTCTGCATAAAAGTCAGCATTTTTTGAAAGGGGTAAGGTGCATGGCGTATCCGCTGGTGGAAGGAAACATCGGAGAGTACTGTACTTTGAACGGAAAGAAGGTCCTTTTTGATTCACCGGAAGGAGCTGAACTTTTTCTCCCTACTGATGAGATCACATACTATGAATCCGTACGGTTCCAGGAGGGCGTGCTGCTGTTCTGGGGAGACCATATGGATAGACTGCATAAATCCGTGGCAGCTAAGGAAAACTTCCCGATCGACCCGGATACATATCGTTTTATCGCGGAAACAATGATCTGGGAGTCCGGCAAAGCAGATGGAAATGTCCGTGTCGTTCTGACGAAGACCAGAAATCTCATATATTTCAGCAATATGACCTATCCGACTCCTGAAATGTATAAGGAAGGTATCGTTACCAAGAGCCTGACATGGGAGCGGGTCGAACCGCATGTGAAAGTTTTCCGTGGCGATTATAAGAAAGCTGTTGCGCAAGCCCAGAATACGGAAACATCTTTCGGAATGCCTTACGAAGTTATCCTCCGTGGAAACGACGGTAAGTTTGTCGAGGGCGGAAGATCGAATTTCTTCGTTTTGTATAAAGATACAGTGTATTCTCCATCCGAAGATCTTATCCTGATCGGTATTACACGTAAATATGTAAAAGACGCCATCAAGGATGCCGGTTTGAAACTGGAGGAGGGTGCTTTTACCATGGAGGATCTGGTCAAGATGGAAAAAGAAGAGGACGACGGACCTCCGAGTCTCGGACTCTTTGTTACCAGCTCGCCATTTGATATCCTGCCGGTCGAGTCGATCGACGATGTCAAGTTCCGTTCGGCGGAATGTCCGAAGATCCAATCCCTCATGGCGAGTTACCAGAAGATCGTGCATGCGTATATCGACAGTCATGCACATCTCGAAACAGTTTAATTTAGAAACAATTTGGAGGAAGATATATGGCTAGAAAAGGAACGATTTCAGTAACTACGGAAAATATTTTTCCGATCATCAGAAAATGGCTTTATTCGGATCAGGACATCTTTGTCCGCGAACTGGTAAGTAACGGTTCGGACGCGATTGCGAAGTTTAAGCGCCTAGTCGATCTCGGAGAGGCAGTTAAGGAAGATACAGACGACTATCAGCTGCATGTAAACTATGACAGCGAGGCAGGTACCATCGAGTTTACCGATAACGGTATCGGAATGAGCGAAGAGGAAGTTGATAAGTATATCAATCAGATCGCTTTCTCGGGTGCGATGGACTTCGTCGAGAAGTATAAAGAAGAAAGCACTGATGCAAGCGGCATCATCGGACACTTCGGTCTCGGTTTCTATTCTGCATTTATGGTAGCGGATAAGGTCCGTATCGACACAAAGTCTTTTGTGAAGGACGCTCCGGCTGTTTCCTGGGAATCCGATGACGGTATGGATTACGAAATCTCCGATTCGGACAGAACTGCCCGTGGAACAACAATCACGATCACGCTCTCTGAAGAAGCAAAGAAGATCTTCGATGCGGCCAAGATCCGTGGTGTTCTGAAGAAGTACTGCTCGTTCATGCCTTTCGATCTTTACTACAGCGATGTTGTTGCAGACAGAAAGCATGAGGCGGAAGAGGCGAAGAAGAGAAAAGAAGCGGAAGAAAAGGGCGAGGAATATAAGGAGCATGAGCATGAGATCATGCCGATCAATGATACAGAGCCGCTCTGGAAAAAGACGCCAAAGGACTGTACAGATGAAGAGTACAAGAACTTCTACAGAACTGTTTTCCATGACATGAAGGAACCGCTGTTCTGGATTCACCTGAACATGGATTATCCGTTCAATCTGCAGGGTATTCTGTATTTCCCGAAGACAAACAATGTTTATGAGACACTTGAGGGAAGAATCAAGATCTACAACCATCAGGTATTTGTCGCAGATAATATCGAAGAGGTGATCCCGGAGTTCCTGTTCCTACTTCGCGGCTGCCTTGACTGCACAGACCTGCCGCTGAATGTTTCACGTTCCGCACTTCAGCAGGATGAATACGTTAAGAAACTGTCTTCCCACATTATCCGTAAGGTATCTGACAAGCTGAACGAGGTATTTAAGAATGACAGAAAGAGCTTCGAAGGTTACTGGTCTGATATCAG
>JAFWSW010000075.1 GCA_017519205.1 Clostridiales bacterium | reverse complement strand
TCGTCTGATCCCCGGTAAGGGCAAGATCACAATCAACGGTAAGGATATCGATGATTACTTCGGTCTTGATACACTGAAGCTCATCGTTCGTCAGCCGCTCGTAGCAACAGCTACAGAAGGCAAGTTCGATATCATCTGTAAGGCAATCGGCGGCGGTATTTCCGGTCAGGCCGGTGCTATCCGTCACGGTATCTCCCGTGCTCTCGTTCAGGCAGATGAAGAAGCTTACAAGGCAATTCTTAAGAAGGCCGGTTTCCTCACACGTGACGCACGTATGAAGGAAAGAAAGAAGCCGGGTCTCAAGAAAGCTCGTAAGGCTTCCCAGTTCAGTAAGCGTTAATCGAGGGTCACCTTCGGTTATCGTCTTCGGACGAAAGACAAGTGCTTTTACAAAAGAACCGTTCCGATCGGAGCGGTTCTTTTTCTTTTGTATGAGGTTTACTGCAAACTATGCGCGCATAAAGTGCAGACTGTGCAAAAGCCCTTGTCAGGGGCGATTATATCGGTAGAATAAAATCAGCAAAGAGAGACAGGATGGTGACAAATGAGAATCAGACTGAACATTTCAGACGGGCATTATGAAGAAGTAAAAAAGGAACTTCTTGATGCCGGATTCGAGATCAGCGAGGAGGGAGAGTATATCCTTTCCGAAAGCGGATCGGTCGACAATACTTTTGTCATCGCAAGAGACGAAGAAGGACTAAAAGTCCATATAGCTTCCGACGATATCATCTATATCGAGAGCTTCGGGCACGATGTGGAAGTGCACACCACCGAGGGCCGGTTCTTCGCTTCGGAGCGCCTGTATCAGCTGGCGGAAAAACTTGACCGTGAACAGTTCTTCCGGGTCAGCAATTCCGTCATCATCTCGAAAAAGCATGTCCGCAAGATCCGTCCGGCGATCTCCATGAAGTTTGTTCTAACGATGGACGACGGAACGCTCGTGGACGTGACAAGAAGCTACTACTATGCATTTAAGGAGTTCTTCGGGATCTGAGCCCGGGGAGTTTACTGGAGGTACAAGATGTTATACATACTGAATTCACAGACTGAATCGACAAAGACCAGCGGCGCAGGTGTTCCACTGGTGGCATTCCTTATCATCTGCGCTGTGCTGCTGGCCGGATTTTTCATCTATATGATTTCCCGCTTTCTTTACCGCCGTCATCTCGACCGCGTGGTTGCCGGAAAGGAAAGAGACGTGCATACACACGTGGCGGATCCATACACTGTGGCAAAGATCCTTGTTGCCGTGTTCATGATCATTTCGCTGGTGTGGTCGATGGTGACGATCGTCAAGCTCAAGTCCGACATGAAATACATGAAGGAAGATCTGGAAGATAAGATCCGCTTCCTGGAGGAATCCCTTGAAGAGCAGAAGAATGAGAGCCGGAATGCGGCTTCTCTTCTTAAGAGCTGCGACTACATGTTTGTGAAGTTTGATTCAGAAAAAGAAATGGTCGAAGTGAACTTTGAGGTCGTTCCTAAAAATGCGTCGAATACGACGAGACTCACTGTCTCCTGGGGAGGAAACTCCGTGGCTCTGATCGATTATTCGGGAATCTACCGCGGGACAGTCGCTGTGCCTGCATTTGAGTATATCGATGCGTATCCGGTCCTTACGATCCAGAACGGTGACATGCTCGAAACCGAGGAGCTCAGTTCGACGATCAAGGGCTATCCTGCGGAAAAGTGCTTCATGGAAATGCTGCCGCATGAGTACGGCTTCTCGATGGAACCTGAAAAGGACGGAAAGATCGTCATTAACGGAACCGTCAGGATGGATGGCGGACGCAAGGTCGTATCAGACGGCCTTGTAACGAAAAAGACGCTGATCCTCAGTGCCGGCGGAAAAGAACTGAAGCGTGTTCAGGTCATCTCGGATAACGAGAGTGAGACCGCAGATGTATCGGGTGTATACGATGCGGGCGCTGATGACATACTCCGCATGAATCTGGAGTTCGAGACGGACTGCGGCTGGATCGTTACTATTCCTGTCGCGGCGATCAACACGGATGGAGATAACGCCCGTGAGGCGGGGGAGACGATGACCATCAGCGATGCGTCGGGATCAGTGCTTTTCGAAACGATGGTGTGATCCCGGATTTTATGACGGCAAGGTCACACAAAGGACACACGGTTCTGCTATAGTCAAATCATAAGGTCTTATAAATGGATGTTTTCTCTGGAAAAAGGGTTCGGAGGTTGAACATGAAGAATCTTGATTTGGCGAAGCGGGCCGTGATTGCAGGGCTCTGCTTGTCTATGCTTGCTTCGGTAAGCGCATGCAAGAAAAAATCGAAAGGGACAGAGAATAAGACAGAAGTACTGGCTTCAGACCCGTATTTCAATTCTGAGGTATATGATTTGGAGATCCCGCTCGATGAAACGAAAGAACTCAATAATATGGAGATCTATTCGGTCGATTATCTCGGGGATCAGGTGTCAGTACAGTATGAATTAGCTTACGTCACGCCCGATGATTATGATCCGTTTCGGCAGAGCGCGGAATACTATAGGACCGGCAAGGCAGTCTTTGATCTAAAAGGAAATATGATCTCGAATGAGCAGTCTGAACTGGGCGGAATGCAGGCGTCTTCATACAGGACGCATGACAAAAACGGAAATTCGGTATGTATATCCCAGAAAATGTGTGAGGGCAACAAATTCGAAAGCGAGATCGTTTTTTCGAATGAGAATGGAGATGAAGTAAAACGTATCCCGGTCGATGCTCCCGGTGACCTGAAACATGCGTATTTTATGAAGGTTCAGATACTGGACGATGACAGGATGATCATCACGGAAGGGTCCGGAGTGCCTCATGTGTTTGACGGGAACGGGAAATACCTGTTTTCAATCTCGGCGATGGATGCAAGACCGAACAGCGACGTGTTCTTCTCGGAAGGCAAGTATTATGTGATCACCACTTCCACAGACATGAATGGAATTATAAAACTCTCCGAGATCGATATGACCAGTGGTGCGATCAAACCGGGGAAGGAACTGAAGAACTTTATTACGGATTCCCGCATGATGGTCGCGGGTGAGGACGGGATCTATTCTTCTACATCGACAGGAATCTTCCGGCTGAACATATCTACTTGTGAAATGGAGGAGGTCCTGAACTGGAATCAGACGGATCTCGATCGGAGTATCCTTGATATGATCCGCTGCTATCCGAAGAATAGTGATGAGATCATTGCCATATCCCAGGGGAATGCGGCAACGATCCAATATCAGAAGATCCATGTCGTGCATCTTCACCGTGCGCCGGAGAATCCGCACGCGGGAAAGAAGATCCTGAATATCGGCGGATTCTTTATCCCGAGAAAATTATATGAGTACTGCACACAATATAATGCGGATCCATCCCGCAAGGCCAGGATCGTGTTCACCGATTACAGTGAGCAGATCGATCAGACAAACGCGATGGAATCGTTTGCTGAGATTGAGAATAAACTGCTTCTGGATCTGTTGAGCGGAACCGGACCGGATATTCTGATCAATTTTGCGAGCTCAAGTGATTTTGCCAGAGACGATGTACTGGTGGATCTGAATACGTTTATTGATGGTGCCAATGGACTTAACCGCTCGGAATACTTCGATAATATCTTCCGCGCGGCAGAAGTTGACGGAAAGCTCTACTGTGCGCCGATCGCATTCCAGTTATTAGGATTAATAGAAAATACGGATGTCCTGGATGCGGACCGGAACTGGACGCTGGATGATCTCGATCAGGCGGTATCCTCGCTTTCCGGGAATGCGGAAGTTTTCCCGGAATCCGAATACGATGATCTTCTTTTCTCGTTTATGGGCCCGGACAGAAGCAGGTTTATGGACAGAGAAAAGAAGGAGACACACTTCTGCTGCGACAGTATGAAACGGATCCTTCAGGAGGCGAAAAAGTACGGAAAGGCGAAGGTTGCCGATACTCCGGAAGCGGACTCGAGGACGGTCATCGTCGACAGCGGATACTTCGATATCACCGGTTATGACCCGGAAGCCGTGGGACAGGAAGTGCTTTTCCATGAGGGACACTACGCGATGCTTCCGAAAACTGTTCGTGATCCGGCTGAATATGCATATCTTCAGGGTCTTGCCGGGAACAGGGGAAGGCTTATCGGCTATCCGTCACCGGATGGCGAGGGCGTCATCGCGTACCTTTCTTTTTCATTTGCGATCGTAAAGTCATCTTCTTACCAGGAGGAAGCCTGGGACATCATCAAAGGATTTTACAGTGACGACGCGCAGACACTGATCGGTACGTATGTATCCAATTTTGAAGGAGCGGATTTCCCGATCAGGAGAAGTGCTTTTGAAAAGACGAGTAAAGAGGTGTTCGAAAAGGCCGATAAAGCTTACAAAAAGTGGGCGAAAGATTCCAAGGACCCGAAGAACGCGATCGATTACATCTATTTCCCGCTGAAAGACGGGATCTATGAAGATCTTCTGGAGACCATCGAGAGCGTGCGGTGTACGTACCACTCGAACGCTTCGCTGGACTCGATCCTGTCGGAAGAGGCGGCCGGCTATTTCGCGGGCTCACGTTCGGAGGAGGACGTGCTGAAGAATATCGACAACCGCGCGAAGCAGATCCTGCAGGAAAAATAAAACATAGGGGAACGGGAAGAAAATGAAAATACATCATTATGGAAAAAGACTCATCGCGGCCGTGCTTTGCTGCTCGGTCATGCTGGCAGGCACAGCCTGTAAAAAGACATCGAAAACAGATAAAAAGGGACGAGTTATAAAGGAGAGCGATACTTTCTTCGAATCGGAAGTTTCCGAATTAAGACTCCCGGTGGACGAGAAGAAAGAAATAGAATTCCTGAACATTGATACCGTGGACTATCAAGGTGACCGGGTGCAGGTCAGTTACAGTGTCTTGTATAAAGCACCTTCGGGATCCGCTCCGGGTGGAATTCCTGAGGGGTATTACTTTGCCGGTAACGCGGTGTTCGATCTTAAGGGTGAACTCATCAGTTATGGTAAAAATGCAGAGAACGAGAATCAGGATGTTTCCGCGATGACCGCCGACGCGGAAGGGAATACAGTCCAATTCGTGCGCATTTTCGGAGCGGACGACGGTAAAGAATGTAAGATCGTTTTCCTTAATAGAGCCGGTGAGACAGTAAAAGAAGTTGTGCCGGAGACTCCGTGGAACGCGAATGAGAGGATCATCAGCAAAATACGTGTGCTCCCGGATGGGAAGATCATACTTCAGGAGGCTGACAGCTCTTCCTCGCCGGCATATGTCTTCGATGAAAACGGAAAGTATCTGTTCGTTCTGTCGTCTATGGATCTGGGTCTGATGAGCGACATATGCATGAAGAACGGAAAATACTATGCCATGACGATGCCCTCGGATACTACAAGTGGTTCCTATCAATGTCTGATCAGTGAGATCGATATGACGAACGGACAGATCCTGAAAGGAAAAGAACTCAGCGAAGGGATCCAGCCGGATACGGTCGTGGTCACCGGCGACGGGATGTACGTGACGTCCCCGCAGAGGATCTCGAAGATCGATGTGGAGACCGGAAAACTCGAGGAGTTATTCGACTGGAACCAGACCGATGTTGACAGAGGTATTCTCGACCGGATCTCAAGTTATCCGAAAAGTGAGAACGAGATCTATGTGATCTCGCAAGCCGGAATCGAATCTTTCATGGACCAGAGAGCTTACCTGATCTGCTTAAAGCGCGCAGAGAAGAATCCTCATGCGGGTCAGAAGATCCTGTACATGGGCGGAATGGGGATCTCTTCGGATCTGTACAAGTATGTGAACCGGTACAATTCGGATCCCTCCCACACGGCCCGTATCGAAACGATCGACTATCTCTACGACAAGGGAGAAGCCGTTACCGATGATGAGTCACTCGAGAAGAAGAAGAGGGAGCTGATCCTCAATATCCTGAGCGGAGATGCGCCGGATATTCTTCTGAACTTCGCGGGAATGGATAATCTTGCCAGTGAAGCTGTCCTTGTGGATATAAACCAGTATATCGACGGCGGAAACGGACTCCCCAGAGAGGAATACTTCGATAATCTGTTCCGTGCGATGGAGACCAACGGGAAACTCTTTTTCGCGCCGCTTACCTTCAGGCTCGACGGATTCTTCGTGAATTCCGACCTGATGGATGTCGGAAGCAACTGGACCTTCGATGATCTGGACCGTGCGGCGGACTCGCTTCCGGAGAATACCATGCTGATGGCAAAAAAGGACTGCAAAGATCTTCTTACCCTGTTCATGGGAGCAGACCAGTCTGAATTCACGGACTACCAGAAGAAAGAGGTCCACTTCTCCTGTGACAGTATGAAGAGGATCCTCGAGGAGACAAAGAAGTATGGAAACAAGGAAGGTAATTCTCCCGAGGCGATATTACCTCAGGCTACTCTCGGAAACACGAGTTACCATGGTATACATGGACTCGACCAGGATGGACTCACCATCTATTCGAACGCGGTCGATCTCGGTGCACTCCTTTACTCCGGAAAGTGCGCGATGATGGCAAGATCCATCGGCAGTTTTACCGACTACAATTTCTGTAAAAAAGTGTGCGATAAGAAAGGTAAGTTCGTCGGCTATCCGACAGTCGATGGAAAAGGACTTACCGCCGCGGCGACCTTATCTCTGTCGATCCTTGCTTCCTCGGATTATAAAGATGAAGCCTGGGAGATCATTAAGAGCTTCTATACGGAAGAAGGCCAGACGGCACTTCTGGGTCCCGAGGGCATCGATGGTTACGGATTTCCTATGAAGAAAAATGTCTTTGACAAGATGGGAAGCGATTCGGTCGCTCTTATCAATGAAACGTATGAATACGCCCTGAAAGACACGAGTATGGGATCTTCGTATCATGTCATATACTTCCGGGCAGATGAGGACCTGGATCAAGAGCTTCGGACTCTTGTTGAGAATGTGCGGTACGCCTGGCATGTGAATGTGTCGGCGACAGCGATCATCCAGGAAGAAGCCGAAGGATATTTCCAGGAATCGAGATCCGCGGAAGATGTCCTGAAGAATATCGATAACCGTGCCAGCCAGCTGGTACAGGAGCAGTAAGAGTGCTTTTCGCGAAGGGTAAAAAGACCCGGAAAATAAGAAGAAAGAAACTGGAGAACGGTGAGACGGTCCGACGCGATCGTCTCATTGTTTTTTGTGCGGAATTTTGGCACAATAGTGGCAGCAAAAGCAAGGAGAATTTCAATGATCATCTATAACGCGGAAATTTACACGATGGAGGGAGATACGATCCCGAACGGATACGTGGTCTTCGACAGAAAGACGATCCTTGAGGTCGGATCCGGCGACGGCTGGCAGACCTGGATGGAGAAGACGGGGAAAGAGAACCCCGATCTCTATGTGCGTCGTGACTTCGCGGAGAATGATGAGAAGACGGAACTGATGAACACGATCGATGCCAAGGGCGCGAGACTGTACCCGGGCTTTATCGACGCGCACTCACACCTCGGCCTTTTCGATGACGGACTGACGGACGAGGGCTCGGACGGAAATGAGATCGTTTCTCCGATCTCACCGGATCTTCGTGCGATCGACGGCATCCATAATGCGGATCCATGTTTCCGCGAGGCGAAGGAAGGCGGTGTCACGATGGTGGCGGCGGGCCCCGGCTCGGCGAATATCATCGGCGGCCAGTTCGCTCTGATCAAGACGTATGAAAGAACGATCGACCGTGCGATCGTCGATCCGTATATTGCCATGAAGGCGGCTCTCGGTGAGAATCCGAAGATGTGCTACGGCAAGGAGAATAAGGCGCCCCAGACCCGTATGGGAAGTGCGGCCCTTCTTCGTGGTGTCATGATCGAGGCCATCGAGTACTACGAGAAGAAAAAGCAGTCCGAGGAGAAGTGGGCGGAGTATAACGAAGCCGTCGAATCGGACAAGGATGATAAGCCGGAGCGTCCGGATGTCTTCGAGAAGGATATGGAGCTCGAGGCCATGATCCCCGTGATCCTCGGCGAGAAGCCGCTGAAGATCCATGCGCACCGCCAGGACGATATCCTCACGGCGATCCGTATCGCCAATGAATTCAATCTGAAATACACACTCGACCACTGTACCGAGGGTCATCTGATCGCGGACGTTCTGAAAGATGAATACGAAGCAGGTCAAGCGCCGAACCGCGGTATGGGCATCTGCGCGGATAAGACGAAGCCTCTGGGCGGCAAGCTCCTGGGCATCATCGTGGGACCGGTGATCGGTGAGAGATCCAAGCCGGAGCTGAGCAACATGAGCCTTGCTACCGCGGGCGTGCTTCGTAAGGAAGGTCTTCCGGTAGCGATCATGACGGATCATCCGGAGGTGCCGGAGCAGTATCTGCCGCTTTCGGCAGCCCTTGCTAAGAAGGGCGGTATGCCGGCGGAAGCAGCGATTGAAGCGATCACGATCGGGGCGGCGAAGATCCTCGGCGTGGACGACCGTTTCGGTACGGTTTCCGTGGGAAAAGCACCCGACTTCGTGCTAATCTCGGGCGATCCGCTTTCTCTGGAAAGTGATGTGGAAATGGTGATCGGCAGCGGCCGTATCGTATTTGAAAGGAAAGTAACTGCGTGAACTGGAAAACGCTTAGTACATCGGTAGAAATGACGGAGAGTCTGGGAGAAGCCATCGGCGCTGTCGTGACGCCGGGGGATGTGATCACCCTCGACGGCGATCTCGGTGCCGGGAAGACGGCCTTTACGAGAGGTCTTGCCAGAGGCATGGGACTTCGTTCCCGTGTGACGAGTCCGACGTTTACGATCGTGAACGAGTATAACGATCAGAATGGTATCCCGAGACTGTTCCACTTCGACACGTACCGGTTGTCGAGCAGCGACGATTTCTATGACGCGGGACTCGATGAATACTTCGACAGAGATGGTGTCTGCGCGATCGAGTGGAGCACCGTGATCGAGGATGCACTTCCGAAGGAGAGACTCGCGATCGCCATCTCCGGAAACGGGGATGAAAGAACGATCACGATCGCATTTTCCGATGCGTTCCTCTCGAAAATGGAGGAAGTGAAAGAGAAGATGGAGAAGGAGGACATGCACTTTGAAGATACTTGCATGTGACACATCCAATAAAGCCTGCTCAGTATGCCTGTGGGAAGACGGAAAAGTGATCGACACGCGTTTTGGAAACGACGGGCTGACTCACTCCCAGACGTTCATGCCCATGATGCATGACCTGATGGAGAGGAACGGCTGCACGTACGAGGAACTTGATGCGATCGCCTGCACCGTCGGACCGGGTTCTTTTACCGGAATCCGTATCGGTGTATCTGCCGTCAAGACGATGGCGATGGTGATTGAAAAGCCGGCAGTGCCGGTATCGTCGCTGGAGGCGATGGCGTGGGCACTCCGGGGCGAAGATGCACTGGTCGTTCCGCTTATCGACTGCAGAAATCACAGGGCGTGGGCCGCTGCTTACTATAAGGGCGAACAGGTCCTTCCGGAGGCTGCTTCCGATGTGGATGAGATCCGTGAGAAGTGCCTCAGCTGGAGAGAGAATAATATTCCCGGGAAGAAGATCCTGCTGATCGGGACAGGTGCGAAGATCTTCCTGGAAAACGATATCCCGGATACTGAATACAAAGAAGGCCTCGACGAGATCCTTCCGGAAAACGCGGCTGCCGTGGCAGGGAAAAGCGTGGAGGGAACGGACGCAAAGACACTTCTTTCGAAGTATCCAGCGGCTGCGCTGATGCCGGTATATCTCAGTAAAACGCAGGCGGAGAGGACTGCCGGCGAGCAGGGAAAAGAGGTAAAGGAGATCCCGATCCGTTACTACAGTACCAACGACTGAAAGGAGGCCGCAAATGAAAGTGCTTTTTGAGAAGGCGAAGAAGGAAGACCTTCAGGAGATCCATGAGATCGAGATCGCATCGTTTCCGGATCCGTGGAGCGTGGATTCGCTCTGGGCATTCGCCTCGGATGAGCAGGTCCGGACGCTGGTGTGCGCGAGAGACGAAGAGAGCGGGGAGCTGGTCGGATACTATGCGCTTCAGTATGTGATGGACGAAGCGGAGATCGCGATCATCGCCGTCAAGAGAAAGTTCAGAAGACAGGGTCTCGGAAGATGCCTCCTGGAGGAAATAAAGAGATTTGCGGCCGACCGGAAAATAGCGAAGATCTACCTGGAAGTCCGGTCCGAAAATGAGGCGGCCGTACACCTGTACAGGTCGTTCGGATTTGAGGAAACAGGGCGGAGAAAGAACTACTACGAAGCGCCGAAAGATGACGCGATCCTCTTCACATTGTCTATTTGACAGAATGACTAGAAAACATCCGCGGAGCAGGTGTTTTTCACGCAAAAACACGAAAATGACGGAGCGAAGTTGTCAAACGATTGACATTAAACTTAAGTGTTCATATACTTTGCTTGTAGCATAAAAACCGAAGTTTGCGCTGTTTTACGAAACCCGCGCGGACACAGAATATATGAACCTCGAGGAGGAAGAAACATGGTTTCTCAGACAGTTACTTTTCAGTGTGATGAAGCACTCCAGATGAAGGCGGTTGCGATCCTTATCCAGAAGGCTTCTGCATTTAAGAGCAGCATCTATCTCACCAGATCCGGCAGACGCGCTAATGCGAAGAGCCTTCTCGGTGTTATGTCTCTGGGAATCGAGAATGATGCAGAGATCGAGATCACAGCAGATGGTATCGATCAGGACGAAGCTGTCGAAGCTCTGGCAGGCTATCTCAACGATCCTAAGATCCAATGAGTGGTGCCGAAGTTTCCAAATTCGACGCAAGATTAGATATAGTACCTACGGATCCGGGAGTGTACCTGATGAAGGACGCCTCGGATTCTGTCATTTATGTAGGAAAAGCGAAGAATCTTCGTAATCGTCTGCGCTCCTACTTCGGCAAGAACCCGCAGGGAAATGCCAAAGTTCTCGCCATGATCTCCCATGTTGCCGACTTCGAATATGTCGTCGTCGGATCCGAACTCGAAGCACTTCTTCTCGAGTGCAATCTCATCAAAAGATACCAGCCTCACTACAATATCCTTCTTCGTGACGACAAGGGATTCCCTTATGTGTGTATCACGATGCAGGAGGAATATCCGCGCATCATGAAGGTCTTCCGCCCCGACAAGAATATGGAAGGCGCGAAGTATTACGGACCGTTCCTGGGCGGCGATCTCTACCGTGCACTTCAGGCCCTCCGCGATATCTTCCCGACGAAGACCTGCCGGAAGGTCCTTCCCCGTGATATCGGAAAAGAACGCACCTGTCTCAACTATCACATCGGGCGCTGCGTGGGCCCGTGCCGCGGCGATGTTTCTGCAGAAGAGTACAGGAAAGTCATGGAAGATATCTGCCGTTTCTTCGAGGGAAAATACGACGGCATCCTTCGCGATCTGGAAGCGCAGATGCAGGAAGCCTCCGAGAATCTGGACTTCGAAAAGGCTGCCGTTTACCGTGACCGCTTGAGTGCGCTCCGCACCGTGATGGCGAGCCAGAATGTTTCTTTCCCGCGTGAGTCGGACCGGGATGCGGTCGGCTTCTTCCGCGATGCGGGTGAGATGTGCTTCAGAAAACTCGAGCTCCGCGGAGGCCGTATCATCGGATCTTCCACGTACTTCCTGAAAGACGAGGGTGAGTCGGAAGACAGCCTCCTCGAGGCTTTCCTTATGCAGTATTATCCGACGGCGGCAGAGATCCCGAAAGAGATCCTGGTATCGATCGATCTCGAAGATCACGATACTGTTGAACAGGCGATCTGCGATATGGCGGGACATAAGGTCTCCGTTCATGTGCCGCAGAGAGGCGATGGTGCGCGCCTTCTCGAGATGGCGAACGCGAATGCGAAAGAAGCACTTCGCCGCCGTATCCTTCGAGTCGGCACTTCGCAGCAGAGTGTCGAGACCGCGCTGCAGCTCCTTTGTGATAAACTCTCGCTCCGCGATGTCCCGAAGCGCATCGAGTCCTACGATATCAGTAACCTCGGAAACGACGACCGCTGCGGCGGTATGGTGGTATTTACCGATGGACGTCCGGATAAGCAGGCATACCGTCTGTTCAAGATCAAGACCGTGGAAGGCCAGGACGACTACGCTTCTATGAAGGAAGTCCTGACGCGCCGGTTCGCGCACTCCGGAGATGAGAAGTTCGGCAAGATGCCGGATCTGATCCTTGCCGACGGCGGACTCGGACAGGTGCACGCCATCTTTGAAGTTCTTACCGAGCTCGGGCTCTCTGACAAGGTCCAGCTGGCCGGTATGGTCAAGGACAGAAGACACAGGACGCACGGACTGGTGACGCTCGAAGGCGAGACGATCGACCTGGCCGAGGATGCGAGAGAAGACGAGGACATGATGGTGCTTTTCCGTCTGATCACGGGTATCCAGAATGAGGTCCACCGCTTCGCGATCACATATCAGAGGAAACTCAGCAAGAAGAGAAATCTCACCTATTCGCTCGAGACGATCCCCGGTATCGGTACTGCCAAGCGAAAAGCACTCATGAAGCAGTTCGGTTCGATCAAAGCGATCTCGCAGGCATCTGTCGAGGAGCTGATGGAAGCCGAGCGCATCTCGGAGAAGGATGCACAGGCGATCTTTGCGCACTTCCATCAGGGGTAATATGTTATCATGGTTTCATGAATCCGCACGAAAGGAGCGCGCCGCGTGAGTATTTTTGCCATCGCTGATCTGCATTTAGGCCTGTCGGTCGATAAGCCGATGGATGTCTTCGGTCCGGCCTGGAATGACCATGTTTCACGTCTCGAGGAGAACTGGCGCGCGAAGATCACAGATGCGGATACGATCCTGATTCCGGGTGATATTTCCTGGGGCATCTCGATGGAAGAAGCGCTCGCGGATTTTGAGTTTATCGAGTCGCTTCCCGGCACGAAGATCCTGAGCAAAGGCAATCACGACTATTGGTGGGGGACCACGAAAAAGGTCGAAGAGTTTATGGTATCCCATGGCCTAACGTCCATGAAGATCCTGAAGAACAAAGGCTTCGTTATCGAGAATACCCTGATCGCCGGCACTCGCGGCTGGATCCTGCCTGAGAATCCCGAGAGTAAGAAAGACGATGAGAAGATCTATACTCGCGAGGTCGGACGCCTCGAGAGATCACTCCTCGATTCGATCTCATCCTGCGACGAAAGCACCGGCAGCGCGGACAAGATGCGCCGGATCGCGATGCTGCACTACCCGCCGATCTACGACCCGAACCGCGAGAACGGATTTACAACAACGCTGGAGAAATACGGCGTGGAACTCTGCATCTACGGACACCTCCACGGACGTGCCCACCAGAATGCCTTTAACGGCGAAAAAAACGGCGTCGTATACCGCCTGATCGCAGCGGATTTTCTGAAGTTTGACCCGGTTCAGATCTCGTAAAATCCCGGAAAACGGGAAGCAAGACGCAAAAAACAGAGAAAAACGCCGACCTGAAAATTTCTTGTAATCCCCACGGCTGTAAGACAAATGGCGATTTTGACACTTGCGCTTTTTTGAGCCCTATTATATAATTCTATGTGCTAAAAATCAGGAATCGGGGTCTTTTTATGGCATTCAGCATGACGGGCTATGGCCGGGCCGAGGCAACTTACGCGACACGGCGCTATCTGGTAGAACTCAAATCCGTAAACAACCGTTTTTGTGATATATCTGTACGTATGCCCAGAGGATATGCTGTCCTGGAAACCAAGATCCGTGAGAAGATCACCGAGCGTCTCATCCGCGGTAAGATCGATGTGTTTGTTACCATCGAGGACGTGGGAGACGGAAACTCCACAGTTGAACTGAATACCGGTCTTGCAAAAGCTTATTCCGACGCAGTGAAGCAAATCGCCGAGCTGACCGGACGTGCCGACAATGCCGATGCATATCAGATCGCAAGATGCCCGGATGTATTGGTTGCAAGAGCGAACAGCCTGACTCCGGAAGAAGCAGGCGCTGAGCTCCTGCCGGTTCTTGACAGTGCGATCGATGACATCCTGAAGATGAGAGCGGTCGAAGGTGAGAAACTCGTGAACGATCTTCTCGACAAGGTCAAGAGCTTCGAGAGCATGCATGCAGCTGTTAAACTCCGTGCACCGCTCGTGCCGGGAGAGTATAAGGAGCGCCTGATGGCAAGGATCCAGGATCTTCTGGATGAGAAGGCGAATCTCGTTTATGACGAAGCCCGCCGTGAAGCCGAGGTCGCTGTATTTGCCGACAAGTGTGCGATCGATGAGGAACTCACCAGACTGACGAGCCATATGGCCCAGCTCCG
The DNA here is from genome assembly GCA_017519205.1 of Clostridiales bacterium. Classification (GTDB taxonomy): domain Bacteria; phylum Bacillota; class Clostridia; order Saccharofermentanales; family Saccharofermentanaceae; genus Scatonaster. The sequence continues at coordinate 3,837 of JAFWSW010000075.1, read as the reverse complement.
TGAAACGCTGAAGGGCACAGGCAGCATCGGTAAGAGACTGGACTTCATTCTCCAGGAGATGAACCGTGAAGTGAACACGATCGGTTCGAAGGCGAATGATCTGACGATAACCAATTACGTTCTGGACATGAAGACGGAGCTCGAGAAGATCCGTGAGCAGATCCAGAATCTGGCATAAGAGGAAGAGAAGAACAATGGCGTTTGTTGATATCGGATTTGGCAATATGATTTCCAGCACGAGACTGGTCTGCGTGGCCGGGGCGGAGTCCGCTCCGATCAGAAGACTGGTGCAGGATGCCAGAGACAGAGGTGCGCTGGTCGACTGCTCTTCCGGTAAGAAGAGCAAGGCTGTTCTGGTCACCGACAGCGGCCATATCATCCTTTCAGCCATGGCACCGGAGGAACTCTCCGAGATGCTCGGTAAGGCAGAAGGAGGTAAGAAATGAGCAACGGCTTGATCGTATCGATTTCCGGCCCGTCCGGCGTAGGAAAAGGTACTGTAATCGCAAAACTCCGTGAGATGATCCCCGATTTCGGACAGTCCATCTCCGTTACATCCAGAGATCCGAGAGGACAGGAAAAAGACGGTGTGGAGTATTACTTCAGATCCAAAGAAGAATTCGAGAAACTGATCGCCGAGGGCGAGATCATCGAGTACGACGTATATGTCGGAAACTACTATGGCACTCCGCTGACACCGCTTCTGACGATGTCGGGAAAAGGACAGGATGTCCTTCTGGATCTGACGGTCGCAGGATCGCTGGCGCTGAAGGAGAAGTTTGAAGAGACAGTTACGATCTTCCTTCTTCCGCCTTCGCTGAAAGAACTCCGCGGCAGACTGATCGGAAGAGGAACTGAGTCGGAGGAACTGGTCGACAAGCGGATGGCGCAGGCGAAGAAAGAAATCGAAAGCGCACCGGAGTTTGACTACGTGGTGACAAACGACACGGTCGATAAGGCCGCTGAAGAGATCGCCGCGATCGTGATGGCAGAACATGCCAGATATGTAAGACGAAGCAAAGAAGTGGACACACTTCTCGCTGAATAACCGGAGAAAAAAGGGAGGAACGAAAAAATGTTAGTTGATCCGTCAGTAGAAGAATTGTTACCAAAGGCCGAATGCCGCTATTCGCTCTGCATGCTCGTAGCTAAGCGCGCACGTCAGCTCGTTGATGGCGCACAGCCGATGGTCGAGGACCCGACACCGAGTTATGTTACCCTCGCCTGCAAGGAAGTTGCAGCCGATAAGGTAGTTGGTGTCGAAGGTCAGCATACTCCGTATGTACCGCTCCGTCCGGAGATCGAGGAAGCTCGCCGTCTTGCAAAAGAGGCTGCTGAGAATCAGGCTCGTCTGGACGCTGAGGGTGAGGCTGCTGAAACAGGCGAAGCTCCTGCAGCAGGAGAGACAGCTGAGGCAGATGCTGAAGTTGCCGAGTCTTTTGTAGAAGAGACTGAATCCTTCGTAGAGGAAGTCGCTGAAGAGATCATTGAGTCTGAGGAGGAAGAATCCTGATGCCTGCTAAGAAATCAATGGAAAAGATCGTCGCTCTTGCGAAAACAAGAGGTTTCGTATATCCGGGTTCCGATATCTACGGCGGTCTGGCAAATGCATGGGACTTCGGTCCTCTGGGTGTTCAGCTCAAGAATAACGTAAAGGCTGCATGGTGGAAGAAGTTCGTTCAGGAAAGCCCGTATAACGTAGGTGTTGACTGTGCGATCCTCATGAACCCGCAGGTATGGGTAGCTTCCGGTCACGTCGGCGGTTTCTCCGATCCGCTCATCGACTGTAAGCAGTGCAAGGCTCGTGCCCGTGCCGATAAACTGGTTGAAGATTATAACGCTGAGAACGGCATTACCGATGTTGTTGTCGAGGGTATGAACGATGAGGAACTCGTTGCTTATATCAAGGAAAAGAACATCCCGTGCCCGACATGCGGCGGTCATAACTTCACCGATGTAAGAAAATTCAACCTGATGTTCAAGACATTCATGGGTGTTACCGAGGACAGCAAGAGTGAGGTTTATCTCCGTCCGGAGACCGCTCAGGGTATCTTCGTTAACTTCCTGAACGTACAGCGCTCTGCAAGAAAAAAGATCCCGTTCGGTATCTGCCAGATCGGTAAGAGCTTCAGAAACGAGATCACACCGGGTAACTTCATTTTCAGAACCCGTGAGTTCGAGCAGATGGAACTCGAGTTCTTCTGCGAGCCGGGTACTGACCTCGAGTGGTTCAAGTACTGGAAAGAATACTGCTATAACTGGCTTACAGGTCTTGGTCTTAAGGAAGATGAGCTCAGAACAAGAGATCACGATCCGAAGGAACTGGCTTTCTATTCTAATGCGACCACAGACTTCGAGTTCTGGTTCCCCTTCAAGGAAGAGGGCGAATGGGGCGAACTCTGGGGCGTTGCCGACAGAACCGACTACGACCTCAAGCAGCACATGGAATTCAGTAAGCAGGATCTGTCCTACTTCGATCCGGCAAAGAACGAGAAGTACATCCCGTACGTTATCGAGCCGTCGCTCGGTGCTGACCGTGTAACTCTCGCATTCCTCTGCTCCGCATATGACGAAGAGAAGATCGTTGACGGCGATAAGGAAGATGTACGTACAGTCATGCACTTCCATCCGTTCCTTGCACCGATCAAAATCGGTATCCTGCCGTTGTCTGCAAAACTCAGCGAGAAGGCCGAGCCGATCTTCGCAGAGCTTTCCAAGAAGTATATGTGTGAATTCGATGACAGACAGTCCATCGGTAAGCGCTATAGAAGACAGGACGAGATCGGTACTCCGTACTGTGTCGTTTATGACTTCGATTCTGAAGAAGATAACTGCGTCACGATCCGTGAGCGTGATTCCATGAAGAACGTCGAGTACGAGCCGGGCAACATCCGTTTCCCGATCGACAAGCTCGGTGAGTTCTTCGAAGGCAAGTTCGATTTCTGATAACGGAATCGAAAAGAACAATTCGATTTTTAAGTGCTTTTCGCTTCTCCCGGTGAAAAGGACTTTGAAAATAAAGTAACTAGAAGTAATTAATTAAGAAAGGCGGGCTAAACAATGACCAAATATGTTTACTTGTTTTCTGAGGGCAACGGCAATATGCGTGAGCTCCTCGGCGGTAAGGGCGCAAACCTTGCTGAGATGACCAACCTGGGACTTCCGGTTCCGCAGGGCTTTACGATCACCACAGAGGCTTGTACCAAGTACTATGAAGACGGACGTCAGATCAATGACGAGATCTTCGCACAGATCCTGGAATACATCGGAAAGATGGAGGAGATCACCGGTAAGAAATTCGGTGACCTCGAGAACCCGCTTCTCGTTTCTGTCCGTTCCGGTGCGAGAGCTTCCATGCCGGGTATGATGGATACGATCCTCAACCTCGGTCTTAATGAGGAAGTTGTTAATGTAATCGCAGAAAAGTCCAATAACCCGCGCTGGGCTTGGGACTGCTACAGAAGATTCATCCAGATGTACTCCGACGTTGTAATGGAAGTTGGTAAGAAGTACTTCGAAGAGCTCATCGATAATATGAAGGCTGAAAAGGGCGTTAAGCAGGACGTTGAACTGAACGCTGACGACCTCAAGGAACTCGCTAACCAGTTCAAGGCTGAGTATAAGGCGAAGATCGGTTCCGACTTCCCGACAGATCCGAAGGAACAGCTCATGGGCGCTATCAAAGCCGTATTCCGTTCCTGGGACAACCCGCGTGCTAACGTTTACCGTCGTGACAACGATATCCCGTATTCCTGGGGTACAGCTGTTAACGTACAGTCCATGGCATTCGGTAACATGGGTGACGATTGCGGTACCGGTGTTGCTTTCACACGTGAC